>WTGC01000064.1 GCA_011523705.1 Chloroflexota bacterium | reverse complement strand
AAGGCAGAGGTTTGCAAAACCTTCATTCGTGGGTTCGAATCCCACCGTCGCCTCTAGCGCGGCTTCATCTCAATGGCCGCGCTAAAATCGCCATTTGGGGTAAGTTGGCAGCCCGAGTATTGCTTCATGCGGGATTGCAGCGGGCTTTTCGCTTTAAGTCGCGATTTTCCAGAAACGTTCGACATAAGCGCCAGTATCCAAGTCGGTGAACGCGCGCCGCACGTCCCTCTCCATCGCCTCCTCGTCCGCCCAAAAGGTGCTGATCTGCGATTCATAGCAAGCGATCGCCGCGATTTTCGCCTTCATTTCGGCTTCGCTCAAGCTGACATCGGCCGGCGCCAGCGGCAAGTCAATCGCGCCCAGCGCCATCTCGGTGGATCGATCCGCCTTTGAATATGGGAACTCCACAAAAAAGCGGAGCGCAGACCGGTCCGGCACGTCAAGCATCTGCGTCATGCCCCAGTCGCGCACGATCTGGTGATCCACATGATGACCGACGCCCAGGGGCAGATAGACCTTGGTCGCCGTCTCCAATTCCGGGATCTGAATGCCCTTCAGCAGGCGCGGCGCGTAATCTGCTGGATGCACGGCGCCAAAGAGCGACTCCTCCGATGGATAGAGCGCCATATCGCCAGCCAAACGATAGACGCAATCCGGCAGCGGAACGTGCATGAAGTCAACGCCGAGCGCCCCTGAGGCGCGTTCATCTTCGATCTGACGTTGGCGCAGGGGATCGACGCCGGCCGCCCAACGCCGGTGCAGATCGGCCAGAATCGGCGTCTGCGGCAACTCGCCATCGAAAAGGCCACCCATCATCGTAATCACGAGCACCGAATGCCCGGCCGCCGTCAATTGACGGGCTGCGCCGCCACAACTGAAGACGCCGTCGTCAAAATGAGGCGAGATGATAATATGGGTTTCGGCTGGCATATCGGTCGCCAATCTGACCTCGTCGTATAATGGCTGCGCCTCAGGCGGTCTGGCTCTCGTTGGCGTAGTAGTTGCAATGCCCGCTGATGGGACAGTGCTCGCAGGCTGGCTTGCGCGCGTGGCAAGTATCGCGCCCGTGCTGAATCACCTGAATATGAAACTGATAATAGTCTTCCGGCGGCGCGATGGCTTCCATCACCGGATGGGCGTCATCGGCAGACAGCTTCTCCGGCAGAAAGCCGACGCGCTTGCAGACGCGAAAAATATGGGTGTCGACCGGGAATGCCGGGCGGCCATAAGCGAAACACAAGACGATCGCCGCCGTTTTCGGTCCGATGCCTCTGAGCGAGACCAGCCACGCTTTCGCCTCATCCAGCGGCAAATCGTTGAGAAAGTCGATGCTGTATTCGCCAGCCTTTTCGAAGATGACCGCAAGCGCTTCTTGAATCCTCGGCGCCTTTTGATTCGCCAGTCCGGCTGGTCGAACCGCGTCTATTAGATCATCGAGGGCGGCAAAGCGCACCGCCTGCCAATTGGGGAATCGCTCTTTCAAGCGGGCGAAGGCGCGGTCGCGATTCATGTCATTCGTGCTTTGGCTCAGAATGCAACTGATCAGTTCGTCCATGCCATCTTGATTGCGCGACCAATCCAACTCCCCGTAGACCTCGGTCAAGGCAGCGGCGATGGGCGCGTACTTTGCCTTGCGCCCGGCGAGATTCTCCACTTTCGATAGCGGATCACGTTTGCGAGCCATGCGTCAATTGTACTGCGCGGATGGCGCGCCGCAAGCGGGGAGTTTTCGCGCGGCTAATGAATTCAGGCTGCAGTCGGCCGTGGCGAGCGCTGGCGAGCCGACTCGACCTCGTCTTGAGGCAGCAAGTACCAGGCGGTCAGCGCGATGAGGGCGAAGACTACGGCCGCCGCCAGGAAGACGCCGCGCATGCCGAGCATAATGGCAATCGACGCGCCAAAGAGCGGCGCAACCGCACGTGAGCCGGACATGACCGAATTCTCCAGCCCATAGATGGCGCCAGCGCGCTCGGTGCCAGCATAACGCGAGAGCAAGGCGCTGGGCGAAGCCACTAGGCCGCCAGCAGCGATTCCCGCCAAGGCCTGCAAGATTAGCAACTGCCAAATATCGGCGACCAGCGCTTGCGGCAGGTAGAATATCGCGGCCGCCAGCGAACAGCAGTAGAGCACTTTGCGGTGACTGATGCGGTCGCCCAGGCTGCCCAGCCAGACGGCGCCAAAGGTGGACGCAGCCGCCGACACCGCCATAAACAAGCCCGCGTAGGTATTGCTGTTAGCGGTTTCGCGCGCGATCAGCGAAACCACGAATAGCGGCGCGATAGGCACGATGATGGTGCGCGCGAGGCCCGACAGGAAGCGAATGAGCAGCGCCAGGCTCACGCCGGAGGTGCCGAGGATGTCTTTCCAACCCCGCGCCAGCGATACTGGGCGAAATTCGACTGCTTGTTTCGAGGCGCTGAAACGTTCGCTGACGCCGAAATAAACGACCAAACCGCCGGTCATCAGCAGCGCGGCGGTGATCATGTATGGCATGTTATAGCCGAACTGATCGGCGAGAATGCCGCCCATCAGCGGTCCTACGGCGACGCCGGCCCACAAGCCCAATTGAAGCGTGCCCATCGCGAAGCCGACGCGGTGCCGCGGCGCCGCCGCCGCCACCAGCGCGTTATTGGCGGACACGGTTCCCGTGACCAAGCCTTGCATGGCGCGGATCACGATCAACTGCTCCGCCGTCTGCGCGAAGCCCATCATCACCATGGTGATCGCGCCGCCGAAGAGCGCCCGCATGATCATCTTCTTGCGCCCGAAGCGATCAGCGGCGACGCCCCAGAATGGCGCCGTGACCATCATGGTGAAGCCCTGCACCGATATGATCAAGCCGGCCGCCAACTCCGTGCTCAAGCCGGTCGTTGTGCCCAGGGTCTCAATATGCAGCGGCAAGAAGGGAAACATCATCGAATGGCCGACGGCGGAGAAGACCTGCGCGATGAAGGCGACGCTCAGCGTCAGCTTCCAGCCATGCGGAACGGCAAAAGCGCGGGTGAACGAGTGAGCCTGCGCCGAAAGAACTTTAGCCATATCATTTGGACCCGTTTGCTGAGCTAGTAAAGACTAAGCTGCTTGAGACCACACTGGCGATTCCAATTGCGAAGACGTCATATTCAGCTGCCGGCCGCGGCGCCGACGGAAAACAGGAAGCGCTTGCGCTTGGGTTTCCGCATGAGCCGCGCGCCGATGAGCAGGATGAGACAGTAATAGAGGGCGACAGCGGCAAAGACAGCCCGCAAGCCAAACATGGCGGCGATGACGGAGGCGGTCATGGGCGCCATGCCATTGGCGAATGAAGACACAGACGCATCGAGACCATAGACCGAGCCTTCATCGCCCAGGTCGGTATACTTCGCCAGCATAGCCGCCGGCGCAGACAAGACGCCGCCCGCCGCGATCCCAGCCAGCGCTTGCAAGACGAGCAGTTGATAGACGTTGCTGACCAGCGCTTGCGGGATATAGAACACCATCGCCAGGCATGCTGTCAGGATCAACACGTTGCGGTAACCCCATTTGTCGCCCAGCCAGCCGAAGACAAAGGAGCCGGCGGTGATAGCGACGGACGACACCGTCAGCACCAAGCCGGCGTAGCTGCTTGCGCCGGCGGCGATGGCGCTCGGAATCAGAGCGGCGACAAAGAGCGGAGCAATCGGCATGACCGAGCGCTGGGCAAAGCCGTTCAGGAAGCGCAGCGAATAGACCGTCTTCACGCCGCGCGTGCGCAGGATGCCGCCCCAGGCGCGCATCATCGTCCAGGGATTGAGGTCAAGTCGCTTGTCAGCCGCGGGCACGTAAGACTCACGGACAGCCAGCGTGACCAGCAAACCGGCCAGCACGAGCATCACCGATGTAAAGAGGAACGGAAGCTGAAAGCCAAATCTCTCCGCCAGGATGCCGCCGACAAGAGGACCGATGGCGGCGCCGCCGAATAAGCCCACCTGCAGCGTGCCGAGCGCGAATCCGATCCGTTCGCGCGGCGTCTCGCCAGCGACTAACGCCATGCTCGAAGCGATAATCCCGCTGGTCAAACCTTGCAGCGCCCGCAAGGCGATGAGCGCCAACGCGGTCTCGGCGAAGCCCATCAAAAGCAGAACGATCGCGGCGCCGAAGAGCGCCCGCATGACCATCTTCTTGCGTCCGTATTGATCAGCCAATCGGCCCCAAAAGGGCATAGCCAGCGAAGCCACCAAAGGCGGCGCGCCAATCACCAAACCCGCCAGCAATTCCGGGCTGATGAAGTGAGCGTCTCTAAGTGTCTGAACATATAGAGGCAGAAATGGATATACGAGGGAAATGCCGCCGGTGCCAAGCGCCTGCGCCAGTGATACGACAATGAGCGTGACGAACCAGCGATTGGGAGGCTGTGATTCCTCAGCGTCTTGCACGAAGGCCCGCTCCCTGCAATATTTTTTGCAAATTCGGCTAGGATACAATAGTTCAACTCGAATTCAAGCGCGAATCTGGGTCAATTTGGCTGGCGTGATTCGACCTGTATTTGCGCGCCAATCTATAATATTCTCGTGGGGTTAAACCTTGGGAGAAGTCATCGAGAGCGGGCGCCCGCCCGCTTTCCATTTGCCGGTCGTCGCGCGCCAATCAATGTCGCCAGCGGCTGGCTGAATCCGAGGCGAGCGGGCAACGGTCAGAAGAGTGCATTTGGCATGTGGCAGCCGACAAAACTGGAACTTGAGCGCCTGGAAAAGGCGGAGCGCCTTCAAGACAGGGGCATTGAGCTATATCCCGCGCGCGTCGAACGCAGCCATCGGATCGCCGAAGCGGTCGGGCTCTTCCTGCGATCGGAGGCTGACGCCGGTGATGACGATATCGCCGTGACCGTCACGGGCCGCATCCGCCGCTTGAATAGCAAAGGCAAAGTTTCCTTCGCCCATATTGAAGACGAAAGCGGCCGCGTGCAACTCTTTCTGCGCATCAACGCGCTGGGAGAAGACAGCTACGAATTGATTCGCCGCAAGCTGATTGACATCGATGATTTCGTCCAAGCCAGCGGCACGATGATGCGGACGAGAACCGGCGAAGTCAGCGTGAATGTCGACGAGCTTCGTTTGCTAAGCAAGGCGCTCAGTCCGCTGCCGGTGGTGAAGGAGCAGCGCCTCGTCGACGGGGCGGTCGTCGAATATGGAGAATTCAAAGACACGGAAAGCCGCTACCGTCAGCGCTACGCCGATTTAGCGGTGAACAAATCCGTCCGCGAGATCTTCATCCGGCGCGCGCGCACCATTAAAGCGCTGCGCGATTTTCTCGATGGCGAAGGCATGCTGGAAGTGGAGACGCCGGTCTTGCAGCCGCTCTACGGTGGCGCGGCCGCCCGTCCCTTTAGCACGCACCATAATCAGCTGCATCAAGATCTGTATCTGCGCATCAGCTTCGAGCTATATCTGAAGCGGTTGCTGGTTGGCGGATACGACGCCGTGTACGAGATCGGGCGCGACTTCCGCAACGAAGGCGTCAGCTACAAGCACAATACCGAATTCACCATGCTGGAATTCTACAAAGCTTACATCGACTACCTGGGCGTGATGGACATCACCGAGCGAATGTTTGCTTATGTTGCTGAGCAGGTGACCGGGTCGGCGGAAATCACTTATCAAGGGCAGACGATCAATCTGGCGCCGCCCTGGAAGCGAATCAGCATCCGCGACGCGGCGCAGGAGTTGCTCGGATTCGATTATATGGATTACCCTACTAGCGATACGCTCTACGCCTACCTGGATTCGCGCGGTCTGGCCGAGGGACTGGACCCGAGCGATACCTGGGGCCGCATGATCGTCGAACATATCCTGGGCCACTATATCGAGCCAAATTTGATACAGCCGACCATCATCAAAGATTATCCGCGGGATATGTCGCCCTTCGCCAAGCGCATTCAAGGTGAGCCGGCGAGCGCTGACGACAAGGAGCGGCGCTATATAGAAAGCCACACCGAGCGTTTCGAGTTTTTCATCGCCGGCATGGAGATGGGCAACGCCTTCACTGAGCTCAACGATCCGCGCGATCAGCAAGAGCGATTCGTCGATATGAAGCGGCTCTACGCCGAAGAAGCCGACGAGACTACGCCGCTCGACGAAGATTATCTGAGAGCAATGCGCTATGGCATGCCGCCCAGCGGCGGGTTCGGCAGCGGCGTCGATCGTATGGTGATGCTGCTGACCGACCAGACCAGCATACGCGATGTGCTGCTCTACCCGCATTTGCGCTCGCAGCAGCTGACCGAGGCTGATCTGCGCGGCCAGTTCATGCTTGAGGCCGCGGTCAGGGGATATGAATACCGGCTGGATCATCAACTGGCCGGCACAAAGCGGCGGATCGCGCTCCATCTGCCCGCGCCCAACGTTGGCATCGAGTTTCGATTGGCCAATGCGCTTGAGGGCGCGCGGCCGCAGCTGCGGAACCTGCGCAAGGCATTTGCTGGCGAACTCTACGTGATGACGGACGAGGCGCTTTACCGTGTTGATGACGACTTGACAGAGGTCTCAGCCGCCGATTTCTGGATGTCGCTCAGCGAAGCGTGAGCGCTGCAGACAGCACCGCCCGAAATGACAGTGTGAACCGAATTGCCTATGTATCTCGAATTCCTCACGCCCGAAGTCTTTGACGCGATCATCATCATCAACATCGCGCTAGGCTTGCTTATCGCCGCGCGCCGCTTCCGCCGGGACATTTCCGGTTCTTTGCCGGAGGACGCGCCAGCATCAGCCCGAGCCGCGCAGGAATCATCGCTGTCGTCGTCCGCGCCATCCAGCGACTCCTAGAATGCGGCGCCGTAGTGAGCAGGCATGAAACACGTTCGTCTGCGACAAATGGCATCAGCACAATACCGTGTATTCCACGAATGAACGAATATCCCAGGAGAATAGACAACGATGCTCGACATAGCGCTAATTCGCGCAAAGCCGGATTGGGTTAAGGAACAGATTGAGAAACTGAACGATGAGGGCGCGCTCGCTCGGATTGACGCCATCGTTGAATTGGATGCGCTGCGGCGCGAAACCCGGACGCGCATCGAAACGGCGCAGGCGGCGCGCAACAGGCTCAATCGCGCGATGGGCAAGCTGCGCGGCGACAAGGCAATGTCCGATGCTGAAAAAGCGAATCGCGCTCAGCTAGCCGCGGCCGCCCTCAGCGCAAGCGACTATGAAGGCGCTGGTCGATTATTGGACGGCTCCCTGCCAGCTGCTCGCGACGAGAATGCAGATTCCAAAGCAGCCTTCGACGCGTTAATCGGCGAATTGCGCAAAATGGGCGACGCGATCGACGACGGCTTCCAGCAGATCGACGGGATCGAAGCCCAGCTGCGTGAGAACATGCTTTGGATTCCCAACCTGCCGCATGCGAGCGTGCCAGTAGCCGAAAGCGATGACGACAATATCCCCGGACAAATGCAAGGCAGCTTGCGCGAATTCGATTTCGAGCCCAAGCCGCATTGGGAGCTGGGTCCGGCGTTGGACATTATCGACTTCGAGCGAGGCGTCAAGCTGGCCGGCAGCCGCTACTACACACTCAAAGGCTGGGGCGCGCGTTTGCAGCGGGCGCTGATCAGCTTCTTTCTTGACGAGGCGCGGGACAACGGCTTCACCGAGGTTTACGTTCCTTACATCGTGCATGGCGAGATGCTCTATGGCGCGGCCCAATTCCCCAAATTCCAGGACACCGTTTTCGCGCTGGCTGATGACGGGAAGTATTTGATACCGACAGCGGAAGTCGGGATCGCCAATTTGCATCGCGATGAAATTCTGGAAGAAGCTGATTTGCCCTTGCGTTATATCGCCCATAGTCCTTGCTTCCGCAGCGAGAAAGCCAGCGCCGGGCGCGATGTGCGCGGCATCAAGCGCGTGCATCAATTCGAGAAAGTCGAGATGTTCACATTTACGACGCCCGACGCCAGCTATGACGAGTTGGAAAATATCACTGAGCACGCTGAGAAAATCTGCGCCAAGCTGGAGATCCCCTATCGCCGGCTGGAGATTGTGACCGGTGACCTCGGCTTCAGCGCGACCAAGAAGTACGATATCGAGATGTGGGCGCCCGGCTGCGGCGAGTGGCTCGAGGTCAGTTCCTGCAGCAATACCGAAGACTTTCAAGCGCGGCGGGCGATGCTGCGCTATTATCCGAGCGGGACGCGCAAGACGCGTTACCTGCACACGCTCAACGGCAGCGGTCTGGCGACGCCGCGGGTAATGATCGCCATCATGGAGAATTACCAGCGCTCCGATGGCAGCATCGTGATTCCGGATGCGCTGCGGCCTTATCTCGGTGGCGCCGACATCATCAACTAGCAGCCGTCCCCCCAATTATTGAGGGGGAGGCTCGATTTTCGTTGACAGCACTCAAGGGAAAATTCTATAATCGATTCAGGCTGACTAATGGCTTCATCCCCATGCAGTCGCGCTCTTACAGTCATGAAGGAGTGAACGATGGCGTCCGAATCTGTCCTGGAGATTAGAGGATTAACGAAGACGTATGGCTCTGGCAAGCGGCAGACTCTGGCGCTGAATCAGCTTGATCTGAGCGTGAATCGGGGCGAGATATTTGGCTATCTGGGACCGAACGGCGCTGGGAAAACAACGACTATCCGCCTGCTGCTGGATCTGATCCGCCCCAGCAGCGGCTCGGCGCGAATCTTCGGCTTGGACACGCGCGCCGACAGCGTCGAGATTCACCGGCGGATTGGCTTCTTGCCCGGCGAGTTAAGCCTGTGGGAGGGGCGCACCGGCGACCAAATCATCCATTATGTCGCCAGTGTGCGCGGCGATTCTAGAGGCATCGCGAAACAGGCCGGCGAGCTTGCCGAGCAATTGGATTTGGATACGTCCAAGCGCGTCCGCGATCTCTCTTCTGGCAACAAGCGCAAACTCGGTCTCGTCATCGCCATGATGCACTCGCCGGAGCTGCTCATCCTCGACGAGCCGACCGGAGGGCTGGACCCGCTGGTGCAGCAGACATTCCACGAAATGATGGACGATTACCGCGCCAAAGGCCGGACGGTATTCCTGTCTTCGCACGTGCTTAGCGAAGTGCAGGCGATCTGCGACCGCGTTGGCATCTTGCGCGACGGGGAGCTGAAGGCGGTCGAGTCAGTCGAGAAGATCACGAATGTTGAGTTCAACTGGGTCGATGTCACTTTCCGCGATGCGGTGCCGGCCGGCTTGCAGCGACAGTTGGAAAGCCTGCTGACGATTTCCGATGTCAGCACGAACGGCGCGCGAGTTCGCATGCGAATGGCGGGCGACTTTGATCCGCTCTTGCGGGCGATCAGCAGCGGGTACGTTGAAATGCTGCACGTGGAAGAGCCGTCGCTCGAGGAGATCTTCCTGGCCTTTTACAGCGGCGACGAGGAGAAAACGGAATGAATGGCATAGTGGTTGGAAACACGCTGCGCACGTCCTGGAAGCAGATCCTCTATTGGGGGCTGGGGCTGGGCGTGCTCGGCCTATACATCGACTTCATCGCCATGAGCCCGGATATCATTTCGGGTTACGCCGATCTGTTCAAGTCCATGCCGCCCGCCATGCTGCAGGCATTCGGCGCCAGCGATATCGCGCTTTTCACTTCGGCGGAAGGCTGGATCGTCACCATCTTCGTATCGGAAGCGGCGATATTCTTGTCCGTTTTCGCTGTCATGGCCGGCTTGAATATCACCGCCAACGATGAACAATCGGGCGTGATGGACGTGATTCTGTCGCTGCCGATATCCCGCAGCGCCTATTTGCTTGAACGATGGATCGGCTACGCCCTGATCGGTTTGGGCATCGTCCTGCTTTGCGCGCTGATCACGGTTGCGGGCATCATCGGCATGAATGTTGACGCGCCGCATGATGTGATCTTGAAGAGCATACTGAACTTGTATCCGGCGACGCTGCTGGTGATGACCGTGACCTGCCTGCTGGCGACTGCGCTGCGTCGGCGCGCCGTCGCGATTGGCGCATCAGCCGCCTTTGTCGTGGTCAGCTACCTATTCAATGTCATTGGCGCATCAGCCAGCGGCGCCATCGCCGATCTGATGGAGACGGTTTCCTACTTCAGTTACATTAACGGTGAAGCCTTCGTGATTGGCGCATACGACCCGGTCGATTCCGTCGTCATGCTTGTCGCCATTTTGTTCGGCTTTGCCATCTCCCTGAAAATGTTCGTCAGTCGCGATATCGGCGTATAGGAGGCTGAGAGATGATTGGCGCTGTATTCCTCGAGACTTTGAAGACGACCTGGAAGCAAATGGTTTATTGGGGCATTGGATTGGCGGCGATGGCGATGCTGATCGTCATCATGGTGCCGCTTTTCAATATGCAGGATATGCGACAACTGCTGGAGAGTTTCCCGCCGGTGATTCTCGCTATGATTGGCGTGGGCAAAGAGCTGGAGGTATTCGCCACCAACGAGGGATTCGTCGCCATCGGCTTCTTCGGCAAATCGGCGCTCATCTTCGCCGTGTATCCGGTCGTTATGGGCATGCGCATCACCGCGAATGAAGAAGACAACGGCACGATGGATGTGCTGCTCAGCCTGCCGGTGGAGCGAGCGCGCGTCGTCATTGAAAAGTTCCTCGCTTACGGCGTCAGCTGCGTCGGCGTAGTCATTCTGATTTACCTGGGCTTGCATATCGGCGTTCTCCTCGGCGGCGTCAAATTGGATGTTCTGCGCCTGGCGGAAGTGACCTTCTACCTCATCCCGCTGATGGTATTCATCATGGCGGCCACCATGTTGATCGCCGTGCTGGCGCGCCGGCGGACGGTCGCGCTGGGCATCGTCACCGCCTACGTCATCGTCAGCTACATGCTGCAGACGATTGGTTTAGCTGCCGAAGGCACGGTCGCCGAGCCGATTGGCGCTGTGTCTTTTCTGACCTATTACAACGCGGGCGACATCCTGGCGCAGGGCTTCATCTGGCCCCATATCGCGGGCTTCGTCATCTTGTCTGGCATATTGCTTGTGGCGTCGCTCTATCGCTACGAAAGGCGCGACATTGGCATCTGAGGCGGCCGCGCTCAACATCAAGCAATTGGCTGTAATGAGACCTCGACCCGAAATCGGCCGGGGTCTTAACTTTAGCGGAGATTGCGCTAGAATCCAGTCTATCGTTTACTTCATTCGCAGCATGATTGACAGGAGATCTGCAAATGAGTTTTTATCGCATCGCATGTCTAGCGCTTCTATTGTTCGCTATGACGGCAGGCGCCGCCTTGGCGCAAGATGACATCGTCATCGATTTCTACTTCCCCTCGGCCACCGCCAACGACGCCGAAGGCATCTTCCAGCGTTATGCCGATATGTTCGAAGAGGAGAATCCAGGCATCACCATCAACTCCGTCTTCTCCGGCAGTTACACCGATACGCGCAACACAATCCTCACTGAATTGCAGGGTGGCGGCGCCGGACCCGATGTGGCGGTGATGCTGTCGATCGATCTCTATAGCTTTGCCGAAGAAGGCTATATTGTGCCAGCGCAGACCTTCATCGACGCGATGGCTGATGGCGACGCCTATATCAGCGATTTCTTCCCGGCGCTGATGGCGAATGGCGTCGATGAAATGGGCACGGTCTGGTCGATACCTTTCCAACGCAGCACGCCAATTCTCTACTACAATGCCGATCTGCTGGCGGAAGCCGGTTATGATTCACCGCCGACCAACAACGCCGAGCTGGTCGAGATCGCGCAGGCTTTGACCACCGACGAACGCGATGGCTTGCTGGTGCCGGTTGCCGGCGGCTTCCCCATCTGGATGTATCAGAGCTTCGCCATTGCCTACGGGCAAAACATCGTCAGCGATGACCCGACCGAGGTTTACTTCAATACGCCGGAAGCGGTGGCCGCGGTCGAGTTTGTGCGTTCATTGGGCACGGACCTCGGCGTGGGTCCCGCGGGCGGCGCCGCCTGGGGCGATACGCCGGTCGCCTTCCTGGCCGGTCAAGCGGCGATGATCTACCATACGACGGGCAATCTGAGCCGCATTCTCGACGGCGCGGACTTCGAAGTCGGCGTCTGGTATCTGCCCAGCGGGCCAGCGGGCGATGATGGCGCCGGCTACGGATCGCCCACCGGCGGCGGCAACCTCTACATCTTTGACGACGGCAGCAAATCTGACGAGGAGTTAGACGCCATCTGGAAATGGGTCGTATTCCTGTCGTCGCCCGAGATTCAGTCCGACTGGGGCGCGACCACCGGCTACATCGCCTCAAACGCGACCGCTTGGGAGACGGAGCCGCTGGCCTCACGCGCGATGGAATATCCGCAGTACGGCGTCGCGCGCGATCAATTGCAGTACGCCGATAAGGAATTCTCTAGTTACGCCACCATCACCATTCAGGGCATCATCAATAAGACGCTGGAAAGCATCCTGACCGGCGAATCGGAGGATGCGCAGGCGGCGATGGACGCGGCCCAAGCGCAAATCGACGGCATCCTCGCAGAATACAAGTAAGGCGTTTAGAGGGCGTGCGGCGAAGCGCGCCCTCTACTTTTCCGCCTCTATCTTAAAGCAGGCTCTTCCATGCGCGCGCAGACGCCGCGTAAACCGCTGGTTTCCTATCTGCAGCCCTATCTGCTCATTGCGCCAACCCTGATTCTGGTGCTGATGTTCAACGTCCTGCCCGCGATCAGGACGGTGAGCGACAGCACGCACAGGCCGGCGCGCGGTCTCAACGCCGCTGGCAAAGCGCCCGAATACGTCGGCTTGCAGAATTTCCACGACCTCTTTGATGAGGCGCATTATATGGGCGCGCGTTTCCTGCGCACCTTCCGCAATACGCTCGTCTTCGCCTTGGCGACGGTCGTCATTGCCGTACCTTTGGGTCTGCTGCTGGCGCTGCTGCTGAATCACAAGCAGCCTCTGCTCGGCCTGTGGCGCTTCGCCGTTTTCTATCCGTCGCTGCTGCCGCTCATCGGCGCCGCCAGCATCTGGTCCTTCATCTTCTCCGACAGCATCGGGCTGGCAAACGCCGTCTTGAAATCCCTGGGCCACCCCGGCCTGAACTGGCTGGGCGACCGCAACCTGGTCTTGCTTTCGGTGATCATCGTCAATATCTGGAAGCAGGCTGGTTATTTCATGATCTTCTTCCTGGCCGGTTTGCAGAATATTCCGCGCGACATCTATGAATCAGCCTCGTTGGAC
Source organism: Chloroflexota bacterium (assembly GCA_011523705.1). Classification (GTDB taxonomy): domain Bacteria; phylum Chloroflexota; class Anaerolineae; order Aggregatilineales; family Phototrophicaceae; genus UBA6055. Next base: position 37,009 of record WTGC01000064.1, on the reverse strand, counting down.
GGCGCCAGCGATTTGCAGCAGTTCGCCGCGCTCACGCTGCCGCTGCTTCGCCGCACGCTTCTGTTCGTCATCGTCATTTCCTTCATCTTCGCCTTTCAGACGGTTGAGCAATTGCAGGCGCTCGGCGAGGGCGGACCAAACGATTCAGCAAATCTGCTGCTATATCTGATCTTCCAAAACATCTCTGAGCGGCGGAACTGGGGTTACGTCAACGCGATGACGATTGTGCTCATCGGGGTCGTACTGACATTTACCATCGCTAATTTTCTGCTGTTCGAGCGGGATGAGAGCAATTGAGTAGTCGTTCAGGGGGCGTCTTGCGTCAAATTGCGTCGGTGACGAAAACGGTTATCGCGATCCTCTTTCTCATCCCCTTGATATTCACGCTGCTCGTCAGCCTGCGGCCGGAGACCGAGCCGGTGACGAAGGGCAATATCTTTATCGGCAGCGAATTGACATTCGAGAATTACCAGCGCGCCTTTGTGATCGCGCCTTGGAGCTTGCACTACCTTAACAGCATCATTTTTGTCGCTGGCGTCTTGCTCGTCCAACTGGTCACGGTGACCTGCGCCGCCTACGCCTTCGCGCGCATGCGCTTCCTGGGGCGCGATCTGCTGCTGATGGTCATTCTCTTGCAGTTGATGATCCCCTCTGGCGTCTTGCTGGTGCAGAACTTTCGCATGATCAATACCCTTGGGCTCTTTGATACGCGCGTCGCCCTGATGATTCCCTATTGGGGTTCGGCATTTGGCGTGCTGCTTCTGCGCCAGACCTTTCGCGAAGTTCCTATCGAGCTGGAAGAGGCGGCGCGCATCGACGGCGCCAATCTCTTCCAGGTGATTCGGCATGTCTATGTGACAAACGCGATCCCGGCGTACCTGGCTTTCGCGCTTGTATCGGTCAGTTCTCATTGGAACGAGTTCCTCTGGCCCTTTATCATCACGCGCTCGGAGGGGATCCGCCCGCTGACCGTTGGGCTGAACAAGCTCATCAAGACGACCGATCAGGGCGCCTTTTACGGGCAGCTGATGGCCGGCACGCTGATCGTCATCGCGCCACTCGTCATTCTGTTTTTGCTGTTCCAACGGCAATTCGTGGAGAGCTTCGCCCGCAGCGGCATTCGCTGATTTCAACCTGTAGCGTGTACAATGAGCATACTATAATCGCGCCGAGCAAATGAATTGTCTCAGGACTTGAATGGGCTGCAAAGAAGAATTGCTGCATAAGATCGCCAGCCGCGAAGCGCGGATAGCTGTCGTTGGCTTGGGCTATGTTGGTCTGCCGCTGGCGGTCGAATTCGCGGAGTCGGGCTTTCGAGTCATCGGCATGGATGTCGACTCCGAGAAAGTACAACAGATAAACGCGGGACAGAGTTATATTGACGATGTCGCCAATGAGCGCGTTCGCCAGCTGGTAGACACAGGCAAGTTCTGCTCGACCAGCTCTTACAGCGACCTGCGCGAAGCCGATGCCATCAGCATCTGCGTGCCGACGCCACTGAGGAAGACGCGCGATCCCGACATGGCATACATCGTCCAGGCGGCGCAGTCGATCGCCGAAATCCGCCGGCCCGGTATGCTGATTGTTCTCGAGAGCACGACCTATCCGGGTACGACTGAAGAAATCATTTTGCCGGAGATCGTCGGCGATGATCTCGCCGTCGGCGAAGACATCTTCATCGCCTACTCGCCTGAGCGTATCGATCCGGGCAATGCAGAGTTTTCCGTTCGCAATACGCCAAAGGTGGTCGGCGGCATCACAGCGAACTGCAGCGAAGTCGCCACTGCGCTGTATCGCGCGGCGGTCGACCAGGTCATCGCCGTCTCCTCTCCGACTGCGGCGGAAATGGTCAAATTGCTGGAGAATACCTTTCGCGCGGTCAATATCGGGCTCGTCAACGAAATGGCGCTGATGTGCGACAAACTCGCGATCGATGTTTGGGAAGTGATACAAGCGGCCGCCACCAAGCCCTTCGGCTATATGCCCTTCTATCCCGGTCCCGGCCTCGGCGGGCACTGCATTCCGGTCGATCCGCTTTATCTGAGTTGGAAACTCAAGACGCTCAACTATAACGCCCGCTTTATCGAGTTGGCGAGCGAGGTGAACACCTCCATGCCCTACTATGTCGTAAACAAAATCACCGATGCGCTGAACAATCAAGAACGGGCTGTGCGCGGATCGCGCATTTTGATTCTGGGCGTCGCCTACAAGCGAAATGTCGATGACGTGCGCGAGAGCCCGGCGCTGGATATTGTCAGCCTGTTGCGGCAACGCGGCGCGGAGGTCGAGTATCACGATCCGCATGTGCCGCAGATTCACCTGGAGAGCGAGCTGCTCATGCGGTCAAAGGACTATGATGTGGAGTTGCTGCGTGAGGCGCATTGCGTGGTCATCGTCACCGATCACAGCGTCTTTGACTGGGAGGAGATTTCACGGAACAGCCAGGTCATCGTGGACACCCGCCACGTATACAGCGACCGCAGCAGCGGGCATATCATCAGTCTATGACGCGCCGTCCCCGCGATTAGACGCGCCCCGCCCGCCACGACCAACCCTGCGATGCCGCTCAGAATCGCGATTGACGCCAGCAGAACCACGAAACCACAACCGACGGGTACGGAGAAATACGCCCGGCGGCTGATTCAGGCGCTAATTGCCGCGAACGAAGCTCGGCCGACGCCACATTGCTTCTCGCTCTATTTTCGCGACGCGCCGCCAGCGGATCTCTTCGCGAATTCTGATTCCGTCAAAGAAATCGTCATTCCCTTTCCGCGACTGTGGACCCATCTGCGCTTTGCCGCGGCTATTCTGCAAACGCGACCCGATATCACCTTTGTGCCGGCTCATACCTTGCCCTTCGCATTTCCCGGCGCGGGCTTGGTAACGGTGCACGACTTGGGATACAGGCATTTCCCGGAAGCCCATTCTAGGGCTCAGCGCGCTTATCTGGAGATCAGCACGCGATTCAGTCAGGGTCGGGCGGCGCTGGTGCTGGCGGACAGTGAGGCGACGGCGGTCGATCTCACGCGGTTTTATGGCACAAGGACCGAAAAGATACGCGTGGTTTATCCAGGCTTTGACAGCGATACCATGCATTCATGCGCCCGAAGCATTGAAGCGGCGCGCGCGAAGTATCGGCTGCCCGCGCGCTACTTCATCTTCCTCGGCACACTGCAGCCACGCAAGAATATTGAACGAATCGTGAAAGCTTTTGGTCAGTGGCAGCGCGAACATGACTATAGCGATACAGCGCTGGTGCTCGCTGGAGCCGAGGGCTGGCTCTTTAACAAGTCCTGGCTGGAAGACGCGAGCAACGTCATCGTCACCGGTTATATCGATGAGGCGGACAAGGGCGGCTTGCTGGCTGGCGCGATCGCCTTGGTCTTCCCGAGCTTGTATGAAGGGTTCGGCTTCCCGGCCTTGGAAGCGATGCATTGCGGCACGCCGGTCATCGCCAGCGAAACCTCCAGCCTGCCGGAGCTGGTCGGCGACGCTGGTTTACTGGTCAACCCACTTGATGTAGCGGCGATTGTGGCGGCGATGAAGCGCTGCAGCGACGATGCCACCCTGAGACAGCTGCTCATCAAGCGCGGTATCCAGCGGGCGAAACGATTTACCTGGAAAGCGGCGGCCGAACAGGTGATGGGCGCGTTCGACGTGCTGGGCGGCCGCGCCAGCAACAGTCGCGCGCCAATCTGATAAAATGGCATTGGACAAGCGGCGGCGAACACCATGGCAGACGAGCGCATTCTTCTAGTCCAGCTGGCGGATATCGGCGACCTGGTGTTGACCACGCCGGCGATAGTGGCCTTGCGCGAAGCCCATCCGAAATCCCAGATAGATCTATTGGCTTCGGAACATGCCTTGCCGCTGATTCCAGACGGTCTGGTTGACCACCTGATCCCGTTCCGCCGCGGCGGAGGCAGCGCCAGCCGCGAATTCTTCTCCTTGCCGAATCTGCGCGTGCTCTTGACATTGCGCGCGCAAAACTACCAGGCGGTTGTTTTTTTTCATCACTTCAGCTTGCGCGCTGGCGTCTTCAAGTTCTGGCTGCTGGCGAAAGCGAGCGGCGCTCGACGCATCATCGGCTTGAAGAATCTCAACATTGGCTTCCTCACTGACAGCATTGATGATGAAGGATTCGGCGCCCGGCGCCAGGCGCAATACTGGCTCGATCTGGTCGCGCTTTTGGGCGCGAGCCGCTGCGCGCGTCCGGCCCAAGTCAAGCGCGAGGCAATGCCCGCACAGGCGCTGCCAAAGACCGGCCGCCCTATTGTCGTCATGCACAGCGGGAGCGGCGGCTACAGCAAAGCGCGGCGCTGGTCGGCCGAGGGCTTCGCCGCGGTCGCGCGGGAACTGCAACAAGAGCGCGGCGCGGAAATCGTCCTGGTTGGTCAGCCAGAAGACGACGGCGACCAGGTCGAATGCCTGCTGGAAAAGAAGCCTGCCAATCTGATTGGCGCGACTAGCCTGCCCCAGCTCGCCGATGTCATCGCCAGCTCGGATCTGTTCATCGGCGCGGACAGTGGCGTGATGCACGTTGCCGCCGCGGCCGGCACACCCGTCTTAAGCATTTTCGGACCGAGCAATCCCGATGCCTGGCGTCCCTGGACCGCTGGTGCACCGGCAATGGCGCTCTCCAGCGGCGTGGAATGCAGCCCGTGCAGCTATGTCGGGCATGGGATCGGCGCGCGCGAAGGCTGCGAGGCGCGCACTTGCATGAAACTGCTGCGCCCAGAGCAGGTGCTGGAAGCAGCGCGAATCCTGCTCGACGCCGCAAATGGCAAAGCCCTCCCAAAAGCGAGCGCGATTGCCGAGACCGCGCACCGCAAGGCTGACTGTCGTTTGACGGTTTTAGGCGTGCCGGTCGACGCCATCACCTATGAGGGCTGGATAGAGCGGATCGGTTCCTGGGTGGCGGCCGGCGGAGGCGCGCGGCATGTCTGCACGGTGAATCCCGAATTCATCATGATCGCGCAAGGCGATCCCATCTTCTTCAACATCCTGAATCGAGCCGATATCTGTGTCGCCGACGGCGTCGGCTTGCTCTGGGCGAGCCGGCAACTGGGCGCGCCATTGCCGGAGCGCGTGACCGGCTCGGACGGCGTGCCATTGATCGCGCGTCATGCGGCGCAGAATGGCTGGAGACTTTTTTTGCTCGGCGCGGCTGAAGGAATCGCCGAGCGAGCGGCCGCCGTTTTGCGCGCGCAGCATTCGCAACTGATCATCGCCGGCAGCTATGGCGGCAGCCCCGCCCCATCTGAAGAAGATAAGATCGTGGCCAAAATCAACGCCAGCGGCGCCGACATCCTGCTGGTCGCCTATGGCGCGCCGCATCAAGACAAATGGATCGCGCGCAATCTGCCGCGCCTGGATGTGATGATGGCGATGGGCATCGGCGGGTCGCTCGATTTTGTCGCCGGCGTCGTGCCGCGCGCGCCGCAATGGATGCGCGAACGCGGCCTCGAATGGCTATACCGCCTGCTGCGCCAACCCTGGCGGTTGAGACGGATGCTGCGCCTGCCTCGATTTGCCTTCGCGGTTCTACGGCAAAAGGCACGGGACAAGACTTAGGTAAATGCACTGTTTGTATCACGTTTCCTTTGCGCTAAACTAGCGCTCTGATAAATCGCAAAGGACATCCGACCAAGAATGTCAGCGCTGTTGAAGTCTCATGTCGCGAACCTTGCAGACCGCACCATACTCGTGATCGGCGATGTCATCCTGGACGAATACATCACCGGTCGGGTGACGCGCATGAGCCGCGAGGCGCCGGTCCCGGTGCTTGAACTGGAGTCAAAGCGTTACATCGCCGGGGGCGCGGCCAACCCAGCGGCCAACATTGTCGCGTTAGGCGGGCGCGCGACTCAGGCCGGGATCGTCGGCGAAGACGCGCCCGGAGAGCAGCTGCGGCAGCTCCTGGTCGAGCAGGGCATCGAGGCGGAGGGCCTCCTGCGCCGCGCCGAGCGACCGACGACCGTCAAAACGCGCATCCTGGCGCAGATGGGCATGCGCTTCCCGCAGCAGGTGACGCGTATTGACACGCTCACGCGCCAGCCTATCGACGACGAGACGGAGTCGCTGATGGTCGATTTCGCCAGCGGGAAATTGGCCGATGTCAACGCGGTATTGCTGTCCCATTACCACGGTGGACTGCTGACGCCGTCGCTCGTCCGAAGAATCCGCGATCTCTGCGCCGCTTATGGCGTCTTGCAAACGGCCGATGTTCAAGGCAACTTCGATGTATTCAGCCAGCTGGATGTCATCAAATGCAATGCCGAAGACGCGCAGCGCTATCTCAATCGACAGTTGGCTTCCGATGAAGACTTCAACGAAGCCGCGCGGCAATTGCATGATCGCCTGGGCATTCGCCGGGCGACCATCATCACGCGCGGGGCGGCTGGCGCGACCATGGCGGCGAATAGAGAAATTACGCATTGCCCGGCGCCGAGCGTCAGCGATGTCTATGATACGGTCGGCGCCGGCGATACAGCCATCGCGACCTTTACCTTGGCGCTTGCCGCAGGTGTAGACGAGCATGACGCGCTCATGCTGGCGAATTACGCCAGCGGCATCGTAGTGCGATACGCCGGCAATTATGCGCCGACGCCAGCCGAACTCATTCGCAGCATCGACGGCGAATTATGAGACGAGCTCGACGAACTCGACGGTGTTGCCATCGGGATCAGCCAGCGATGCGACTTTCGCCCCTTTGTATTCTTCGATGGGGTTTATTTCGCTGCCGTGATTCGCCAGCCCTTGCGCCATCACCGCCTTGATATCCGCCACCTGAAAACGGAATTGCTGACGGTTCTGCTCGGCGATGACGCCCGCAATCGAGTTGGGGCAGAAGGTCAGCTTCATGCCGCCGAGTTCCCCGGCATAAAACTGTTCAGCCCCGATATGAACCGTCGGCTTGAGCCCGGCGCTGAAGACGGCGTTGTAAAATCTCACCATCTCTTTCATATTGGTAGCAGCAATTGTCAGCCCAACCATCTGCATCTTAATTCTCCCGAGGCGCTTGCCTTGACGATCAATTGTAGCTGACGCGCTGCAAATCCAAGCGAGATAGCAGCCCACTCATGTTCAATCCACCTAACGCGCAGTCCTTTTTTGAAACCGTCTGGGACATCGTGCTGCAGATCCCGGTTGGCAAAGTCAGCAGTTACGGGCAGATCGCGTCGATGATCCCGCCGGACGCCGATATGGCGCCGACACAATTGCGCCGATTGGCGCCGCGCTGGGTGGGTACCGCTTTGCGCAAGACGCCAAGAGGCAAGTCCATTCCTTGGCATCGCGTCATCAACAGTCGGGGCGCGATTAGCTTCCCAGCTGGCAGCGCCCAAGCCGAAGATCAGCGGCGTCTCCTGGAAATGGAAGGCGTACGCTTTGACGCTAGCGGCAAGGTCAATTTCGCTCGCGTTGGCTGGAATGGACCGCCGGAAGCTTATTTGCGGCGCCATAGTCTGTTGCCGCCACGCCCTTTGAATTAGCCGACTAGAACTGCACGTAGCTGTTTTCCGCCAATACGAAGCGATGCGCGTCCGGCATGTTCGTGGCTGAGGTGACGCGCGCGTTGTCGGCCAGCAGGCTGCGGTCAATCCGCCCGAGGATATTGCGGATTTCGCAATTTTTCATGACGATGCTGGCTTCGATTTCGCTGCCTTCGACCACGACGTTGTCGCCAAGCGATGTATAAGGTCCGACATAGCTGTTGCGGATGATGGTGTCCTTGCCGATGATGACGGGCCCGCGTATGACGCTGTCGATGATCCGGCTGTTGCGACCGATAAGGACGCGATGTGATACTTCGCTGTTGCCTTCTATCTGATCGCTGTTCTCCGGCGCCGGCGTATAGGGCAATTCTTCCAGCACTAACTGGTTGGCCATGATGATTGCGTCTGGCTTGCCGGCGTCAATCCACCAGCCGTTGAGTTCGTAGGACGCGACATGCTGACCATTGTTGATCAGCACCTGGATGGCGTCAGTGATTTCCAGCTCATTGCGGCCCGATGGCTTGATTCGCTTGATCGCGTCAAAGATAGAAGAGCGAAAGAGATAGACGCCGGCGATCGCCAGGTTGGAAGGCGGCTTCTGTGGTTTTTCGACCACGCGCACGATGTTGCCGTTATTAATCTCGGCAATGCCAAATCGCGTCGGGTCCGGCACCCGGCCGAGCACAACCGCGGCTTCGTTCGGCGAATCGGCAAAGGACGTGAGCAGTCCGGTCATCTTGTCCTGAAAGATGTTGTCGCCGAGGAAGACAGTGAAGGGATCGTCGCCGACAAATTCGTGGCAGAGCGCGGTCGCATGCGCGAGGCCGAGCTGTTCGTCTTGCACGATATACTCGATGTTGACGCCGAGCAGCTCGCCATCACCCAGATTGGCGACGATAGGGGAATCCATGCTGTTGACGACGATGCCAATATCAGTCAGACCGGCCTTCTTCAGCGCGTCCATCGCGTAATTGATCAGCCAGCGATTCGCGACCGGCACCAGCGACTTGGGCATGGTGAGCGTCACCGGGCGCAAGCGCGTACCCTGCCCAGCCGCCAGAATCAACGCTTTCATATCATCTCCTGTTCAATGTCTGCCGTCACTGAGATCTGATTAAAATCGTAGCAGAGCTTGCTATTTCGCGACAGGCGATCACCCGCCTCTTGCGTCAAAGGCTTTTACAGCGGCGCTGCCGCATCACCTCAAAAGCAATGACGGATGCCGCGCCGACGGCGCCCAGCGATTGCCCGAAATCGCGACCGTAAGGCACTCGCAGGGGTAAATCAGCCGAACGCTGGAATGAGCGCGTGACACCGCGCTTTTCGCCGCCGATCAGCAGAAACAGCGGCTGGGTAAGATCCGCCTCATACAGTGCACGCGACGACACGGTCTTCGCCGCGCAAGCAATGGCGAGCCCGCGACCGCGATAGAATTCGGCCGCCTCAGCAGCGGATTCGGCGATCGCCAGCGGCAGCCGCTCGATCGCCCCGGCGCTCGCTCTGCCGACAAGCGCGCTGGCGCTGCTCCAGTTGCGCGGCCGAATAACGGCGCCATCCACCCCGGCGGCATATAGCGCGCGTATCGCCCCGGCGAAATTATAGGGGTCCTCAATGCCATCCAACATGACGATAAAGGCGGCGCCATCCTGCGGCAGCAGATCATCCGACTGGCAGAATCGCCGTTCGCTCACCCGCGCGATTAGTCCACCATGTGTGCCGCCGGATGCGGATTTCTCGATGACAGCGCGCGATGCGAATATAACAGGCACGCCGGCGGCTTGAGCCTGCCTGCGCAGCGCACGCAGTCGCCGGTCGCGGCGTTTGCTTTCATCAATCAATATCTGGTGGACATCGCGAAATCCGGAATCGAGCGCCGCTTCAATGGAGAAGTAGCCCTCCAAAATGTGGCATTCTGATGGCATCAGTCGGTCAGCCGCTTGGCTTCCCGCCACCAGACTTCGAGTTCAACCAGGCTGAATTCGGCGATCGGCTTGCCGGCCGCCTGCGCCCGCCGCTCCACATGACGGAAGCGCCGATAGAACTTGGCATTGGTCTGGCGCAGCAGGCTTTCCGGATCGTCAACACCGAGCCAGCGCAGCCAATTCACCAGGACGAAGATCAGATCGCCAATCTCTTTGACGCGCGCCTCCGCCGAATCGGCCTCGAATACTTCAGCCAGCTCTTCCCGAAACTTGGCTTCGACGCCGCCCACGTCATGCCAATCAAAGCCGACCTTGGATGCCCGCTGCGAGTATCGCTGCGCCACGAACAGAGCGGGCGCGCCCTTGGGAATCCCATCCAAGATCGACTCAATCGGCTCGCTGTCGCTGGCTTTTTCCGCCTGTTTGACCTCGTGCCAGATACGGGACAGCTGCCCGAGGTCGTCGGTCGCTTCGATATCGCCAAAGACATGTGGATGACGCCGAATCATCTTTTCATTGAGATGCCGCAGCAAATCAGGCATCTTGAATTCGCCTTCGTCGATGGCGATTTGCGTGTGCAGCAGGATCTGCAAGAGCAGATCCCCCATCTCTTCATAGAGCGCCTGCGGATCGTCCGCGTCCAGCGCTTCCAGCGTTTCATGAGCCTCTTCAATCAGGAAGGGGCGCAGCGATTTATGCGTCTGCTCGCGGTCCCAAGGGCAGCCCTCGGCCGAGCGCAGATGCGCGATGATGTTTTGCAGCGATTCAAAGCTGCTCATTTCGTCCATCACCGGAATATAGAGGGATGTCATCACATCAATGCGCTCGCTGCGGTCGATCTCGTACAGTTTCACGGATTCGACAGCGGCTTCGGCGGTTCCGGCTGCGTGAACAAGCGTGACCGGGAATTCATCGTCATACTGATTCATCAACGTCAGCTTGAGATTGGAAGCGACCGCTGGGCCGTATACCTGCGCCAAAAGCGCTGGCAGCGCTGGATTGAGTGGCGGATGATATTGCTCGGCGACGGTGAGCGCGTCCAGCACTTGCAGCCCGTCCAGCGCGTCAATGCCCAGAAGCGACAAACAGGGCTCGATGAAGCTGATGCCGTGCACGATCTCGACTTGGATCGCTTCCTCGCGCGCGCGCTCCAGGATGCGCGTCACGGTAGCTTCGCCCACAAGCGGATCGCCGGGCACACCATACACGATCTCGCCCGCTTCCCGCGCCACTTGAATAACCCGCGCTGCGATTTCGGCATAAACGTCGTCAAACTGCGCAAACTGCTGGTAAACCTCATCGAAACTGACGACTTTGCAGGTCGCTGGAAGATCAGCCACACAGGGATGCCGCGCGGTGCGCAAATACAGCGTCGGCGTGGCTTGGATTATTTCCCAGGCGCGCCGGGACAGATCGTCAACGGCGCCTGGTCCTAATCCCAAAATAGTAATCATATAAAGCTGCTTACTTGGCCGTCGGCATTCGATACGCGCGCTTCAACAAAAACAGCCAGCGACCCTCGGCGAGTGCTGGCTGACAAGCACGCTTATAAGATTGACTTTAACGCTTGGTGTAGGTCGGCGCTTTACGGGCGCGCTTGAGACCGGGCTTCTTGCGTTCCTTCACGCGCGCATCGCGCGAGAGGAAACCTTCGCGCTTGAGCGTCCCGCGCAAGTCGGGATCAATCTTCTCCAGCGCGCGGGCGATGCCCAGCAAAATGGCGTCGCGCTGTCCCGTGATGCCGCCGCCGCCGACATGGACCGAGATATCGTAGTGGCGCTCCTGCCCAATATGCGTCAAGGGCGCCAGGCAAAGCTCGGTGTCGCCCATACGCGGCAAGTATTCCATGCCCTCTTTGCCATTGATGATGAAGCGGCCCGTGCCGCCGGGAAAGAGCCGGACGCGGGCGGACGCGGACTTGCGGCGCCCGATGCCTTCGTAGTACTGTGCTGACATTCAATCTCTCCTCAAACTCTGCGATCCGCGAGCGCCACCTGGTCGATAGTCATACGCGGCGCTCTCAATTCTCCCGCAATCTAGAATTCCAGAAGCTGCGGCTGCTGCGCCTGGTGCGGATGATCGGCGCCGGCGTAGACTTTGAGCTTTTTGTACATGCGGCGTCCCAGCGGTCCCTTGGGCAGCATCCCCTTTATCGCAAGCTTCAAGGCGCGGTTGGGGACCTTGTCCATCATTTCGCGCAGCGTCATCGATTTCAAGCCGCCGGGATAACCGCTGTGACGATGATAGACCTTCTGGTCCATGCGCTTGCCGGTGACATGAATCTTGTCCGCATTGACGATGATGACAAAGTCGCCGGTGTCCAGATGCGGCGTGAAGTACGCTTTGTGCGTGCCGCGCAAGAGCGGCGCCACTTTTGAGGCTACGCGCCCCAATGTCATGCCTTTCGCATCAATCACCCACCAGCGCCTTTCGATGACGTCGGGCGTGGTCGCGTAAGTCTTCTGCACGATCTGTCTCATGTCTTACCCTCCGGCGCAGCGGCCACTGTCAATTTTGGCAGTTCCGCGCGAGTTGTTGATTCCGTCGCCCGGCGATTTGGGTAGCCGACCGCTTCCAGGATTAGCCCGTTCGCCGGCGCCAGCAGTTTCGCTCGGGTGATGTCGCGACTGCGCAAAATCTCCTCGAATTCACCTGGGCTTATCTGCCCCTGACCGACCTGCGCCATCATTCCGACCAGGCGGCGCACCATGTGGTACAAGAAAGCCGTCCCTCGGATTCGATAGCGAAAAGTCACCCCAAATGCTCCCGATTCCTTCTCCCAGCGCGACAAATATACATGCCGCACTGCATTTGAACTGCCTTCTTGCGGCGGCCGGCCGAAGGCGGCAAAGTCATGCTCGCCCGGGCAAAGCGCCGCCACCGCATTCATCCGCTCCAAATCAAGCGATTCGCCGCTGAGCTGCCATACATGCCGGTTCAGCAGCGGGTGGCGGGTCGCCGGCGTCGCGATTCGATAGGCGTATTGTCGCCAGAGCGCGTCAAATCGCGGATGAAAGTTCTCTTGCCGCCAAAGCTCACGCAGGGCGATATCCGCCGGCAGTTGGGAATTGATCGCTCGCAGTAATTCATCGTCCCCATGCTTCCATCCGACATCAAAGGCGATTACCTGCCCAATCGCATGCACGCCCGTATCGGTTCGCCCGGCGCCGACGATGCTCGCCGGCTGGGCAGTCACCTGGTTTATCGCCTTTTCCACCGCCGCCTGTATCGTCGGCGTCGGCTGCCGCTGACGCTGAAAGCCTTGATAGGCGGTTCCGTCGTAAGCCAGGATCGCGGCGTATCGCCTCATTTCAATGAGCGGCTCAATCCTCGGCCTCGTGATCCACCAACTCAATCAGCGCCATCTCGGCGTTATCGCCCTTGCGCGGTCCCAACTTGTAAATCCGCGTATAGCCGCCGGGCCGGTCTTCATACAGCGGCGCCAATTCATCAAATACGACCCCGACCAAGTCGCGGTCATTGTTCAAGCGCCGGGCGACTTGGCGGCGCGCGTGCACGGCGATCAGGTCGTCGCCCTTGGCTTCCGCTTTCGCCAGTCCGCGTTTGGCAATCGTGATCAGTCGCTCAGCATGGCCTTGCACGAATTTCGCTTTGTGGTAAGTCGTTCTGATCCGCCCATGCACGAACAATTGACTCGCCAGATTCATGCGCAGCGCCTTGCGATGGCTGCCGCTGCGATTTAACTTCTTTCCGTGACGACGATGTCGCATACTTCCGCCTCGCTTGCTTACTGCTCGGTCTTCTCATGCGGCCAGTAGTTCTTTTCCTGCAGCTTCTGCTCCAGTTCGTCCAGCGATTTCTCGCCGAAGTTGCGGATCGCCAACATGGCATCCGGTCCGCGATTCAGCATATCCAACACGTCTCCAACCGACGTGATGCCGGTGCGCTTCAGGGAGTTGAACACGCGGACGCTCAGATCCAGTTCTTCGATCGGCTTGTCGTAGAGCGGTGGATACGTCGGCTCATCCTCAATCTGCGGCGGCAGCTCGATATTGTGGAACCAGTCATCATCGACGCCGGCAACCACCTTGAGATGATGCATCAAAATCTGAGCCGATTGCGCCAGCGCCTCTTCTGGGCGGATCGTCCCATCCGTCCAAAGCTCAAGCACCAATCGGTCGTAATTCGTGCGCTGCCCGACGCGGGCGCGGTCAACTTCAAAGTTGACCCGTTTGATCGGACTGAATATGGCGTCCACGGGCAGTTCCCCAATTGGCAGCCGTCCGCGATCCTCCGCCGGGCTGAATCCACGGCCGATTTGCACCTCGAATTCCATCTCGATGTTGACGTCTTGGCCGTCAACCGTGAATAGATAAAGGCTGGGATTCTCGATCTGCGCAGCCGCCGGCGCCGCTATATCAGCCGCTGTAACAATCCCGTCGCCGCCGTTATACTTTAAGTTCAAGCGCGCGCTTTCCACGCCGTGCAATACCAGACGCAACTGCTTGATCTGCAAGATCAGTTGCGTCATATCTTCGCGCACATTGGGGATCTCAGAGAATTCGTGATGCACATCGGAGACGCGAATGCTCGTGACCGCCGCCCCAGGCAAAGAAGATAGCAGTACGCGCCGCAAAGCGTTGCCGAGGGTCAAGCCATAGCCGCTCTCCAGCGGGCTGATGATGAAGCGGCCATAATCCTTGGTGATATTCTGGCTCTCCACCTGATGCGGCAGAACCATGTTGGCCGTGACTAGATTGGCATCAACGAGACTAGCCTCGGCCGATGCGGACTCGGTTGGATATACCATATAAAGTGGCTTCCTTTTCGACTAAACTCGCCGGCGTTTCGGCGGGCGAACGCCATTATGCGGCACCGGCGTTACGTCCGAAATGGAACGGACTTTCAACCCGCTCTGCTGGATGGATCGTATCGCCGCTTCTCGTCCCGGTCCCGGACCCTTGACAAAGATATCAACCTCCTTCATGCCGTGCTGCTGCGAGTTCGCCGCCGCTGTTTCCGCCGCCATGCGCGCCGCGTAAGGCGTGTTCTTGCGGCTGCCAGTGAAACCGGAGGTGCCGGCGCTCGCCCACGTGATGACGTTACCCGATTGATCCGTCATCGATACGATGGTGTTGTTGAAGGTGGCGTGAATATGCGCCTGTCCATACGGGATATTCTTGAAGACTCGTCTGGCAGTTCCGCGACTGCCTCGTCCAGTTCTCGCCATTCATTCGCTCCAGATAAACTCAGGTTTTCGCTTCCGCAAGAGTCCGCTTCTTCAAATGCTGTTGGCTGCCTCGCCTAGGTTGCCGTTTCAACGCGCTTACCCTTCGCGCCACTACAGCGAGAATGCGCGCTTATTTCTTGGTGGCGCCACGACGGCGGCCGCGCCCGGCAACCGTTTGCTTCTTGCCACGCCGCGTTCGCCCATTTGTGCGCGTCCGCTGACCGCGCACTGGCAGACGACGCCGATGACGCAGACCGCGATAAGAATTGATTTCCATCAGGCGTTTGATGTTCAGCTGAGTTTGACGGCGCAAGTCGCCTTCAATGGTTAATCCACTGACTAGCTCGCGAATCCGCTGCAGTTCGCTTTCGCTCAGATCGCGGACGCGCGTGTCCTGATTGATGCCGGCGCTATCGCACAACTGCTGACTGGTGGACTTGCCAATGCCGTAAATATAGGTCAAGCCGATGACGACGCGCTTGTCCCGCGGCAGATCAACGCCTTCAATACGAGCCATAATAATTCTCCTTGATTACTCCGCGGGAACTAGCCCTGCCTCTGTTTGTGCTTCGGGTTTTCACAGATGATCATCACCCGCCGCTTTCGCTTAATGACCCGGCACTTCGGGCAACGGCGTTTGACGCTTGCTGACACCTTCATGCGCTGTCCCTCTTTATCACTTCAACTCACCGACTGTTTCTTCCGCACGACACGCGCACATTACAGGGACATCCTCCTGCGGATGCGCGAGCAAAAGATATGAGATAACCTGCTATTCTGCGATCGCGCCAAAGCCTCAGGCGGCGCGTCACAGCAAAACAGCATTGTATCACAGCATTCCCCGAAGTAAATGGACATTTCCGCCGTTTAGCCTTCATCTGCTGGGTTTTGCTCGACAAATTGCGGCGGCTTCAGGAACGACAGGCACTCGGCGCTCGGCGCCTGCAGCGGATCGGACAGAAAGGCGCGCATCAGCTCCCCGGCGCATTCATCAGATTCCAGCACCCCATGCCCCAGATGGGGGAAGACGACGTGCCAGCTGCGGCTCAAATGCTCGGCAGCGAATTGAGCCCAGTGAGGCGGCGTTGCCGGATCGTAGGTGCCCGACAGCAAGAGCGCCGGCACATCGCTTTTGACCGCTTGCGAGATCATGTCCGGCGCCGCTGGCACATTCCACAGCGCACATTCGTCGCGAAGAAGCTGTACAACAGGATCGATGACGCGCGCCATCGTCTCTGAAACCGCCAGTACAGTTGCATCGTCGCGCGCCAAATCAGCCAACCGCGCGTCTTCCGAGCAGCGGACGCTCAGTTCGAAGCCTTCGCTGCGGAAGTCGCGGTCATTCCAATGCGGCATTTTCAAAAGCCCGTCAATCAAGACGAAAAGGTCGTAAACGCCGGCATCAAAAGATGCGATGAGATGCGGCAGAATGGGGAGCGATTCCTGGTATCGCATTATGCCAACGGTCCAGGCAAGGAATTGATCGCCATCCAAGGTCCAGCCGGTGCTTTCCCCCAAATGGTAAAGCTCGGGCGGCGCGGCGTTCATCTCGGCGACTGCCTGGTAGAACATATCTCGCAGATGCGGATACAGCGCGTGACAGGCTGCGTCAGCCTCGCAATCGGCGAATAGTTGGTCCAGCGCTCGTTGAGAGTTGCTCGTGAGTTCCGCCAGGTCATTTCGCGGTGGCGGATAGACGCCGTCAAGCACGATTGAGCGAATGCGCTCGGGCGCCAATGAGGATAGCACCAGCGCCAGCCGGCTGCCGTAAGAATTGCCATAGAGATTCACTTGTTCGAGCTCGAGGGCGACCAGTAAGTCATGAATATCGCGGACGACAGACAGGTACTGGTATTGGGCTGGGTCCACGCCCTGTTCGACCAGGCGCTGACGGCAGGCGCGGATCCAGTCGTCGTCTTCGACTTCGCCGTATTCTGCGCAATCTAGCGACGGCAGTGAAAGTCCGGTCCCGCGTTGGTCAACCAGAATAATTTCGTATTCCTGATGCAAGGGCGTTGCCAGCCAGAAAATAAAATTGGCCGAAGCTGGATCGCCCGGTCCGCCGGACAAATGGAGAATTGGCGCATTCCCCTCCTCCGCCTGGGGCGATATGCGCAGGAAAAATAGATTGACCCGGCGCCCCGTGTCCGGCGCCTGATGATTCTCAGGCATCAATGCCCGACCGCAGCTGATCCGCGCCTCCATCGCGCTGGCTTCGTCAAGAAATCGTTCTGGGCAAGCCACGGCTGTAGTCTCGACGGCCGGCTCCTGAGCGCCCGCGGCCGGCAAGAGCAACAGGAGCAGCAAACAGAGGCAAGTTCTACGCATAAGCTCTCCCATCTAGGGCAACGTCAGGATCCGAGGGCCCGCTTCCGTGATCGCGACCGTATGCTCAAAATGGGCTGTCAGCGAGCCGTCCTTCGTAACGACAGTCCAGCCATCGTCCAGCTCCACAAGATCGGCTCGCCCCGCAATCAGCATTGGCTCAATGGCATAGGTCATGCCGACCTGCAGATCATAATCTTCCCATTGGTGCTTGCTCTTCTTGCTATGCCACCAATTCGGCACTTGCGGCTCTTCATGCATCGCCTTGCCCACTCCGTGGCCAGTATATTCGCGCGCCACGCTGTAGCCTTGCCGGCCCGCGCATTTCGAAGTCGCTTTGGCGACATCACTGATCTTGTTGCCGAGGATCGATGCCTGTATGGCGGCGTCCAGAGCGGCCTCGGTCGCGCTGAGCAGGCGCTTCGCCGAGCGCGATATCTCGCCGACCGGATGGGTGAAGGCGGCGTCGCCCACATAGCCTTGATAAAAGCAGGCGACATCTATGCCGATGACATCGCCCTCGTTGAGCGCGCGTGATTCCGAGGGAATGCCATGCACGAGTTCGTTATTGATGGAAGCGGTAATCGTGGCGGGGAATGGCGGATGCTCGCCCGGCGCGTAACCAAGGAAGGCGGGTTCAGCGCCGTGATCGCGCAGCACCGTCAGAGCAATCGTATCCAGTCGCTTGGTGGTAACCCCGGGTTCAATCGCGCGCCGCATCTCTTCATGCGCGATTGCTACGATGCGTCCAGCCTGGCGCATGATCTCCAGCTCATCGGCTGTCTTCAGTACGGGAGCCATGGGCGTCGGTTCGCTAAATTCATGCGGACTTTAACCGGTCTCAAGCGCGCGATTTATATCCGCCCAAACCGCTTCAATGCTCTGTTCAGCATTGATCTTGCGGACGATGCCTTTGGCTTCAAAATAACTGATGAGCGGCTGGGTCGTTTTCAGAAAGGTATCAATCCGCTTGATGATGGCGTCGGCGCTGGCGTCATCCGGGCGCCGCCTGAGGATTTCGCCGCCGCCTTTCAGTGACGCGTCCAGGCGCGGCGGAAACGAGCTATCTTCAGCCGGCGTCCAGCAAAAGTCGACCCCATCGGCGTTGTAGTAATAATTGTAGCTGGCGCCGTCAGCGGCTGATACGCGACCGAAAGCGCGCTTGAATGCGACATAGAGGTCAAGCTCGAGCAATAGCACGGCATTGACGCGAGCGCCCTGCGCCTGCAAATGCGATTCGAGGAAAGCCGCTTGAATTCGATTGCGCGGGTAACCATCGAGGATCACGCCCTTTTGCGCGTCCGCTTGCGCCAGCCGGTCGGCCACTATCGCGTTGGTCGTGTCATCATCCACCAATTGGCCCGATGCCATGATGTCTTGCACTTTTCGCGCCAAGGCATCCTCTCGCGTACGCATCGCCCGGAAGAGATCGCCGGTGGAGACCTGCGGGATGCCGTAGCGCTCTTCAATGAGCTTCGCCTGCAACCCTTTGCCGGCGCCTTGCACCCCCATCAAGATGACATACAAGCTCATCGCGCAAACTCCCGACTTTTCTGTCGGCTCCTGCTATATCGCCATGGTCTTTCGAACGTTCGCCTAACAAAAACAGAGCCGAGATCATGATTCTGACATACTCGGCTCTTTCGAATCGGCTCAGAGAATTGAACTAGCGCATGAATCCTTCGTAATTCCGCATCACCAGTTGCGCTTCGAGTTGCCGCATTGTGTCAATGACGACGCCGACGACGATGATCAAGCCGGAACCGGAAATGACCAGACCGGCGTTAATGACGGCGCCTGATGCGGAGGCTTCCAAGGGGAAAATGATGCGATTCACCAGGTCGACCATGCCGGGAATAATCGCGATCACCCCCAGGAAGAACGCGCCAACGAAGGTGATGCGCCGCGTCGTGCTCTTGATGTAGTCCTCAGTGCGCTTGCCCGGGCGGATTCCCGGGATGAAGCCGCCATTGCGCTGCAGCGTCTCCGCCAGATTCTGATTTCCCACCATCACCTCGGCGTAGAAGAAGGTGAAGCCGACCGTCATCAGGAAGAAAGTGCCCCAATAAAGCAAGCCCTGTTGATTGCCGAAGGTGGTTTGAATCGTATTGCCGACGACGCCTGGCGGGAATAGGCTGGCGATGATGGCAGGAAAGGTGATGATCGACTGGGCGAAGATGAGCGGGATCATGCCGACCGGATTGACGCGTAGTGGAATGAAGCTGTCTTGCTGAGCGAATTGACGATTGCCGCGCACACGGCGGCCATACTGAACCGGAATACGCCGTACGCCTTCTTGTATCACGACGACCGCGAGCACGCTCAAGACCGTGATGACGATAAACAAGACCAGATTGTAAATGCTCCGATCGGGCTGCTGCGTCAGCAAGCGAATCAAGTTTTGCGGCGCCTGCGCGACGATGCCGGCGAAGATGATGATCGAGATGCCGTTGCCGATGCCCTGCTCGGTAATCAATTCGCCGAGCCAGATTGCGAACATCGTGCCCGCTGTCATGGTCGTCAGCACCGACACGGTCAGCAGCAAATTGCTGCCCAAGCCGAATCCGAAACCGGGGATGATCTCCGCGCCCGTTCCCGTCGCCAGGTTGAATATGCTGATCTGCCCCAGCGCCTGCAAAACCGCCATCGGGATCGCCACATAGTAGGTGTAGCGCTGGATCTTTTCCTGTCCGCCCGGTTCACGCTGGATGCGCTCGAGCGCTGGCACGATCGGCACCAACAACTGGAAGATAATCGAGGCGGTGATGTAGGGATATACGCCGTTGGCGATCACGCTGAAATTGGCGACCGCACCGCCAGATAGCAGATTCATCACCTGGATCAAGTTGCCAGCGCTGCTGCCGCTTTCGAAGACTTGCCGCAGAACATTGCGATCGACGCCGACCACCGGCACATGCGCGGCGAACTGATAGACAATCAAAATGAAGACGGTGAAAAGCAGCTTGTTGCGCACATCCGGCAGGCGCCATGCGTTTTTCAATGCTTGAATCATAGAATCTGTACCTCATCATTCATAGCAAGGCAGCGACGCCGCCGAATCAGCCGCGCACATTTATAGCCGCCGCTATTCCATATACGCAAGAGCGGCTTGAAGCGTTCTGTTTGAGACGGCTCGATCCAAGCGCTCCTCAGTCGGCATCGCCGTAGAGGCGTTCCATATCCGCCTTGCGCAGCCGCTTGACGGTCGCGCGCGCGCCGATCACTTTCAAGGCATGCGCGTGGACACTGCCGCCGGCACTCTCGATTTTCTCTGCCGCGCTCTTGCTGAACTTATTGGCATGCACTTCCAGCCGCTTGCTCAAGTCGCCGCGACCGAGCACCTTGATCGGTTCATCGGCTTTCCGCACCAAGCCAGCCGCGAGAAGCGACGCGCCATTGACGACCGCGCCATCCTCGAAGCGCGCCTCCAGCATATCCACATTCACTTCCTGATAATGGATGGCGAAGATATTGGTGAAGCCGCGTTTGAATGGCAAGCGGCGCACCAAGGGCAACTGACCGCCCTCGAAGTAGGGTCCCTTGCCGCTGCCGCCGCTGCGAGCGCCCTGGCCCTTGTGGCCGCGCCCGGCGGTCTTGCCTTGGCCCGCGGCGATGCCACGGCCGACGCGCTTGCGCCTGCGTTTTGAGCCTAGGTCGGGCTTCAAATCATGCAATTTCATTCTGCTTCGACCTCTTCGACTTTCACCAGATGACTAACTTTGGCGACCATGCCGCGAATCTGGGGCGCGTCGCCGATCAAGACGCTCTGGCTCATCCGGCGCAATCCGAGCGATTTGATCGTCGCCTTCTGCCTATGGTTGTAGCCAATCGGGCTCTTGACCAGCGTGATTTTCAGCATCTTGCCGCCGCTCTTAGACATTCTCAGCGCTCCGTTCCGTACGACGCTCCCAGAAGGGCGCCACTTCATGAACGCGCTTGCCGCGCATGTCCGCCAGTTGCTCGGCGCTGCGGAGCTGGTTCAGCGCGTCCAGCGTTGCCATCGTGACATTGAGCAGATTGGCGCTGCCCTGGCTCTTGGTCAAGATATTGCGAACGCCTACGACTTCCAAAACCGCGCGCACACCGCCACCGGCGATGACGCCCGTGCCCGGCGCGGCCGGCTTCAGCAACACGCGCGCGCCGCCATGCCGTCCGGTTACCGTATATGGGATCGTCGTGCCGGAAAGAGCCACGCCCTGGATATTGCGCCGCGCCCGCTCCGCCGCCTTGCGGATGCTATCCGGCACGGCGCGCGCCTTGCCGATGCCGATGCCGACATTGCCGCGATTGTCGCCCACGACCACGACGGTGCGGAAGGCGAAACGGCGTCCGCCCTTGATGACTTTGGCGACGCGGCGAATATCGACGACGCGCTCGTCAAAATCATCGCGCTCTTCTTGATTTCTGCGTGAATCCCGTCTTCTTCTTTCAGCCATATTCTATCTCCACGCCTATAATCGCAAACCGGCTTCGCGAGCGCCCTCAGCCACGGCCGCCACCCGCCCGGTGAAGCGGAATCCGCCCCGATCAAAGACGACCGTTTCGATGCCCGCTTCCTTCGCGCGCGAAGCCACCGTCTGCCCGACGAGTTTCGCCGCGTCCACCTTTTTCATCTCGCCCAATTGAGACGCCAGCGTCTTGTCAATCGTCGAGCAAGACACTAGCGTTCGCCCCTTTACATCGTCAATCACCTGAACGAAGACATGGCGATTGCTGCGGTACACATTCATGCGCGGGCGCGCCGCCGTGCCGGATATCTTCTTGCGCACGCGCCGATGTCGACGCTTGCGCGCCAGGTATTTCTTTCGACCAGTGATATCAGCCATCTTCTCTTTCCTCTGCCAAGCCAATCCTGCGATTGGAAAGCTTGCCAATTAGCGTTTGCCCGCTTTGCCAGCTTTGCGGCGCACATATTCACCCAGGTAACGCACACCCTTGCCCTTGTAGGGCTCGGGCGGACGCCAGCCACGGATATCCGCCGCCACCTGTCCAACCACTTGCTTGTCGATGCCATCCACATGGATGATCGTGCCGCGCGATTCTTGCGGCACCTCGAAGGTGATGTCCGCTGGCGGCTCTACGATCACATCATGCGAATGCCCCAGCCGAAGCTGCAAGTTCTTTCCTTGCATCGTGGCTTGGTAACCGACGCCCTGAATCTCCAGCGTTTTGCGGAATCCCTCGGATACCCCGATAACCATGTTGGACACCAGGGCTCGCGTCAGACCATGCAGCGCCTTGTGATGACGCAGGTCCGATGGACGCTCCACGACGATGGACCCATTGTCTTGTCTGATCGTCAGTTCCGGACTGAAGTCTTGCGAAAGCTCGCCTTTGGGTCCAGCGATCGTGACCGAGTTTCTATCGATTGTCGCAGTCACCTTGTCGGGTAACTGCACGGGCTGCTGCCCAACGCGAGACATGTCAATTCCCTTTCCGTCACCAGACGTAACAGAGCACTTCGCCACCGACGCCATCGCGGCGCGCCTGCTGCGCGGTCATGACGCCCTTGGGCGTCGTCACGATCGCAATGCCGGTGCCGCTCAAAACGATGGGCAACTCCCGCCGTTTGCGATAAACGCGCCGCCCCGGCTTGCTGATCCGCTTGAGCTGAGTGATGACGGGCCGCCGGTCGCGCCGGGTTCCAAAGTATTTCAGCTGGACCTTGATCAGCGGAATGGGGCTTTCGTCCCCGATCGAATAATCCTCGATATAACCCTCTTCCTTCAGGATGCGGGCGATTTCAATCTTGATCGTGCTTTTGGGCACGACAACCTCGGTCATGCCTCGCGTCAATGCGTTGCGAATGCGCGTCAACATATCGGCAATTGGATCGTTCGTTACATTAGACACTTTCGCCGCCTCCTACCAGCTCGACTTCACAACGCCGGGAATCTCGCCATTGAGCGCCATCTCGCGGAAGCAAATCCGGCACAAGCCGAAGCGGCGGATATATCCACGCGGGCGCCCGCAAACCTTGCAGCGATGGCGTACGCGAACCGCGTATTTGCGCCGCTGCTCCCGATATTGCATGCATTTCTTCGCCATATACTCCCTCTAGTTTCCCTGGAAGGGCATGCCGAGCAGCGACAGCAGCCGGCGGCCCTCTTCGTCCGTTTTGGCCGTGGTGACGATCGTCACTTCCATACCACGGACCTTGTCGATCTTGTCGAAGTCGATTTCCGGGAAGACAAGCTGCTCCCGCAAGCCAACCGTGAGGTTGCCGCGCCCGTCCAGCTTGGCGGAAACACCGCGAAAGTCCCGAATCCTGGGCAAGGCGATGTTGACCAAGCGGTCATAGAGCGACCACATCCGCTCTTTGCGCAAGGTCACTTTGACGCCGATCGCGCGCCCTTCGCGCAACTTATAGGTGGCGATGCTTTTCTTGGCTTTGGTGATGACCGGCTGCTGCCCGGTGATGACTTTCAAGTCCTCCACGGCGCCATCCAGGGACCGCGGCTCGTCAATCGCCTCGCCAACACCAACATTCAGAGTGATCTTGCTGATCGTCGGCACCTGCATCGTATTGGTATAGCCGAATTCCGCCGTTAAGGTCGGCACGACTTCTTCCATATAGCGAGTGTACATTCGGTTTTCCACAATTCACCTCGCTCCGCTACGACTCAATGGCGCTGTCACACTTCTTGCAATAGCGCGTCTTATAACCATCGTCTTGCCGGCGATAGCCGACACGTGTTCGTTCGTCGCAACTGCCGCAGACGACCATCACATTTGACAGATGGAGCGGCGCTTCGAATTCGATGATCTGCGCCGGGATCTGTTGCCCGCCGGGCGCCGGACGCGCCTTTCGGTGACGCTTCAAGATGTTGACGCCATTGACGATCACGCGGTCTTTTCTCACCAGAACACGGACGACTTCGCCGCGCAGACCCTTGTCCTTGCCGGCGATGACTTCAACCGTGTCACCTTGCTGCACTCGATGCATTTCAATACCTCGCCTATAAGGTTTCCGGCGCCAGCGATACGATCTTCATGAAGCCCTTATCGCGCAACTCACGCGCTACCGGGCCGAAGACGCGCGTCCCGCGGGGATTCTCCAGATCCTCCGCCAGCACCACCGCCGCATTGTCGTCGAAGCGGATTGTCGAGCCGTCGTTTCGCCGATATTCCTTATGCGTTCGCACAATCACAGCGCGCACCAACTCGCCCTTCTTGACGCCGCCGGACGTGCTGGCGGACTTCACCGTGCCGACCACGATATCGCCGACATAGCCGTATTTCACTTTCGAGCCGCCGAGCACGCGGATGACCAGTAGCTCCTGCGCGCCGCTGTTGTCGGCTATCTTCAAACGCGATTCCGTTTGAATCATCGCTGTCATTCTCCATTCAAGAGGCCGGCTTTCAAAGCTTGCGCCCCGTTCGCCAGCTATTCCGCGTCTTCCAACACCGCTTCGACCACCCAACGCTTGCGCTTGCTGATGGGGCGGCTCTGCACGATGCGCACCAGCGCGCCGATGCCGACGCCCGTCTCATCATGCGCCATCACCTTTTTCGTCGATGTCACCACCTTGTGATACACCGGATGCATCTTACGATTTTCGATCGCGACGACAACGGTCTTTTCCATCTTGTCGCTGACAACAGTGCCGACCAGGCGCTTGCGATTATTCGCCATTCTCTCCCCCTTGAGCAACGAGTTCCGCCGCCAGTTCACGTTCGCGCAGCGCCGTTTTCAGCCGCGCGATATCGCGCCGTGTCTTGCGGAACAGGGTCGTATCCTTCAATTCACCCGATTCCCTCTGGATGCGAAAGGTATACATTTCAACTTTCAGATCTTCAATCTTGTCCAGGATCTCGTCCGTGGACATGGCGCGGATTTCGCCCATGTACATCAACTGACCTCCCGCCCGGAAATGGGATCGAAGCGCTTGACAAACTTGGTTTTGATCGGCAGCTTGTGCGACGCCAGCCGCAGCGCTTCCCGCGCGTCAGCTTCCGGTACGCCGCTCATTTCAAAGAGGATGCGCCCCGGCTTAACAACGCAGACCCATTTTTCGACCGAACCCTTGCCCTTGCCCATGCGCGTTTCGGCCGCTTTCTGCGTCACCGGTTTGTCGGGGAAGATGCGAATCCAGACTTTGCCCCGGCGGCGGATATAGCGCACCATCGCCCGGCGGCAAGCTTCGATCTGACGGCTGGTGACCCAGCTCGGCTCCAGCGCCTGCAAGCCGAAATCGCCGAATTGCACGACGGCGCCGCGGCGCGCCTTGCCTCGCATCCGGCCGCGCATCTGCTTGTTATACTTTCTCCGTTTCGGCATTAACATCGCTCATGCTCCTACAGTTGTTGCGCATCATTTGGGCGAGTCGACGCCTCGCCCGTGCAGTTGTCACGCTTTCTTTGGGACAAGCCACCCGCCCCCCTGCACGCGCTCGAATATCCTGTCTAATTCCTGCGGCCGCGCCGCCCACCGTGGTCTGCTGGGCGCTGTGCCGGGCTACTGAAGGGATCTTCGCCGGGCAGGATGTCGCCCTTGTAAATCCAGACTTTGACGCCGATCTGCCCGAAGGTCGTCAGCGCCTCGGCGAAGCCATAATCGATATCAGCGCGCAGGGTATTGCGCGGCACACGACCGTCAAACATCCATTCGCGCCGCGCCATATCCGAGCCGCCCAGGCGCCCGCTCACCTCGACGCGGATCCCGCCGGCGCCTTGACGCATCGCCTGCATGATGGCGCGCTTCATCGCCCGGCTGTGCCCAATCCGCCGTACCAGCTGTGAGGCTACGTTTTCGGCGACCAGGGTGGCGTCCAGGTCCGGCTTTTCGATCTCGCTGACTTCGACTTTCACGGTCTTGCCAGTCATATCCTGCAGCTGTTGACGCAGCTCTTTGACCGCCTCGCCCTTGCGCCCGATGATCAAGCCGGGGCGCACCGTATTGATGGTGATGATGACCTGATTGGGATGCCGCTCAATCTCAATGCGCGAGACGCCGGCGCGCGTGGTCTTCGCCTTCAAGTATTTTCGTATTTTGCGATCTTCCATCAACAAATTGACATAGCGCTCGCCCTCGGCATACCAGCGAGCGTCCCATTCGCGGATAACCTTCAGACGGAATCCCTTTGGATGTACCTTACGACCCATTAGTCATCTTCCTCTCGCTCAGCCAGAATCACCCAGAGGTGAGACGTGCGCTTCAGACGCGGCTTAAATCGACCGCGGGCGCCGGCTTTGAATCGCTTCAATGTCGGCCCGTCGCCAGCGTATATCTTCGAAACATAGAGATCGTCCGGGTTGAGATCAAAGTTGTTGGCCGCGTTCGCCATCGCCGAATTCAAGGTCTTGCTGACGAAGGCGGAACCCTTCTGCGGCATATAATCCAGAACGATCAAGGCTTCCTGGGCATCCATCCCGCGCACCTTGTCGCAGACGAGACGCAGCTTTCGCGGCGAGATTGGCAGGTATCTGGTCAATGCGCGAACTTCCATCTCTCGCTCCCCTATCGCCTGCTATCCACGATGTGACCGCGGAAGGTGCGGGTGGGCGCGAACTCGCCCAGCTTGTGCCCGACCATATTTTCGGTGATGTATATCGGCACGTGCCGGCGGCCATCGTGCACCGCAATCGTGTGCCCCACCATCTGCGGGAAGATGGTACTGGCGCGGCTCCAGGTGCGAATGACCAGCTTCTTGTTCTGCTGGTTGAGCCGTTCGATTTTCTCCAGCAGCTTCGGGCTGACGTAGTAGCCCTTTTTCAATGAACGTGACATGTCATTTTCTCCTCGGTCGCCAATCGGCGCTTCGCATCAGAGGCAGTCAGCTTGATTTTCCGCAAAGCCTCAGCAGAAATTTGCGCTGCCGCTGTCGCGGATCTAACGGCGCTTGCCGCGGCGGCGTACGATAAATCGATTGGTGCGCTTGTTGCGCCTGGTGCGCACGCCCAGCGCCTTCTTGCCCCAAGGCGTCTTGGGCGCCGCCATGCCGATGCCCGCTTTACCCTCGCCGCCGCCATGGGGATGGCTGGCCGGGTCCATCGCCGAGCCGCGAACCGTCGGCCGCCAGCCGAGCCAGCGCTTGCGCCCGGCTTTGCCCAACTTGACATTGGCGTGTTCGGCATTGCCCACTTGGCCGATCGTCGCGCGGCAGGTGTTCAATATCATGCGCATTTCACCGCTTGGCAATCGCAATGTGACATATTTGTCTTCCGACGCCAGGATCTGCGCCGATGTGCCCGCCGACCTCGCCAGCTGCGCGCCCTTACCGGGGCGCATCTCGATGTTGTGCACGACCGTGCCCAAAGGAATGTCTTTCAGTGCGCGGCAATTCCCCGGGCGCAGCGTACTCATCGCGCCGTTGCCAATCATATCGCCGACCTGAACTCCCATCGGCGCAACGATATAGCTCTTGACGCCGTCTTCGTATTGCAGCAGCGCGATGCGCGCCGAGCGGTTGGGGTCATATTCGATCGCGATGACTCCTGCGCGGCAGTCTTCCTTGTTGCGCTTGAAATCAATCAACCGATAACGGCGTTTGTGCCCGCCGCCGCGATGCCGAACGGTAATGCGACCAGTGTTGTTCCGCCCGCCCTTCTTGCGCAAGGCGCGCGTCAACGCACGCTCGGGCTTGCTCTTGGTGATCTCTTCAAATGAATAGCCGGTCATATCGCGGCGACCGGGCGATGTAGGCTTATAGACCTTGATGGGCATCGCTCATGCTCCCACTAAACGTTGAACAGCTCGATCGAGACGCCCTCTTCCAGCGTGACGACCGCCTTTTTCCAGGCGCGCGACCGGATGTAGGTATTGCGGCCCCGGCGTCCGCGCTTGGCCGGCATGATCATGGTATTCACTTTGATGACCTTGCCTTCCAGGTCGAAAATTTCTTCAACCGCTTCTTTCACCTGGATTTTGTTGGCTTCGCGCGCCACTTCGAAAACATATTTGTTCTGCCCTTCAGCCAATTCGGTCGATTTTTCCGTGATCACCGGGCGGCGAATGATATCGTAGAGATGAAGCTCGGGCATGTCAGTCTCCCATCCCCCAAATGCTCTTCACGACTTCGAGCGCGTCCAGCGTTATGATCACCCGATCGTACTTGAGCAAATCCCGAATGTTGAGATTATTGGCAATAATCGAGTGCGCGTTTGGCAGGTTGCTGATGCTCTTGCGCACGGCCTTCTGCTCGCCCGCCACCACCACCAGCGCCGATTGCCCGCCCACCAGGGTCTCGAGCAAGTCGCGCATCACCTTCGTCTTTGGCGCTTCCATGTCCAGATTGTCCAGGATCACCAACTGCTCATCGCGAACCAGGGCGCTCAAGGTGGATCGGATCGCGCCGCGCCGCATCTTCTTCGGCATCTTCTTGCTGTAATCGCGCGGTTTGGGACCATGCGCCAAGCCGCCGCCGACGAAAATTGGCGCGCTCTGGGCGCCATGCCGGGCGCGTCCGCTGCCTTTCTGGCGGTACCATTTCGCGCCGGTGGCTCGAATCTCGCTGCGGGAGCGCGTGTTATGCGATCCCTGGCGCGCATTAGCCATTTGGCGAACGTAGGCCTGGTGCATCAGACCGACGTTGATCTTCGCTTCAAAGACATCGGCCGGCAGCTCAACCTGCGACACTTCCCGTCCGGCGCTATCCATCACTGGAAACTGCATGCTGTCAACTCCCCTAACATACGAGGCCAGTCAGCTAAGCCCGTTTGGCCGAGGGCTTGATCATCACGATACTGCCCTTGGCGCCCGGGACGGAACCCTTGACCGCCAGCAGGTTCTTCTCGGCGTCGACAACGACCAGCGGCAGATTTTGCACCGTCACCCGATCGTTGCCCATGCGGCCCGCCATCTTTTTCCCCTTGAGCGTACGGCCCGGCGTTGCGCACATGCCGATTGAACCGGGCGACCGCATCCGGTCTGATTGACCATGGGTCTTGGGACCGCGCGCGAATCCATGCCGCTTGATCGTGCCGGCGTGGCCACGCCCCTTGCTGGCGCCGATGACATCGACTCGCTCACCGCGCTCAAAGATATTCACCTTGATTTCCTGCCCCTCTTCGACGTCAGCCTCCGCGGCCTCGGACAAGCGAAACTCGCGCAGATGACGCAGCGCCGGCAGGTCCAGCTTCTGCAGATGGCCCAGTTGCCCTTTGGTCAGGTTCTTGGGCTTGGTCTCGCCGAAGCCGAGCTGCACCGAAACGTAGCCATCGCGCTCGGTGTTGCGGACCTGGGTCACATAGCAGGGACCGGCTTGAATGACAGTGACCGGTACGACGGTGCCCTGTTCATCAAAGACTTGGGTCATCCCCACTTTTTTGCCAATCATGCCCTTCATGAGCCTAGCCTCCACTCGGGTGCGCCGCTGCTACTAGTGTTCGAATCACAGCGGCCCTTGTCGCCTTGCTTGCGGGCGGCGCGCACGCCGCGTTGCGGACTTTCTCGCAATTAGCATTAGCCCGGCGCAGCTTCCCTACGATCGCCCTATTGACGCTCCGGCGACCATCCTAAATTTTGATTTCGATATCCACGCCCGCCGGCAAATTCAGGCGCATGAGCGTATCAATGGTTTTGCTGTCCGGATCAAGCACATCAATCAGCCGCTTGTGCGTCCGGACCTCGAAGTGTTCTTGCGAATCCTTGTCAATAAAGGGCGACCGCCGGACAGTGAATCGCTCGATGCGAGTCGGCAGTGGCACCGGACCCACAACGCGCGACCCGGTGCGTTCCGCGGTATCGACAATTCGCTGCGCCGATTGATCGAGCACACGATGGTCATAAGCCTTGAGTCGGATACGAATCTTGTTTTTTGCCATTTAGCAACCTTTATCCGTTCATCCGGGACGCCGACCAGGAAAGCCGAGCCGGGCTTTAGACCCGGCTCCGGTCGCTCTCGTCCTTGGGAGAGCTACTCAAGAATCTCAGTGATGCGACCCGCGCCCACCGTCAGACCGCCCTCGCGAATGGCGAAGGACGAACCGCGTTCCAGCGCGACCGGCGTGATCAACTCCACATCGAGATTCACGTTGTCGCCAGGCATCACCATTTCGACGCCGTCGGGCAGCGTGATCGTGCCGGTGACATCCATCGTGCGGATGTAGAACTGGGGACGGTAACCAGTGAAGAAGGCTTTGTGTCGCCCGCCTTCATCGCGGC
Source organism: Chloroflexota bacterium (assembly GCA_011523705.1). Lineage (GTDB taxonomy): Bacteria > Chloroflexota > Anaerolineae > Aggregatilineales > Phototrophicaceae > UBA6055. The sequence goes on along the minus strand of WTGC01000064.1, from coordinate 6,970 downwards.
GCAAGACGTAAACCTCGCACTTGAATTTTTTGTGCGGCGTAATCGAAGCGACTTTGGCGATGACCATGCCGCGCTGCACCTCGTCGCGGCCGATGCCTCGCAGCAAGATGCCAGCGTTGTCGCCAGCCTGCGCCTGGTCGAGTTCTTTGTTGAACATCTCGATGCCGGTGACGACCGTTTTGACGATTTCGTCGCGCAAGCCGACTATATCGACCTCCGTGCCCTTGAGCAGCGTGCCGCGAGCGACGCTGCCGGTCACGACAGTGCCGCGCCCCTTGATGGAGAAGACATCTTCGATCGCCATCATGAAGGGTTTGTCGACATCGCGCATCGGCGTCGGGATCCATTCATCTACCGCGTCCATCAACTCAACAATCGATGCGTACTCGGGCGCGCCCGGGTCAGTGCTATCGCTCTCTTCCGCCGCCAGCGCCGAACCCTTGATGATAGGCGTATCGGGATCGAAATCGTAGCCTTCCAGCAGCTCGGCGAGTTCCATCTCGACCAACTCGATCAGCTCTTCGTCATCCATCTGGTCAGTCTTGTTGAGATAGACCACCATCGCCGGCACTTCCACTTGCTTCGCCAGCAAGACGTGCTCGCGGGTCTGCGGCATGGGACCGTCGGGCGCGCTGACGACCAGGATGGCGCCATCCATCTGCGCCGCGCCAGTGATCATATTCTTGATGTAATCGCGGTGCCCCGGGCAATCGACATGGGCGTAATGGCGGTTATCGGTTTCATATTCGACGTGGCGAATATTGATGGTGATGCCGCGCGCGCGCTCTTCCGGCGCATTATCGATATCGCCGTATTCGCGCTCCTGCGCCTGCCCCTTCAAGGCCAGCACCTTGGTGATCGCTGCCGTTAAGGTGGTCTTGCCATGGTCGACATGACCGATGGTTCCGATGTTTACGTGAGGCTTGGTGCGCTCGAATTTCCCTTTAGACATCTGACAATCCCTCTAGCTCACTTCTTGATCTGAAATCGAATTCGCGAACGATAACTGCTGACGGGGCGCCCCCGCCATTCTACTAACGCGACCCGGACTTGACCGCTTCCGCGATTTCCTCCGGCGCGACCGTATACCGGTCAAACTCCATGCTAAAGTTGCCGCGTCCCTGCGTGTTATTGCGCAGGTCATTGGCGTAACCGAACATCTCTCCCAATGGCACTTGCGCCTTAATCACCGAGATGCCTTCGCTGTGCGGCTCCATTCCTTGAACGACCCCGCGCCGCGATGCGATATCACCGACCACCGCGCCGGTATAATTATCCGGCACGACGATCTCCACACTCATCGACGGCTCCAGAATCACCGGTCTGCCCTTTTGAATGCCTTCCTTCAAACACATAGAGCCGGCGATGGTGAAGGCAATCTCGCTCGAATCGACTTCGTGGTAGGCGCCATCAATCAAGGTCGCTTTGATATCCACGACCGGATAACCGGCGATGACGCCGCCTTGCATCGCTTGCTTGACGCCCTTCTTCACCGCCGGGATGAACTCCTTGGGAATCGACCCGCCGCGGATGCCATCGATAAAGAGCAGCTCGCCATCAGCGTCCGCTTTTTCTTCAGCCGGCAGCGGCTCAAAACGAATGGTGCAGCGCGCGTATTGTCCGGCGCCGCCCGTCTGCCGCTTGAAGGTCGTGTCGATCTCCACCATGCGCGTGATCGTCTCGCGATAGGCGACTCGCGGGCGTCCCACACGGGCGTCCACTCCATATTCGCGCATCAGGCGATCCACAAGCACTTCCAGGTGAAGCTCGCCCATGCCCTTGATCTTGGTCTGGCCTAGCTGGTCATCAACCTCGACTTGGAAGGTCGGGTCTTCTTCCGCCAGCCGCCGCAATCCCAAGCCCATCTTGTCCTGGTCGGCTTTGGTGTTTGGTTCAATCGCGACTTCAACTACCGGCGCCGGAAAGCTGATGTTCTCCAACAGTATCGGGCTGTTGGTCGCGCTCAGCGTATCGCCGGTGAAGGTCTCCTTCATGCCGATGACGGCGGCGATATCGCCCGCGTGCACCGCTTTGACATCCTCGCGGCTGTCGGCGAACATGCGCACGATGCGTCCGATGCGCTCGCGCTTGCCATTCGCCGTGTTGAGCACCATGCTGCCGGCTTGCAGAACGCCGGAATAGACGCGCGTAAATGCCAGCCGGCCGTATCGATCAGAGACGATCTTGAAGACTAGCGCCGCCAAGGGTTCATCGTCGTTGGCGTGTCGCAGGAGCGCGCTGCCGTCCCGCGGGTGCTCGCCTTTGACCGGCGGAATGTCCAGTGGCGAGGGCAACAGCGCCACGACCATGTTCAGCAGCGCCTGTACACCCTTGTTTTTCAGAGCCGCGCCGCATAGCACCGGATGCAACTGACCGGAGATCGTGCCCGAGCGCAGCGCCGCCAGCAACTCCTCATTGGAGATCGTCTCTTCTTCAAGGAATTTCATGGTGAGATATTCGTCGTGTTCGACGATTTTCTCAATCATTTCCTCACGGCGCGTCTCGGCCATTTCCCGATGACTCTCCGGTATCGGGTGCGAATTGATATCGGTGCCCTCGTCGTTGCCGTAGGTCAGCAGCTCCATCTTGAGCAGGTCAATGATGCCTTCGAAGTTTTCGCCGCTGCCGTAAGGCGCCTGAATGACGACGGGATTGGCTTTCAGCCGGTCGACCATCATATTCACGCAACGATCAAAATCGGCGCCGGTCCGGTCCATCTTGTTGACAAAACACAGGCGAGGCACATGGTACTCAGATGCCTGCCGCCAAACCGTTTCCGATTGCGGCTCGACGCCGGCGACGCTGTCGAAAACCGTGATGCCGCCATCGAGGACGCGCAAGCTGCGCTGCACCTCGGCGGTGAAATCAACATGGCCGGGTGTATCAATGATGTTGATCTGATGATCGGCCCAACTGGCGGTCACCGCTGCTGACGTGATCGTGATGCCGCGTTCTCGCTCCTGCTCCATATAATCCATCGCGGCTGAGCCTTCGTGCGTCTCGCCGATTCGGTGGACCATGCCAGTGTAATAAAGTACGCGCTCGGTGACCGTCGTCTTGCCAGCGTCAATATGGGCAATAATGCCGATATTACGGACTTTTCTGAGATCAATGTCAGCGATCGATTTAGTCATTTCCATCCATTTCCCGATATCGAGCCTCGGGACGATAAGTTTCGCTTGCTAGCGGAAGTGCGCGAAGGCGCGGTTGGCTTCCGCCATTCGATGGGTTTCATCCTTGCGGCGGATCGCGCTGCCCTGCCCGTTGTAGGCATCGGTCAGTTCGTTGGTCAGCTTTTCCGCCATGCTCCGGCCGCTGCGATCGCGGGCAAATTGAATCAGCCAGCGCATCGCCAGGGTGATGCCGCGCTCGTGCGTGACATCAATCGGCACCTGGTAGGTCGAGCCGCCTACGCGCTTCGGCTTGACTTCCACCGCCGGCGCCACATTGCGGATCGCCATCTCAAAGACTTCCACCGGATCCTTCTTCGTGCGTTCGCCGATGGAATCCAAGGCATCGTACATGATCCGCGTCGCCACGCTCTTCTTGCCACCGCGCATCAAGCGATTGATGAACATGGCCACGTGAAGATTTCCATACTTCACATCGGGCGGCGGGATCCGCTTGGGCGGTCGATTCCTTCTCGGCATGTTTAAACTCCTTGCTTGCGCGCGCCTGCTTACTTGGGGCGCTTCGTCCCGTATTTGCTGCGGCCCTGCTCGCGGCTGTCGACGCCGCTGGTATCAAGCGTTCCGCGAACGATATGGTAGCGAACGCCGGGCAGGTCCCGCACGCGGCCGCCCCGCACGAGCACAACGCTATGCTCCTGCAAATTGTGACCTTCGCCGCCAATGTAAGCGGTGACTTCGATGCCATTGGTCAGGCGCACGCGCGCAACTTTGCGCAGCGCCGAATTCGGTTTCTTCGGCGTCATCGTCTTGACTTGCGTGCATACTCCGCGTTTCTGCGGCGCGCCCTTTTGCTGGCGGGACCGCCGCTGCTTCAAAGCGTTAAAAGTAAATTGCAGCGCCGGCGCCTTATTTTTCCTGCCCTTGCTTTTGCGCCCTTTGCGCACCAACTGGTTAATCGTGGGCATAGACCACTCCGTAAATTGCTAAGGTTGCCGCTCGGCTTTTAGACATGCAAATAGGCGCTCAGCCGACGCCCATTCTTCATTTCACTCATGACGAGACGCCCCGCGGCCGCAAAGCACTTTCGTCATATCTGCTCAATTCAGCCCGCAGCGCCTCCGACCTGGAGGTTGCTGGCTGCGAGTGCAAGCGCGCATATTATCAACTGAGAATTCGGTTGTCAAGGCATTTCTGATTGGATTCTCGAGAAATCGCCCCGACGTGCTTACTCACCGCCCGCGGAACAATTCGCGCACGATGATATTGCGCTGGATCTCGCTCGTGCCTTCATAGATCTGGAAGATCTTCACATCGCGCAGCAGCTTCTCCACCGGATACTCTTTCATATAGCCGTAGCCGCCGAACACTTGCACCGCATCAACCGCTGCCTTCGTCGCCATGTCGGCCGCGAAGGCTTTGGCATAAGCCGGTATCCGCGGATTGAATACGCCCTCGTCCACCTGCCAAGCGGCCTGCCAAGTCAACAGACGCGACGCTTCGTAGTTGATCGCCATATCGGCAATCTTGTGGCCCACCGCCTGATGCTGATAGATCGGCAGGCCAAAGGCTTCGCGCTCCCCGGCATATTTGACGCTTTCTTCCAGGGCGCGCCGCTGCAAGCCACAGGCGGCGGCCGCCACCCCCGGGCGACTGAAATCAAAGACTTTCATCGCGATGTAGAAGCCTTGCCCGACCTCGCCGACGATATTCTCTTCCGGCACCTCGACATTTTCGAAGACGATCTCGGCGGTGTCCGAAGCGCGCTGACCCAGCTTGTCGAATTTCTTGCCGACGCTCAGGCCCGGGCTGTCGCGATCCACGATGAAACAGGTCATGCCGCGATGCCCCGCCGCCAGATCCGTCTTGGCGAATATCGTAAAGAAATGCGCGTAGCTGGCGTTGGTGATGAAAGTCTTGCTCCCGTTGATGATGTAGGCGGCGCCCTTCTTGTCCGCGCGCGTTTGAATGCCGGCCACGTTGGAGCCGGCGTTGGCTTCGGTCACGCCATAGGAGCAGAACTCGCCCCGTTCGCCGGCGCGCTCGCCCAGCCAGTAGGCTTTTTGCTCGTCGCTGCCAGCGATCAAAATTGGCAGCATCGCCAGGGAATTGACGCCCAGGCTCGTGCTGATGCCGGTGCAGCCATATCCCAACTCCTCTGATACCAGCGCCTCTTCAAAACAGGACGCGCCGACGCCGCCGTAGGCTTCCGGAATGAGCATGTTCACAATGCCGAGTTCGCGCGCCTTATGGAATATCTCTTCGGGGAATATGGCCTTCTCGTCGAATTCGGCCGCGACCGGGATGATATTGTCAGCTACGAATTCGCGCGCCATCCGAACCAGCATCTCTTGCTCTTCGCTCAATCTGAATTGCGGACCCGTCAATGACTCCAACGCAACTTCGCTCATCGCGGTCACCTCAAAGCTCTTTGTCCTGCCTTCAATCTAACACGGATTAGATTCAGCTTCCAGCCTTTTGCATGATGTGCAGGATTACGGCGACGGCTTGTAGCGCAGCCTAAACGTGGATTGCGACGGATATGATTTAATTGGCTGAAGCCAGCGCCTCGGCCATCGCCGTGCCCGCCGCCAAGCCAGAAGTAAAGGCGCCCTCAACGCGGCCGCGCCCGCCGAAGGCGTCGCCGGCAAATGCTAGCGGCGGTAGATCGCTTGCCAATAGCGTCTCTTGAGGATGGGTGGTCAGCGGCACGGAGTAACGCCACTTTTTGAGCTGCGTCTGCACAATTCGCGCGCCTCGCTTCAGAAAAGGCTGCACCGCCGATTCCAGCGCCCGAATGATATCGGCTTCGGAAGCATCCCAATTCTGTCGGCTGAATTTCGCGTTGGCGTGGCTGGTGATGATCGTCGTATTCGAGATGCCCTTCGCCTGGTTGTCCGCCACCCAATAGACCTCGCTTTGGAAATTCTGCATCGCGCCCGGTTCAGGCAGATCAACATCGCCGTTCACCGCGTGTATCCCGCAGAGGCAGGGACCAAAACGTATCCGGCGCAACTCGGCGAAGTCGTCTTCGCTGAGATGCACGCCACTGGCCGTCAACAACTCGAGCGTCTCCGGCATCGGCGGCGTCAAAATAAGACCGCGGCTCTCACAGGCATTGCCATCGCTGTCTTCAAGCGCCCAGCCCTCGGCCCGCTCTCGCACCGAGACAACCAGACGATCAACGGAAATGTCGATGCCCTGGGCCAGATGCTTGGCCAGCTTGTTCATGCCGCCGCGAACAGCATAACGCGGATGCCCATCGCTGACGGTACGTTTGACGCTGCCATCGGACCAGCCCGTTCCCCAAACATAGGCCAGATCAAGAGCGCGCCAGCGATCGACAAAGCGCTGCAGAGTCGAATTGCGAACGGTGAAGAATTGCGCGCCATGATCGGCCAAGCCATTCTCGCCGACGCGCCGCGTCGCCAGGCGGCCGCCGACGCTGCGCCCCTTGTCGATCACGCGCACGGTACAGCCTCGTTCCAGCAAGGTCCGCGCCGCCATGATTCCCGACAGCCCAGCACCCACAATCAAGACATCAACCGCCACATCAGGCGCCTTTCGCCAACCGGTACTCTTGAACGCCAATCATACCGCATTCATCACGATATGTTAGGCGAACTCTCCGGCATCGTATGCGGCTGCGCTCTATCGCGGCTCTAACACGCAATTGCTTTACAACGGCTGCGCCTTGTGATAGACTGTGTCTGCGTGGTGACAAGGGCTGATTGGGCAGCCGATGTCATCAGTCATCATGGGGGCGAATTAGATTCGACGTTGGTGGCTGAAGCCGCACGGCAAGCCGTGGCGCCAAGACACGTTAAACTGGCAACGCACAT
>WTGC01000245.1 GCA_011523705.1 Chloroflexota bacterium | reverse complement strand
GGCGAGGTCGCGTAGACACTGACCGCCGGCGGTGACTCGCCCACAGTATTCCATCCGCACAACAACCCGCAAGGTATTTTGCGCGGGCGGTGGCATTTTCACGCGGAAGTTTACGATTTCAGAGCGATCACGGTTGTGTCAATGTTTCTGGACGTACTAACAGGCACAAGCGTTGTCATGCTTAGCCGGTAAATGATACAATGTGGGTGCGCAGTGCGGTAACGGGAACGAGGCGAGCATGCAGAGTCAGACAGACGCGCATACGATGAAACTGCTTGATCTGCCGCTGATGCTGCGTCTGAAGCAGAACGCCATCGTTTTGCACAGCGAGCTCGGCTTGACCGAAGACGCGCGCGGGCAGGGCAGCGCCGCTCTGTCGAGCTTTGTCTTTCCGCGCGGGCTGCATACGCTGGTTGCGAATCATGATGACAAAGACGTCGTCGGGCAATTCCGTCATCGCCCGGGCGAGACGAATGCGCATATTGTCTGCCTGGCGCCAACGCTGGAAGCGCATGAAGATGATACGATTTGGCTGCACATGCTCGACGCGCTGGCAGAGGGTGCGGGCAGGAATGGCGCGCATACCTTGGTGGGAGAAGTGGAGCTGAGCCACCGCCTATTCGAAACCATGCGCCAGGCGGGCTACGCCGTCTATTCGCGGCAGGTCATCTGGCGGCACGGGCCGGTCGCAGCCGGATTAGAGCAGGCGCGTTTGACCGTCACCGAAGAGACCGAGGACGACCAGATTGGCATCGCTGCCTTGCTGGGCTGCACGATCCCGCGGATCTTGCAGACCGTTTTGGGACCGTCAACGGATATGGCTGGCTTGGTATATCGCGTGGATGGGCAGATTGAAGCTTATGTCGCCTATTCGGCAGGCAAGCATGGCGTATATCTGATGCCTTACCTGCATCCGGAAGTGCTAAGCGACGCGCCCGACATCGTCTTCGCCGCGATGCGGCAAATCGACCGCTGTCGAAAACTGCCGATTTACATTTGTGTGCGCGGCTATCAAGGCTGGCTGGAAAACGCGATGCGCGATCTGGGATTCGACCCCTGGCTGGAACAGGCGGTGATGGTCAAGCACTTGACCGCCGGCGTCCGGCAGACGTCATTTGAGAGCGTCAAGCTGGCGACAAGCGGCGGACAGAAACCGGCCGCCACGCTGAGAATGCTCGGCGACGATGACGCGCGGCGGTCGCGAGTCTCCGGCTCGAGGCGAGTATTGCCCCGCCTGTAAACGCAATGACAGGCAGAGACAACTGCGCCTTAGAATCTGAATGGGAGGACAGCCACCCGATACATGGACAAACGCATAACTGACGATTTTGACATACTCCAGAATATACTGCCGGCGCGGATTCGCAGCGCGATTGACGAGTATGGCGAAACCAGCAGACTCCTGGAAATCGTCCTTGATCTGGGACGGAAGCCCGCTGCTCGATACATCAATAGGGAAATCGAACTTTCTGACACTGAAGTGACAGAGGCCGATCTACGTCTGCTGATCGACGAGCTCGGCGAGTTTGACGACGACAATCGAGCCGGCATCGAGCGTTCGCTGCACCGAATTTCCGCCATACGCAATCGCCGCGGCAAAATCGTCGGTTTGACCTTGCGCGTCGGGCGGGCGGTCTACGGCACCATCGACATCATCGACGATTTGATTGAGACCGGGCAGAGCGTGCTGCTGGTAGGTCCCCCCGGCGTGGGCAAGACGACGCTGCTGCGCGAGGCGGCGCGCGTGCGGGCGCGGGACAAGCGCGTGGTGATCGTCGACACCTCCAACGAAATTGGCGGCGATGGCGATATCCCGCATCAGGCGGTGGGCAAGGCGCGGCGCATGCAGGTTTCGCAGCCCGATCGCCAGCATGAGGTCATGATCGAGGCGGTGGAGAATCACAATCCGGAAGTCATCATCATCGACGAGATCGGGCGCGAACTGGAAGCCAAGGCGGCGCGCACGATTGCCGAGCGCGGCGTGCAGCTGATCGGCACGGCGCATGGCAATACGCTGGAGAATCTACTGCTGAATCCGACCTTGTCCGACTTGATCGGCGGCATTGAGTCGGTGACCTTGTCGGACGACGAGGCGCGCCGGCGCGGCACACAAAAGGTCGTGCTGGAGCGCCGGACGGCGCCGACCTTCGACATCATGATCGAGATTCAAGCACGCGATCGCCTGGTGGTGCATGCGGATGTGGCGGGCGCTGTTGACGCGATGCTGCGCAACCGCCGCTTGCCGGCTGAACAGCGCGAAAGAAACAAGACGGGCGCCATTCAGGTCAGCGAGTACCTGCCGGAAGCGGAATCTCGCTCGGCCCCCGCCCGGCATGGCGGCCTGCAGCGCAGCGGCAGCAGCCAGACGACGAATGCGCATGTCGTGCGGGGCAACCGCGACAATGGGGTGACGCGCAGCGAATTAAGGGAAGAGGCCACGGTGGTTGAAGGGCGCCACCTGCGGCCAATTCATGTTTATGCCTATGGCGTGGCGCGCAATCGATTGGAGCAGGCGGCGCGCCGTCTCTCCGTGCCCTTGCTGCTCACCGATGATTTCGGCGAGGCCGAGGCGATCGTCACCCTCAAGACACATTATCGCCGCCGGCCGCGCCTGATCAGCGATGGCGAAAAGCGGGGATTGTCGATTTATGTCTTGCGCGCCAACACGGTGACGCAGATGGAAAATTTCCTGGTGGATCTATTCCGCTTGAACGGACGGCGCGATGCCGATATCTTTGGCGAGGCGCTGCTCGAGGCGGAACAAGCCATCAGACGCATCCGCGCCGGAGAAGACTACATCGAGCTAAGGCCGCAAGCGTCGCAAGTGCGCAAACGCCAGCATCAATTGGCGCGGCAAGCGCGGATGCAGTCGGCCAGCGTCGGCGATGAACCGCGGCGCTACGTGACCATCTATCGCGGCGCATAGAGACGTCACCGCGCCTCATCAGCTGAACATGACCAACGCGACCGAGCGTCCGCCGCCGATTCGCACGGACAAGAGCAACGCATTCGCCAACAATACGATGCGCGTTCGTCTGCCGGCGATCATCGACGAGACGATTGCCCTCAATCCCCTTTATCCGCCTGCCATCACAGAGCAATTGCGTCGGCTGCGAAACGATATCGCGTCTGGAGCGCGCATCGACGACATGGAGCTGAAGCCCACCGGCGACGAGGAGGCTTGGTTCAGCGCCCTGCATGAGCAGCGCGCAATCGTCGGGGGCGAGCCGACCTGGCAAAAGGCCGAATGGTTTTTCGCCGAGACATTCGCTTACCGCTGTTTGATCGAAGCGGCGCGCTGGCACGAGAGCGGACGCGACCCCTTCTTGCCGAAGAAGCTTGAGGAACTGCATAGCGATGCGCTCTGGAAACTGATCGAACGTGCGTGCCAGCAGCTTGACTCGCCCGAAAGCGAAGTGCGTCGCGCTGTCGAGTTCGCGCTTTGGGGCAATCGCATCGACCTCAGTTACGCGGCGTCGATGGAGCGCGGCACTGACATCAGCGCTGATGATTTGCTTGTGGATGACCGCGACGCCTTGATGGCTTATCTCAGCGAATCGCGCGTGTCGCCGGACGGCTTTCAGAGTCGTGAGCCCGTGCATATAGTGGCCGATAACGCGGGCAGTGAATTGGCGATGGATATGGCGTTCGGCGAGACTTTGCTGCGCCACGTGACGCCGCGCGTGGTGATATGGCTCAAGTCGCACCCAACCTTTGTCAGCGACGCCACGCCGGCCGATGTATGGATGATGCTGGCTGAGATGGAAGTGCGGGGCGGACGGGCGGCCGCGCTTGCCGGGCGACTGCGCGCCGCTTGGGCGGAGGATCAATTGCGCTTCCTGCCGCATCCCTACTGGAATAGCAGTCGCTTTCTATGGGACTTGCCGGCGCCGCTCTGGGAGCAGCTTAACGAGGCGCGCCTGGTCATCATCAAAGGCGATGCCAATTATCGGCGGGCAGTTGGCGATTGCCTCTGGCGCCCGCATAAGCCTTTCAGCGATGTGGTGAATTATCTGGATGCGCCGGCGCTCTGCCTGCGCACGCTGAAGAGCGACCCGGTGGTCGGATTGCCGTCAGCGGGGACAGCGGAAGAGCTGGACTGCTGTGATCCGGATTGGCGTGTCAATGGCAAGCGGGGTTTGATTCAGTTCAAAGGTCAGACGTCGAAGAGCCAGTAAGTCGCGGTGGCCGGGTAATCGCGCTCGAGCCAAGCCATAACTTTCCGTGGCTGGAGGCGCAGCAGCAGATCGCCAGAATCATCCAATTCGGGATCGAGAACATATTTTTCGACATAGCGTTCCGTAATCTTTTTGAGCAGCGGTCCTGCAACCTTTGCTTCGACCACACGGCCTTCGAAAATCACCGTCTCGTCGCCGCTGTCCAGATGCACGACGACGCGGTTGTCCCGCGCGATATTGCGCGCCTTGACCGAAGTTTTGTCGGTGCCAAAGTACAAGTTCCCTTCGACCCAGGCGCCCCAGACGGGCACGCTGTGGGGGCGGCCATCGCCGCAAACGCTGCAAACCCAGTAATTGTGAGCGCTGTGCATCTTCGCGTCGACCCAATCCCAGGCGAGCATAGCGTCAACGTCATCGGGCATGACGCCGTAATTGGGCATATTGGGGCGAACGCGCCGCGCGTTCTTCGGCTGAATCATGATGAGGCGGCCAATGCGAGTGTGATGGCTACTTGCTCATCGGCATGATGACGTGGACAAAGTCTTCGCGATTCTCCGGTTTGAGCACGCCGGGATTCTCGGGACCGTTGCTCTGGAAGACGACGCGCTCTTCGCTGATGACACGCAGCACATCGATCAGGTAACGGATGTTGAATGAGATATCGAGCGGCTCGCCTTCGGCGGTGGCATCCAGCATGCCCTCGCTATCGCCGCGCTCAGCGCTCTTGCCGCCGATGAGCACTTCCGCTGGTTCGCCTGGGTTCTGGGCTGGCTTGACTTGCAGATTGGCGCTGTTGGCGTTGTCACGGGCGAAGATCTCGGCACGCTGACAGACTTGCAGCAAGTCGCCAGTGTACATCACCGTGGAAGTGACGAAGGAGCGCGGGATAATCGAGGCGAAATCGGGGAAGCGCCCCTCCAGCAACTGTGACGAGACCAATACATTCGGCGCGAAGAAGGTGATGCTGTTGCGCTGAGTTGGCAATGAGACGCCGACTTCATGTTCGTCTTCAACGATGCGAGCCACTTCGCTCATCGTGCGCGCCGGCACGACCATGTCTTGCCGCTCGGCGAAGCTCTCGCCGATTTCGGAGGTGCGCACCGCCAGGCGGTAACCGTCGGCGGCCGCCATCGTCATCGTTTGCCCTTCGAGCTGGAGGTAAACGCCGGTGAGAATCGGCCGATTCTGCTCGCGCGCGGCGGCGAAGGCGGTCTGGTTGATCATCTCGCGCAAGGTTTCGCCCGGGACCTGCAGATCGGCGCTCTCGTTGTGATTGACTGGTGGGAACTCATCGGCGTCGATGCCGCGGATGTTGGAGGTCTGTACGCCGCAACGCAGATGCACGGTATGGGTGGCGGCATCCAGGCGCAGGTCTATGCGTTCTGGCGATAAGCTGCCGACCAATTCGCTAAAGGTCCTGGCGGGGAGCGTGATGCTGCCGCTTTGCTCCACCTTGGCGCCTATCCAAACGCTGATGCTCAATTCGAGATTGGTGGCGGATATTTTCAAGCGCGAATCTTCCGTCTCCAACAGGACGTTGGCGAGCACGGGCAAGGGCGGGTTGCTGTCAACCGCCTTTGTGACGCTGTTCAGGCTCCTCGCCAGGTTTTCTTGCAGGACGCTAACAATCATGGTTTACCTCTGTTTTCGCTGCACGGCGCGCGTGTTTGACACGCGTTTAGCAGCCCGACTCTCTGTGTTTCGGATTTCCGCCTAGTATAGCCCATGTTGAAGGCATATTCTACTGCGCGCGCAGAATCCACGGGCGCAGGCAAACGTCAACCGGTGGCGGGCAAGGGAGGGAGCGGCTCGTAGCGTGCCAGCCGGGCAGGTAAGTTAGTCGTCCGGGGGCGTCACATCTTTGACATCGTCGCCCGATATCATGATGGTTTCGGCATCGTCGTCGATATCTTCGGCGCGAACGATATCGAGTTTGAGTTTGGCGAAAAGCGCCGCCAGCGCGCCCAGGGCCGCCAGCACCGGGCTAATCAGGGTGGCGACGCCGCCAACGACGACTGCCGAGGTCAAAGGCACTTCGATCAACACCTCATTGTTGGCGTTGCGGATGATCAAGCGGCGGACGTTGCCTTCGGCCACCAATGCTTTGACCCGGTCAACCAGCTCGTTGCCGGCCACTTCCATCTCCTCGACCCAATCGCGCTGATTCTTCGGTTTCTGCGGTTCTTGATCCATCATGGCATCTCCATCGGACTGTCTCACTGCGAATACGCAGCGCGTTGACGCAGAGTTGCGTGGCTAACGGAGCAGTTGATAGAGGAGGGCTTTCCAGCGGGCGGCATCCACCTCCCAGCAGACGGACGGTTTGTTCTTGGTCGACAGCAGCCCGCGCCAGACGGGCTGATTGCGCTCGTCATCGGCCAGATTGAGCTTGTCCACCACAGTCATGCCGCGCGTCAGCTCGCTATCGCATTCGACATCGACATAGTGATGGCTGCTGGCGCTGCAGATCGTCGGATCAATCGCGACCGCCATCGCCACGCCATCAGGCAGGGAGATGCCGATCTCGCCGGTCTGAATTTCATAGCCGCGCATGCCCTTGATATTGCAGTCGATGGTGAAGTCGGCATAGGCCGTGTTGATGCTGCGGACGAATTCGATGTCGTCGAGGGAGAGGACAAATTCGCCGATGCTGAATTCCCAGCCGACCATCTCAATCGGCAAGCCGGAGCGGAAGACGATCCGCGCCGCTTCCGGGTCGCACCAGATATTGTATTCGGCCGCGGGCGTGACATTGCCGTTGGTGCAGGCGGCGCC
>WTGC01000056.1 GCA_011523705.1 Chloroflexota bacterium | reverse complement strand
GTCTGTAGGGGCGAGACTTGTCTCGCCCTCCCGCCATCCTCATCGTCGAGGGCTGCCAACTCGGATTCGATGGTCAGTTCAGCGCCGAGGATGGGCTGGATGTCGAGCGCTTGAGCCGCCTTCTGGAACCCCACCGCGCCGTAGACATTGTTGTGGTCGGTCAGCGCCAGCCCGCGCATGCCCAGATGCGCGGCGCCCGCGACGAGGCTCTCCGGCGGCGATGTCCCGCGCAGCAGGCTGTAGGCGGAATGGGCGTGGAGTTCGATGTAGGCGGGGTCGGTCATTTTTTCTAACTACAGGGTGCGCGTAGACACTGCCCGCCAACGCAGAGAGCGCAGAGATGTTGGGACGCTCGTCGTAGCGATAGGATGCGATTTCGGGCGAGCCGCCGTCTCGCCCCTACGGCTTTCGATCATAGCGAAATCTGTAGAAGCGACTCTGTGAGTCGCCCTAAAGCACGCACTATCACATGCGCGGGCGTTTCGCCGCCGCGCGTAGACACAGCGAGTCAAACGCCTGCTGGCGTATGGGGTGGCGGGAGGGCGACCCAATGGGTAGCGTAGACACTAACCTACGCTCGCCCCTACAGCGTCGTTTGTGGTACAACGATACATCCCTCTGTGCCCTCTGTGTCTCTGTGGTTAAATTTTCAGTCATAAACCCGCTGAATCCCCCAGTTGTCGGTCAGCAAATCGTGGTAAATCACCAGCGCCATGCCCCCCGCCAGCAGCTTGTAATAATCACGGTAGACCCGCGCGCCCCACCAACATAGATCCAACTGCCAGGACAGCGCGATATGCTGAATGGGATGCCAGGCATTTCCCCAGCGAATCTCCGTCGGCAAGGCATCAGCCGTTCGCACATGCAGCGCCAGTCCCGGGTCTGATGAATCCGTATCGACTTGACCCAGCGAGTCACCCCTCCCTGAAGCCTCGGGGAGGGGCCGGGGGTGGGGTTGACCCAGCGATGGGTTTCCCCCCGACGGGTCAGTGTCTACGCGACCCGACGGGTCAGTGTCTACGCGACCCGACGGGTCAGTGTCTACGCGACCCCACAGCCGGCTCATACGCCCTGCGCCTCGCTTTCAAATTGCAGCGCCGGCGGAAAATGGCGCGGCACATCGGTCAAGCTCAGTTGGTAGACCGTCTCATGAAAGCGCCGCCGCCAGGCATCAACCGCAGCCCGCAGCGAACGCCCTTCGCGCGAGACATCAAAGAGCGATAGCTGCTGTGGCTGCAGCGCCGCCAATTCACTGAGCTGCAAACTCAGTTCAATGATGCCCGCGGGGACCAGCAGCTTTTCAAGCAGCAACGGCAACTGTTTCTCAAACTGCGCCAGCCCCCGCAGTGGCGCGCTCGGCCGCAGATGCAATTCATGCCGTTGCCGGTTTTCATCCTCCAGCAGCAGCACCAGCCGCCCGGCTTCCCGCCCCCCCAATTGATCCAGCAGCGGGGAGGCCAGACGCAGGCAAGCGGAAAACAGGCTCTCGCGATCGGCGATGGGCTCGTCAAAAGACAGCGAGCCCGCCAAGACCGGCGGCGGTTGATGAGCTTGCAGCGGGCGCGTGTCGATGCCCAGCGCCAGGTCATGACAAAAGCAGCCGGGCCGCTCCCACTGCTCGAAGACGGCCGCCCGCGAAAGCGCGGCGAAATCGCCAATCCGGCGGATGCCCATCATCGGCAAACGGCGCGCCATATCGGCATCCAGCGGCAGCAGCGCCGCGGGAAATGGGGCCAGAAAAGCCGCCTCTTCGCCCGGCCCCACCCGGCAATGATCGGCGCCGCTCGCCCCAGCGACTTGCGCCACAAACTTGCCGCTGCCCGTGCCAATCGTGACCGAGCCGCCCAGCAGGCATTCAATCCGCCGCCGCAGGATATCAAGCTCGCGCGGATGATCGCTGCGCACGATCCACCAAGCCCGCCCAGGCTGATAACCGGGCTCCACCCGATCGATTTGCTGCGCCAGGTCGGCCGTCACTTCGGCGAAGAGGCGGCGATAGACTTCGTCGCGCGCCGGCAAAACAGCGGCATTGGGGCAGAGCAGCTCGGCTTGTTTGCGGCTGTCGCCCGGGCGGGCGCCGGCGTCGCGCGCCAAGGCATCGGTCGCCAGCACCTTCAGATGATGCTCGCCGCAGAGCAAAATCAGCGGTCGCTCGCCCAGCCTCGGATGATGCAAGCGCTCGATGGTCGCCGCCAAATCCCGGATCACCAGCGCGCTGAACATGCTTCCTCCCGCGGGATGGCAAAGGACAGCTCCCGCTGCCGAAATGGCAGAAAGGGGTGCGCGGTCAAGCGCAATTCGCTGCGGAAGCCGACGACATCGCCCCGTTCCATTTGCCAAGCGCGCCGTTGGCAAGCCAGCGCCACTTGCATCTGCGGCAGCGCCCCCGGCGATAAAGCCAGCAGCGTCAGGGGCGCGTCACGCAAAACCGCCTTGAGTTGAGCGAGCGGCAATGTCGGCGGCTGATCGATAGCCACCAGGCAAGGCAGCTGCTGCAGCGCCAGGGCGCGGATCAGAAACAGCGCGTGTTTCAGCGAGGTCCGGCTCAAGAGCAGCAAGCGTTCGATTTCAATCCCGGCGAGAGCGGCGTTGGGTGGATCAAACAGCCCGCCCATGTCCAGGTAGACGACCGGAAGCGCCTGCCCTTGCGCGCTGGCGACGGCGGCATAAAGCAAGCTGGTCGCGCCTGATGTCGGCTGCCCGCTGATACCATGCGCCGCGCCGCGCAGCAAGCCGCCCTCCAGCAGTTCATCAACCGCCGCGATGCCGGTGCTCAAGGTCTCGCGGATTAATACCAGTTCGGCCGCGCGCCGCAAGGTCTGATAACCGAAGCGCTGCTGAATATCCGCCACTAGTGATTCAACTGACACTCGTCCCCCCGCCTTTCCCCGCGCCGATAGCGTGTAGAGGCAGTATAGAACATTTGTACTATGTCGTCAAGACTTGGATTCGCGCAGGCCGCGTAGGACGCGCCGACACTGACCCGCCAGAAGAGATTAAATGGGGTTGAAATAAGCAGAAAGGCCTCGGACGTAAACCTGTCCTCAGCCAGCGCCACGGAGAGAGAGGGGCTTTGTCGGCCGCCTCAGCCTAAGCTCGCAATCGAACCATCCCTCACTCGATCACGACTAGCGCGTGCAGGTTCAATGCCGGCAAAACGGTCGATAGCCGGTCATCCGCCAATTCGTATGCCAGCGGCTTATCCGGCGCGCAGTATACGCGCTTGAAGCCATAGAGTCCGGCGCGCGTCAAATCCACCGCGATTTCAATATCGCGCAGATTGGCACCGTCATCGCCCCAGGCGACGTGATCGGCACTGCCCGCGTAGCGATTGATGAAGTGTATGACGCAGCGCCCCTCCTGGCGATTCAGCACCACTTCGACGCCGGCCGGCGCATTGGTCGTGAGCACGGGCTTCTCAACCAAACTCGCCGCCAAGACACCCATCAATCGCTTGACCCAGGCTTGCGGCATGCCTCTGGCTCGCAGCGGCGCGGCGATGTAAACGCAAAAGCCATCGCCGTATCGGTTGCGTGTGATGCCGGGGAAACGCTTCTCCTCGTCCGGTCCCGCGTCTCCCCACAAGATCGTGGTCGCCTCGGACCGTCCCGATTCCGGCGCGAAAAAGTCGCCCAAAACCTCAGCGCCACGGAGCGCAACACGCAGTGGCGTCTCGTCAATCACAATCGGCAGCCCCGTCACATCCTCGCGGAGCGCGGCATCGGCCAGCCGCAGATAGACGAACTCGCAGCCGGCCTCTCGCTCATATTCCAGGCCAAAGACATCCGCCAGGCCAAAATCGGCGCGTCGCCCGCCATCCGCATGCCAGAGCGAGCTGCAGCCAGAAGCCAGCAGTTGGCCGCCTGCACCAACGTAATTCCGCAAAATCTCGAGCTCGGCTTCACTCAGCGCCGCTTGATCCGGCAGCACCAGCAGTTGATATTCGGCGACATCACGATCCAGCTGGATGATGTCGTATTGCAAGTGCATGTCGATCAGCGCGTCATGGAAAGCTTCGGCGCCATCCTGCATGACGCCCCACAAACGCGACGCCCGGCGCGGCTTGGGAACAAAGACGAGACCAATATCGCTGAGGCCCCTGGGCTGGCGCAGCCACGGTTCCAGCTCGCGCGTCGCGCCGAATACCTCGGCAAAGCCGGCGAATTGCGCGCTGTCCGTCTCGCCGTCGGGATAGGGCGCCTGGCCAAAGACCATGCTGCCGCCGTGCGCCAGCGCGATCGCATTCTCCAACTGGAGGAACTTCAGCGGCTTCTGATCGAATCCATTCCAGCCGCCCCCCAGCTCCATACGCGGCAAGGCGCCGGCCGTCAAGATTTCAAAGGGCTTGCCACGCGTTTTCGCCCAACGCGCGTTGAAGCTCTGACGCACATATTCGGGCGCGTGCCCCTCGATCGAAATGAGATCGGCGGAATCGATGGGATCGCCTGGCGCGCCAGCTGCGTTGTATGTGATGAGAGCCTCTGGCTGGTAGCGCCGAATGACGGCGTAGCACTGATTCAAAAAATCTTCCACCTTTGCCGTCATGAATTCAAAAATCTGATCCTCTTCTTCGGGCGTCGGCTGCATCGGCAGCTGCTCCCCCTTTTCAGATTCGTAAGCCTTCTGGGCGTACAAGGAATAATCGGGGATTGGATGCGGCGCGATCATCCACAGATCCTGCCGCGCATCGCGGGCAAGCGGGATGATATCCAGCCAGAAGCCATCGACCTCGTAATTCGCCGCCAGCTCGTCCAGCTGCTGCAAGGCGTAGTCGGTGTAGGGCGAGCAAACGGAGGCCATGTAAAAGGGCCGCAGCTTGTAGGGATCGCCCAGATAATTGACCATGCGCCATTCGGGATGCGCGCCCAGTGCGTAATTGTCAAAGCAAACACTGAAGTAGGCGATGAGACGGATATCGCGCTTCTTCAATTCCGGCAGCAGCTCGCCCAGGATATTGCGCGGATGCGGCAAACCAAGCGACGAGGGATAGTAGCAGGTTCCGTGGTGATCCTTGCAGTAGAGCTCGAGGCAATCGACTGCGGACCGCTCGAGGCTGTCGGCATACGATACCGCGTCGAATCGTTCTCCCTGCGCCTTCGCCCATTGCGGCGAAACATAGAGCTTGTGCAGCTTGCGGAAGGTATCGCCAAACCATTGACTCATCAGCTGTCTATCCCCCAATTTACGATCGGCTTTCCTAACGCAGCGCGCCGGCCGTCATGCCCTTGCGAATTTGCTTCTGGAACAAAAAGTAGAAGACGAAGAGCGGCAGCGCCGTCAATGTCATAATCGCGAACTGTTGCCCGAGCACGCTCTCTGAGGTCATCGCGGCGGGGCGATAGCCGGCGACTGCCAGCGGCAAGGTGCGTACGCCCTGCTGATCCAGCAGCACCAGCGCAAACAGGAGCTCGCTCCAGATCCAACTGATATTGATGATGGCCATGCTGGCGATGGCGCCGCGCGAAACCGGCACGACCACGCGGATGAAGGCGCCGAAGCGCGAACAGCCATCCAGCAGCGCCGACTCCTCCAATTCACGCGGGAAGCTCAAGAAATAGGCGCGCATCAAAATAATCGTGAAGGGCAGCCCCAGCGTCGCATAGACCAGCATCATGCCAACGTGGCTGTTTCTTAAACCCAGATCGCCCATGAAAAAATACATCGGGATGATCAAGACATGGACCGGCACCGCCAGCGTGAGCAGGAAGCCTAGCTGCGTCGCCGCGTTGCCGGGGAAGCGCCCGCGCGCCAGCGAATACCCGGCCAGCCCGGCAACGAATAGCAGGATCGCCAGACTGCCAAAGGTGATGACAAAGCTGTTCACAAAAAAGGTCGAAAAGGGCTGAGCGACACGATCGCCCTGCCAGACGATGGCGTAGTTGTCGAGGCTCAAAGGATCGGGCATGGCGAAGGGCGCATTCAGGATCTGCTTGTCGCTCTTGACCGAGGTGATGAACATGAAGAGGATCGGATAGACTTGCACAATCGCCCAGGCGAGCAGCATTAGCGCCACCATCGCGCCCGGGACGCGCTTCAACAACCGCACGGTCACGCTTCGCTCAAGATTCATCGCCAGCTAAAACTCGACCGCTTCCACGCGCATCAAGCGCTGATAGACGTAGGTCACGGTGAAGATCACGGCGAACATCACCACGGCAACGGCCGATGCGTAGCCGTATTCCTGCTTGCGGAAAGCCTCCTTGTAGAGAAAAGTGCCCAGCACCGATGTGCTCTCGGCCGGTCCCCCCAGGGTCATCACCCAGACCAGGTCGAAGACCTTCAACGAGAAGATGAATTGCAGCACGCTGATTGAAATGAGCACCGGGCGGATCAGCGGCAACGTCAGGTAGCGGATGCGCTGCGCTTCGCTGATGCCATCCAGCGAGGCCGCTTCATGCAAGTCTTCCGGAATATTCTCAATACCGGCCAACAGAATAATCATCGGGAAGCCGGAGAATTGCCACACCGCCACCGCGATGACCGAGCCCAGCGACGTCTCGCGGCTGGCGATCCAGGTGCCCTCGAGATGCGCCAAGCCGATGCTGCGCAACATGACATTCAACATGCCGAAGTTCTGCTCGTACATGCGCACCCAAAGCGCCGCCGTCACCGCCATCGGCAGCATCACCGGCAGATAGAACAAGAAGCGATAAAGGGCGGCTCCCCGCACGCGGCGGGAGATCGCCATCGCCAGCAGCAGACCGATGCCGACAGTGCCGAGCGTGGAGAAGACGGCGAATATCAAAGTGTGCCGGAGCGCGCCCCAAAAGAACCGGTCATCGAACAGATCTTCAAAGTTTTCCAGCGCCACGTACTCGCGCGGACGCAGACCGTTCCATTCGAAAAAAGCCAATTCCAAGGACCGAATGAGGGGCAAAGCCATGAACATCAGAAGCATGAGCACAGCCGGGGCGAGGAAGAGATACCAGATCAAGTTGCGCCTGATGTTCATGTCGTGGTTATGCTCATCATGTATAGCGACAGATAGCTGGGTTGGTCCGCTTCTGAGTCGCGCGCCCGCGCTTTTTGTAGCCCCCATCCCCCGGCCCGCGCTCATC
>WTGC01000140.1 GCA_011523705.1 Chloroflexota bacterium | reverse complement strand
ATCACAACATTGCTGTCAATATCTTTGACGGCAGCTTGTTCGGCTTCGGCGTTTCGGGTTTGGCATCTTATGTTACCATAATCCCGCTCTTCCTGTCTTTTCTCACCGAGTCGACCGCATTGATCGGCTTTGTCGCCACGCTCTTTCATATCGGCTGGCAAGTGCCGCAACTGCTGACCTCCAGCTACGTCGCCAGTCTTCAGCGTTATAAGCCGATGGTCTTGGTGATGACCATGGTGGAGCGCGTGCCCTACTTTGGGCTGGCGCTGCTGGCTTTCATGATCCCGCAGATTGGCCTGGATACGGCGCTGATCTTGGCGCTGCTCCTGCTCGGCATACAAGCGCTGGGCGGCGGATTCACAGGCACCGCCTGGCAGAGCATGATCAGCAAGATCATGCCGCCTCATCGCCTCGGTTCGTTCTTCGGCATCCAGTCGGCCTGCGTCAATCTCTTCGGCGCCGGTGGCGCGCTGCTCGCCAGCGTCATCCTGGAAAGGATGGATTTCCCGGAGAGTTTTTCGCTGCTGTTCACCTTGGCCGGCATCAGCTTGCTGGTGTCCTTTGTCGGTTTGGCTTTGACCTATGAACCGAAGAGTCATCCGCGGCATGTGGCAGAGCCGGTCAGGTGGCGTCAATTCGGCGGCCGCCTGCGGCAGATTCTGCGCGAAGACGACAACTTTCGCTGGTTTCTCATCGCGCGCGCCTTAACCGGGGTTAGCCTGACCGCGATTTCCTTTTATACCATTTACGGCATTCGGCGCTTTGATATGTCGCCGGAATTCGCCGGAATCTTGACGAGCGTTCTGCTGGTGTCTAATACCGTAAGCAGTTCGGTCATCGGTTGGATCGGCGATCGCTGGGGCCACCGGCGCGTATTGATAGCGGCAAATCTGCTGACCATATTGGGCATCGCCATCGCCCTGCAGGCCAGCGATGTCAGCTGGTTTTACGCTGTCTTCGCCCTGACCGGCATCGTCAACTCGGCGCAATGGTCCACGATCATGACTATCACCGTGCAGTTTGGCTCGGTGGCGGAACGCCCCTATTACATCGGGATGGCGAACTCACTCATCGCGCCGGTGACGATATTCGCGCCCATCTTTGGCGGTTGGCTGGTTGATGCCGTCAACTTCGAGCTCACATTCGGCATCTTCGCGCTGGCAGGTTTATTGTCGATCTTGGTCTACGTTTTCCCCATGGGCGATCCGCAAGAGTCATCGGCCGCGCGAAAGCGGAATATCGCCCCCGCCGATTAATCGTCGACCGGCAACATCATTTTGCTGAGGATGCCGTCAACATCTTCCAGGGTGATCGGCCGTTCGTCCGCCATCAGTTTGACCTGAGCCGTAACCAGATTGAGCACATCGTCGGGCAGCGTGATACCGTGGCCGGCGGCGTAATCGCGAATGGCGTTGCGCCCCACGAGGCGATGGGCGATATCAATGATGCGCGGCAGGCCGAAATCTTCCGGGTCGATCGCTTCATACGTCGTCGGGTTCTTCAATACGGCATTGGTATGAACGCCGGCTTTGTGATGAAAAGCGACCTCGCCGGTGATAGGCGTGTTGTAAGGAATCTCGATACCCAGTTTCTCCGCCACGACGCGTTCGATTTCGGGCAGCAGACTTAACTGGTACTTCTCCACTAACGACTTGTCACAGGTGTAGAGCCGGCCGACAAGCGCGCCCATCGGCGTGATGCCGTTGCGCTCGCCGATGCCCAGGACGGTGGTGTCAATATGGGTGGCGCCCGCTTGCAAGGCGCAGAAGGCGTTGGCGACGGCGCAGCTGCTGTCGTTATGACCGTGAAATTCGATATCGCAGTTGACCACATCGCGCAGATTGGAAATGAGATTGTAGGTTTGCAAAGGATCGGCGATGCCCACCGTATCGGCGACCCCGACGCGATCCACGCCGGCCAAATCCATCGCGCGGTAGACCGTCATCACATCGGCGAAATTGCTGCGGAAGGTATCCTCCGTGCTGAAGCGCGTCTCAATGTCTTGCTGATTCAGATAGGCGATGACCTCTTGCCCGATTTCAATGACTTGTTCGAGGCTCTTGCCGTGGCTGTATTCGCGCATGTATTCGGATGTTCCGATGTAGACATCAGCGCCGTCAACGCCACAATCGACTGCCAGCCTGGCGTCATCCATATTGGCGCGGATATGCGTCAAAAGCCGGAACCGGCGCGGCATATCGGCCAAAGCGCGGATGGCATCGGCGCTTTGCGGGCTGGCCACCGGCGTGGACAATTCCATGTATTCCACGCCAAACTGATCCAGGAGCTCAGCGATTTCGCGCTTGTCGTCCAAGGTAAAGTGCGTCCCGCGGAATTGCTCGCCTTCGCGCAAGGTGGAATCAATGAAGTTGAATTCAGGAACTGGTATTTTGCGATTGTGCATAGCTTGCCTGACCTCACTCAGACGGTCTCGAGTGCTTGTGTTAAGACGTCGATTGCGCGCAGATATTCGTCAAGGTGAATATGCTCGTCCGGCGTATGGTCGAGCGCGGAATCGCCCGGTCCATATGCCACGATCGGGCAGCCCCAGCGCGGCCCGACGATGTTCATATCGGATGTGCCGGTTTTGTAAACGAAGCGCGGGACGCCGCCCTGAGCGCGGATGGCTCGCCGGAAATGACGGCTGAGCGCGCTGTTCTTGTCGCCGCTGAAGGCGCATTCGGCGCCGCGCCCGCTTACGGTCGCGCCATTGCTCGCGGGAAATTGAAGTCGGATGTCGTCAGGGATGACATTTGGCGGCAGGCGGAAGCCCACGGTCATCTCGGCGACGCCGTTGACGTCTTCCTGCCAGGTATTGATATCGCGGACTGAGGGGTCCAGCCTTGCATATAGCGACCCGATGCCAGCATTGAATTCTTCGCAATACGTTTTGATGCCCTGCCAATAATCCAAGGCGCGTTCGGCCGGGCTGGGCGCTTCCCCAGCGCTATGCGCGAGGCCGCCTTCCCAGCGCCAGTCGAGCAGGAGGCGCCCCTTGTAGCCCAAGGTGATGCGATCCCACCGCGATGGCTCGCCGATTACGCAGCAGGCTGGCTGATATTGGGTCAGAGCATAGTGGGCGCCGTGACTGGTGGCCGCTTCTTCTTCCACCGCGCCAATGACGATGACTTGCGCGTCCGCCGCCAGCTTGGCTCTTGCCCCCGCCGCCGCGAATGCGCACAGCGGTCCCTTGGCATCGACGGCGCCGCGTCCAAAAAGTCTTCGCCCATCCAAGCGAACCGGTGGAAAGCCGGCGAAGGTATCGATATGCCCGAGCAAAACGATCTGGCGGGCGCCGGACCCGATGACGCCGACCGCGTTGCCAGCCTCATCGAAGAAGGCGTCATCATAGCCGTGACGCTCCATCCACGCGGTCAAATAGGCGGCCGCCTCAGTTTCAGCGAAAGACGGGCTGGGAATGGCGACCAAATCATGCAGCAGTTTCTCCGCGCTGCCATTGGATAAGAGGCTCATCAGCTATCCCAATACCGCCTCGATTGCGCTGGCGACAACAGAAAGCTGCTCGCGACTGATGATCAAAGGCGGCAGCAAGCGCAGCGTATTGAGTCCGGCGGGCAGGGCGAGCACACCCTGTTCCTGCAGCGCCTTTAGAATGGGTGTCACTCGACCTCTCAGCTCAAGGCCGATCATCAGTCCTCGTCCGCGCACTTGGCGCACACCGGGCAGTTTCAGCGCGGATAATTCATCAATGAACCACTCGCCGTTGACTCGCGCCCTTTCGACCAAGCCCTCATCGCGGATCGCGGCGACCGCGGCGAGAGCGGCGGCGCAAGCGAGCGGATTGCCGCCAAAGGTGCTGCCATGGGTGGCGCGGTCAATCGGTCCGTGCGCGTCGCGCCAGCAAACGGCGCCCATGGGCAGGCCTCCGGCGATCGCTTTGCCGACCGATATGATGTCAGGGACGATGCCGGCATGCTCGAATGCAAACCAATTGCCCGTTCGGCCAAAGCCAGTCTGTATCTCATCGATTATCAGCATGGCGCCCTTTTGATCGCAGCGCTCTCGCAGCGCACCCAGGTATTCGTCATCGGCCGGGTGCACGCCGCCTTCGCCTTGGATCGCCTCGACGACGACGGCTGCGGTCGCGTCGGTAATTGCATCGCGCGCCGCTTGAATGTCGTTGAAGGCGACATAATCGACAGCGGGCAGCCATTCCTGAAAGGGCTTGCGATATTTCTGCGTCCAGGTCAAGGAGAGAGCGCCGGTGGTACGACCATGGAAGGAGCGCTTCGCCGCGACGATGCCATCGCGCCCGGTGAGCAGCTTGGCCACTTTTAGCGCGCCCTCGTTGGCTTCGGCGCCGCTGTTACAGAGGAAGAAGCGCTTGAGATCCGCCGGCATGATACTTGCCAGCAACTGATAGAGCTCGGCGCGGCGATCGTTGTAGAATGACTCGTGGCAGGTGATCAGAGTCGCCGCCTGTTCGCTAATCGCCTTGATGACGGCCGGGTGGCAATGGCCAAGCGCCGCCACGCCCTGGCCGCTGGTCGCGTCCAGATAGCGATTGCCCAACTGATCAAAGGCATAGACGCCCTCGCCACGTACCAAAGCCGTTGGTCGCTTGCCATAAGCGCCCGATCCGTGCCGATTCTCCAATTCGAAAAGATTCGCTGTCTCCATCATGTGGTAAACCTCGTGCCAGCTCCGTCCAGCGCGCGCGACACCGGATTGGAAATACGTCCATCAGCAATGATGACGCGCCCAAGTCCCTGAGCCAGCGCCTCCCGCGCTGCCAATACTTTTCGTTTCATGCGACCTTGCGCCCAATCCAGCGCCCCGTCGATCTGCGAAAGGGTTACCAGATTGACTATGGAAGTTTCATCGGGAAAACGCCGGTAGAGCCCAGCGACATTGCTTAGGATAACGAGCGTCTCGGCGTCCAGCGCGCCGGCTACAGCCGCAGCAGCGCGATCGCCATCGACATTGAGCGGACCATCGCTGCTGCGCGCCATCGGTGGCAGAACCGGTGTTTTGGCGGCGTCCAGCGTTTGAAGGAGTATCGCTTCATCAACGCCGACAATCGAGCCGCTGTGGTCATCGCGGATCACGCGTACGCGTCCGTTCACAAGGGCTCGTATCGCCGTTTTGCGCGTGCCCGCCAGCGCCAGATTTTCGCCGATGAATCCGACCGCGCTCAAGCCCCGCTCACGCAATGCCGATACCAGCAACTCATTGGCTGCTTCCGCGGCGCGGACGTAGATGTCGCGCACGGCCGGCGGGGTATAACGGGAGCTGTGTCCGGATGGCGATTGCAATGATTGCACTTCGACACCGCTTTCCAGGCAAAGCTGATTCATGATCGCGCTGACGCCGTGCACGACGGCAAGCGGGCGCCTCTCGGCGATCAATGCCAAATCATCACAGGCGGCCGCCAGATCCAAGCCTTCTCCGCCACCCAACTTAACAATCAAGAGTTTTGATACAGCCATTTTCCCGCTTCTCGCTAGGGGTAAATGCCGGGAAACTCCAGCCCGGTCGGCTCATCCAGTTCATACATCAGATTCATCGCTTGCACGGCGCTGCCGGCCGCGCCCTTGCCTAGATTGTCCAGCGCGGCGATGACGACAAGGTGTGTCCCATCGCCGTCCAGCTCGAAGCCGATGTCGCAGTAATTCGTGCCGGCGACCACGCGCGGTTCGGGCAGGCGATGCAAGCCCGCCTTGCCGCTCACCAGACGCAGGAAGGGCTCGTGCCGATAGCGCCCGCGATAGAGCCGCCAGATGTCGCGTTCGACCTTTGGCTCGCTCAAGTAGCAATGCGCCAGCAGATGAATGCCGCGCACCATCTCAATTGCTGTAACCGAGAAGTGAAGCGGGATATCTTCGCCCAGCACCAACTGCGCTTCCGCCAGATGTCGATGTCCGGTGGCTTTGTAGCTGCGAACGGCGCCGCTGCGAATGGGATGATGCGAGCCGGGATTGCTCTTGTTGCCGCCTTCCGATGAGCCGACCTTGATCTCGCAGGCAGCGCGCTCGAGGATGCCGGCCTGGACTAGCGGAAGCAGCGCGAGATTCAACGCGGTCGCATTGCAGCCAACCCCGCTGACATAGCTGGCGCCAAGAAGCGATTCGCGATTGACCTCGGGCAAGCCATAGACGAAGCGGTACAGCCAGCGCGGCGCCGGATGCGGCTCACCGTAATACTTTTCGTAGGTGGCGGCGCAATCGAGGCGGAAATCGGCCGACAGGTCGATTAGTTTCGGCGCGAGACCGGCATAGCGCTCGATATGGCGCGCGGCCGTCCCGTGAGGCAGCGCCAGAAAAAGCAGATCGCACTCTTCCAGCGCATCGGGGTGAATGAACTTGAAGCGGGAGACGCTGCGCAGGTTCGGATGCACGGCATGCACATAGCGCCCCGCCTGTTCGCGGCTGGTGATCTGCGTCACTTCAACCTGTGGGTGAAAGTGCAGCAGTCGCAGCAGCTCGCCACCGGTATAGCCGCTGCCGCCGACGATGCCCGCCCGAATCACGCGACCACTCCAATCTGCCCGATGACGAAGTCAATGACTTCCTGCGCGATATCGACGCCGGTGGGTTTGCTGCTGTTGCGGAATTCCATCGTGTGGTTGATCTCGTTGACCACGAAGTTGCCGCCTGCGTCTTCCAGCAGATCGACCGCCAGTATGCCGCCGCCGACGGCCTGCGCCGCGCGCACGCAAATATCGTCAAGCGGCTCGGTCACCGGGCAATTTGTGGCCAATCCGCCGCGGGCGGTATTAGTGATCCAGTGATTGGACTCGCGGTAGATGGCCGCGATGGTGCGATCGCCGACGACAAAAGCGCGGATGTCGCGTCCCGGCTTGTCGACATATTCCTGCACGTAATAAATGTGATGATTGTAATCGCCCAGGGTCTGCCGGTGTTCGAGGATGGCTTCGGCGTTGTCTCGATTGTGGACGCGCGCCAGCAGGCGCCCCCAGGAGCCGGTCACCGGTTTCAGCACCGCTGGATATTTGACGTCTTCGATCGCCTGCATCGCGCTCTCCGGCGTGAAGGCGACGCGCGTATGCGGCTGCGGAATATTATGCTGCATCAAGGCGACGCTTGTTCGCAGCTTGTCACTGCAGGCGGCCGCTGTTTCATAAGTGTTGAAGGTTTGGACGCCCCAGCTGTTGAGAATCGCCAGCGCGTACATGCCGCGCGATGTGCTGACGCAGCGTTCAAATATCATATCGTAATCGCGCCAGGCGATGCCCGATGGCGCCAACTGACCAGCGCCCTGCGTGATTTCGAAATTCAACTCGCGGTCGAGGATGATGTCCGGGCTGATATCGCGCTTGTTGAAGGCGGCCAGAATCAGCTTTTCTTCGGCGCGAATATGCGTGACCAGCAGGGCGACGCGCATGAGATCTACTCTCCCCAGTCTTCTTCCACTTCGGGCGCCAATTCCAGCTCCATCGGGTCAAGGCTCATAATCTCAAGTTCTGTGCCGCACTCGGGGCAAGACACCAACTCGTTCTCCATCGCGTCGGCTGGAATATCGACCTCGCCTTCGCATTCGGGGCATAGCGGGCTTGCACTGGTCATCGTCAATTCTCCTCAGTCATCTACTCACAACGAAAAAACCCGCCGTATGGGCGGGTGTGTGTCTTAGGTCATCTAGCAGCACAAACAAGCCCATACTCAGTGGGTGTCGGTCTTCTTCACCTTCTTGCTCTCGACTGCGCCGCCGATCGCGTTCATCGCATTTGCCCTGCTTGTCGCTATCGATTCAAACGAATACTCTAACGCTTGCATCGAGTATAAACCATAATCAAATGGTACGAATATGTAAACATTACAAACCCCATCCTAACTATTTTCCTACTCGTTCCAGCGATTCGTGCAGTGGCTGAAGGTATCTTTCGCCGAAGATGACGAGATGAATCAGAAGTGGATACAGATTGTAAATGTGGCGTCTGGTGCGGAAGAAGTCTTCCTCAATTGCAATCTGCTCGGTGTAGGTGCTGAAAAACTCGGGACCGGTGCCGTTGAAGAGGGTCATATAGGCGAGTTCCATTTCATTGTGCCCGTAATAGAGCGCTGGATCGATGATTCCCGCCACCCGACCATCCCGTACGATCACGTTGGTTTTCCACATGTCGCCATGGATAAGCGCGGGTTGCGGCGGTTCAAAGAGATATCGCTCCAGTTGATCGGCGATGCGCAGGAGCCGCCGCTCAAGCTCGGCGGGAAGCTCGCCCGATTCGCGCGCGATGCCGATCATGTAGAGCAGCCGCTGTTGGCGAAAGAAGGCGATCCATGAGGCTGTCCGCGGATTTGGCTGATGCAATGGTCCGATCAGCGTGTCGCGTTCGAGGCCGTAGGCAGGGCTGGTCACTTGGTGGCAACGAGCCAAGAGCTCACCGAGATGACGCAGGGCATCGCCTTCCCACTCAATGCGACCTTCTACGAATTCCATCAAGAGCAGGTTTGCTTCATCATGCAGCACTGCCGGCGCCGGCAATCCCGAATGCTGGCGCAAGTATCGCAGCATATAGGCTTCAATCGTCAGATCGTGACTGCCATCGCCGACTTTGGCGACGATTGATTGGCCGTCCGCCAGCTCAACGCGCAGCACCTGGCTGATCATGCCGCCCGCAAGCGGTTGCCAGGAGCGAACGTTACGATTTAGCGCCCGTTCAATACTGTATCGAACTTCGTTGTCGATGACGCTGTCCATTGGAATCCGTCTAGGTTAGCGGCATACTTGGCTTGACAGCCGCGCTTGCCGCCCAGTATAATGCGCCGATTATGCTCGAAATTGTTCAGGAGTTAAAGATATGGGTCCCCTGCCAAAGCGAAAAGTCTCAAAATCCCGGCGGGACCGGCGCCGCGCTCATCACGCTTTGACACTCAAGCATCTGGTGGAGTGCGAGAGCTGCGGCGAATATCATATCGCGCATCGTGTCTGTCCAAAATGTGGCTCGTATCGCGGCGAACAAGTCGTCGAGGTCGAAAGCGACTAGCAGGCAATTCGAAGCGACAGAATTGTGCTGACGGACCGCGCTGGCAAGGCGCGGTTTTTTGCGCCCCGACCATGTGAATGGCTCGCCCCAGGAACTGCTATTGGGCATAATAGTAGCTGGCCGACAACGGGCAAAGTAAAGACCGATGGACTGGAATACAGGCGCTGCGTTATTTCCCGGGCAAGGCTCGCAAGCCCTTGGCATGGGCGCGGATTTTGCGCAGTCTTATCCAGTCGCCCGTGAAACTTTCGAGCAGGCGGATGAGCTCCTCGGCTTCGGCCTTTCGCGCCTTTGCTTCGAGGGACCAGGCCACGAGTTGAATCAGACTGCCATCACGCAGCCGGCGCTCTATGTTTGCAGTATCGCCATTTGGCGCGTTCTGCAAGAGCTACTTCCATCGGCGCAGCCTGCTTGGATGGCCGGGCACAGCCTGGGCGAGTTTTCGGCGCTGACCGCCGCGGACGCACTTAGTTTCGAAGGTGGTCTGCGGCTGGTGCAAGCGCGTGGACGCTTCATGCAGCAGGCGGGCGAGCTGAATCCGGGAGCGATGGCGGCGATACTGGCGCTGGATATCAATCAGGTGGAATCGCTCTGTGCCGAGGCGTCGGCCGAAACGGGACAGATCATCGTGCTGGCGAATGACAACTGTCCGGGGCAGGCAGTCGTATCCGGCAACATTGCCGCTGTTGACCGGCTCATCGAGCGCGCGTCCGCAGCTGGCGCAAGACGGGCAGTGAAGTTGTCGGTTAGCGTGGCGGCGCATTCGCCCTTGATGGCGGCCGCCTTGGAAGGCTTCCTCGATGTCGTGCACCGCACAGCATTTTCACCGCCGGCTGTGCCCGTGTATGGCAATGTCTTGGCGCAGCCGCTGGAAACGGCGGCGGACATCAAGACGGAATTGGATCAGCAGTTGACGCGGTCCGTTCGCTGGACGGAGTCCATGCGGTCGATCATCGATGCGGGAGCGGAGACTTTCATCGAGATCGGCTCCGGCAGCGTGCTCACCGGTTTGATGCGCCGAATCGATCGTTCGAAAAAGCGCGTCAGTCTCAATACGGTGGCGGCGCTGAACGCCTTCCTGGAGTCCTCAGCGTGAGAAGTCTGGACGTTGGAGCCGCCGATCATGTCTGACCTGGTGCTTGCCAAGCGGGAGGGAAAGACCTTTGAGGTGATTCTCAACCGTCCGGGCGAACGCAACGCCATCAACGACGAGATGATGAGCGCGATTTCCGCGGCCTTCGATCGGGCGGAGCGTGAGTTCCATGATGGCGCGCGCGTCGTGCTGGTCCGCGGCGCCGGGCGCGTCTTTTCCGCCGGCATCGACTTGAAGCAGTTCCTGAGGCCCGACGAAGGGCTGCGGCATAACCTCTTTCCCTTTACCGAGCGCTATCAAGCCATCTTCAACAAGATTGAGCGCTGTTCCCTGCCGGTCATCTGTGTCATGCAAGGCTACTGTCTGGGTATGGCGCTGGAACTGGCGCTCGCCTGTGATTTCCGCATTGCCGCGGAGCGCACGAAGCTGGGGCTGCCGGAAGCGCGCCTGGGCATCATTCCCGATGTCGGCGGCACGACACGCTTAATCAAGCTAATTGGTCCCGCGCGCGCCAAGGAGCTGATTCTTACCGGACGCAATATCGACTTAGCGCAGGCGTCGGCATGGGGGCTGGTCAATGCCGTCGTGCCCAAAGCCGAGCTGGAGCGTGGCGTTCAAGACTTTGTCGAGGCGTTTTCCGCTTCGGCGCCGCTGGCGGTCAGCTATGGCAAGCGCGTCGTCAATGACATCGTTGACAACGCGACTGGACTGAGAGTTGAGGCTTGGGCGCAGGCACAGCTATTCCGTACAGAAGACTTCCGTCGGGCAATTCAGGCGATGATCGACAAGACTTATCCGATTGACTGGGAAGGCAAATAGCGGCGGTCATGCGCTTATTTCCCGCCGATGACTTCGCGCAGTTTTCCCTTCGCCTGCGCCAAATGCTCACGCGCCTCTTCGTAGTCTACGCCCAGGCGCGCCATGACGACCGCCACCTTCACATCCTGGTTGGCCCCCGCCAAGAGTGCCCGCGCCCGCTCGCTGTCGACGCCGGTCAATCGCATGACCAGCCGGCAGGCTCGCTCAGCCAGCTTCTGATTGGACACCTTGACATCGACCATCAAATTGCCGTAGACCTTGCCCAGGCGGATCATAGCGCCCGTGCTGAGCAAATTCAGAATCATCTTTTGCGCGGTGCCCGCTTTCATTCGGGTTGACCCGGCGATAATCTCAGGTCCCACAACAACGCTGATCGAAATGTCGGCGATTTCGCCAATGGGGGAGCGCGCGTTGCAGGCGATCGCTATCGTCTTGGCGCCCAGCGCCTTCGCATAAGTTAGACCGCCGATGACGTAGGGCGTTCGCCCGCTGGCGGCAATGCCACAGACGACATCCGCCTTCGTGAGTCCGCGCGCCGCCAGGTCTTTCCGCGCGTATTCTGGGCGGTCTTCCGCGCCCTCAATCGACTGCGTTAGGGCATCCGGCCCGCCGGCGATGAGGCCTTGCACCAGTTCGGGCGAGACGCTGAAGGTCGGCACGCATTCGACCGCGTCAAGAACGCCCAGCCGGCCGCTGGTGCCTGCGCCCAGGTAGAAGAGGCGTCCGCCATTGGCGAGCGCCTGTGCAATGACGTCGACTGCTTCCGCGACCTGCGGCAGCGCCTTTTGCACAGCGGCGGCAACCTTGGCGTCTTCGCGGTTGATCAGGCTTAGCGCGTCCAGCGTCGACATTTGATCGATATTCTTGCTGTCGAGATTGGCCTGTTCTGTCGTCAAGTTCATGGCTTTCGAGTAGCGCTCCATTCCATTTTCGCCAGCAGGGCGGCGCCAATGACCGGCGCGTATTTGGCGGCTGGGCGCGAAGGCAGGGCGAGGCGCTTGGCAAGTTCGCGAGACAGCCAGTTGTCGCTTTCGAGCAGACCGCCGGCAAATGCGATCGGCGCCTGGGCATCATCCAATCGGCGCCGAACGGTACCAAGCTGCCCCGCCAAATGCCGTGCAGCGCCGCACAAAATCTCGCGCGCCAGCTCGTCACCCGCGTCTGCGCGCCGCAAGACAAAGGGCGCCAAGCTCGCGATCCGAACTGTCGGCGCCTCCTCGGACCGATACACCCAGGCGACCAAATCGCGAGGGGCAGTCAAACCCAACTTGTCCAGACAGGCGCGACCCAATGCCTTCAGGCCGACTTCGCCGCCCGTGTCGAATGTCTCGGTGACATGTTTCAAGAGCTGCGATCCAATCCAGTAGCTGCTGCCCTGGTCGCCGAGCAGGTAACCCCAGCCGCCGACCTGAAGGCGCCTGCCATCGCTTGTTACCCCAAAAACCGCGCTGCCAGTCCCCGCCAAAACCAGCAGGCCGTGACGCTGCCCCAAGGCGCCAACCATGGCAATCTCCAGATCCGAGCTGGGTGCAATCTGGGCGCTGGGCAGGGCTGGCTTCACTGTTTCGCGGAGCCAGTCTTTGCTATGCAGATTGGAGGCGTCGGCGATGCCGATGCCAACGGCGGCGATGTCTTCCTGTCGGATATCCGCCAAACGCACTGCCTGGAGTATGCCTTCCTGAATGCGCTCGCGCGCGGTATCGCGTCCAACAATGCTTGGATTGACGGCGCCCGCCGTCAGCGACGACAACTCGTCCAGATTCGCATCCACGATGGCGACGCGCAGCTTGCTTCCGCCGCCGTCAATGCCCATGAACAGCGGCTCAGTCATCGCTCGTCTATGCTCTCGACGATGAGATCGTGAAGCGCGCGGCGAAAGGCATGAATGCCCTCATCCGCCCGCCCATGATAAACGCGGTTGGTAAGCACGGCGCTTACCAGTTCTCGTTCCGGATCAATCCAAAGCGACGTGCCGGTAAATCCCGTATGACCATAAGAATTTGCGCTATAGAGGTCTCCGGCTGACGAATCGCGCTCCGCTTTCAGCATCCAGCCCAGACCGAGACGGAACTGACCGCTGACTTGCTGGCTGGTAGCCTTTTGGCGCAGGTCGGCGCTGATGGCGAGGCGCATTTCTCCCGCGAGCCAGGCTTGGCCGAAACGGGCGACATCCCGCGCGGTGGCGAAGAGCCCGGCGTGACCGGCGATGCCGCCAAGGCCACAGGTATTTTCATCGTGGACCTCGCCCCAGGCGCGCCGCTGCCGCCAGTGATTGTCCAGCTCGGTCGGCGCGATTCGCTCGCGCGGAACGCCGTTCAGCATCGGATTGTAAGTGAATGAGCCCAGTCCCAATGGTTTCAGCACTAGGTCATTGACCGCCAGATCCAGGCGGCGGCCATGCAGGCGCGCGACCGCCTCACCGAGGAGCATGATGCCGATGTCGGTGTAGCGGATCGTGTCGCCGATCTTTCCCGCGAAGGGGAAATCCACCATGGCTTTCAAGCCGCGGCGCCAACGGCGCTCGTCGTATTGCACAGCGTGAGTCGGCGGAGGCGGCGGTCTATCGCCGGCCAGCAGGTAAACAGAGCGCCAGGGTGGCAGCCCGGATGAATGCGTGAGCAAGTGCTTGAATGTAACGCCGGCCGGATCAACCTGCGAATCTCGGTATGGCGGCTCCACCGGCAGAATGGCGCGCGTATGCGGGTCTTGTCCGCCTCTGATTTCCCGCGGATTCACGTGGCCGAATTCGGGGATGACATCAACCAGGCGGCTCTCAAGCGCAATTGCGCCGGCATCGACCAAGACGAGAAAACTCGTCTCGACGATGAGCTTGGTCACCGATGCCAAATCGAAGAGCGACTCAACGGTGATCGGCAAGGATTCGTCGCCAGGATCGATCCAGCCGCGGGCATCTTGCCAGACGGTTTCGCCCCGGTGAATGACGCAAATGCTCAACGCGGGAAACGACGCCGGAAGATGTCGCTCCAAAAGTCTTTCAAAGGCGGCGCTATCCATTAAGCCGGACATCAGATTTCCACCGTGAGTTTGCCGCTGGGGCTGTAGTCGCCGCAGATGGCGTCAACGGCGGCTTCAAGCGATGGACCGCTGTCGCCGTTCGTGCAGATGACGCTGTCCGCTCCATGGATCACGCCCGCGTCATAAGGATTGCCGGCGCAAACCAGGATCGCCTTGCGCGAGCTGTCGCAGACGAACTGGGCGAGACGCCGTTGGGCCGGCTGCATGTGCGCGTTCCGCGTGACCAGGATGACGGCTTCTGCTCCGCTCAAGGCGCTGACTACGTCCAAGGTCTTGTCGGTGAAATCAGACTCTGGATCAACCAGGTGGCGCGCGACCCGCGGAATGCGGCGAGACAAGAGCGACGCGAAGCGGCTTTGTGAACCCGCCTTATCCGCATCGGGTGACCAATGCGAAGAGAATTCGATCAAGACGATTCGCTTCGACGTTACGTTGACGGGTACGGCGCCGCCTTGCTTAATCATGATAGTGCCAGCGCGAGCCGCTTCACGCGCCAGCGCCCGATGCGCCTCGCATCCAATGATTTCGAGCGGCGGCGCATTATGAAGACGAAAGCGACGCTTGAGCGCCTGGACGCGTGACACAGAAAGATCGATTCGCTCCTCTGCTATTCGACCAGACAGCGCCGCAGTCAGCGCCGCGTCGTAAGCCGCTTCCTGGGCTTCGCGGCTGTGCGAAAAAAGGACCAGGTCGACGCCGGCTTGCAGCGCCATTACAGCCGATTCGCCGGATCCAAAGGCATCGGTCATCGCCTTCATTTCCATGCAGTCGGTGCAGACAACGCCATCTAAACCGAGTTCCCTCCGCAGCAGCCCATCCACGATTTGTGGCGACAGCGTCGCGGGCAATTCGCTGTCCAGCTCATCATAGATGACGTGAGTCAACATGACGCAGCCGACGCCAGCAGCGATCGCCGCGCGGAAAGGCAGCAGGTCTTCCGCATACAAAAACGAGAGAGAGCCAGATACTCTCGCCGGGGCATCGTGCGTGTCGATGACAGAATTGCCCAGCCCCGGAAAGTGCTTCACGGTCGCCGCCACGCCCGCGCGTTGAAAGCCGCGAACCTGCGCCGCCACCAATTCGCTGACCAAGCGCCGATCACGGCCGACTGCTCTCGTGCCGACGGATGGATTGTCGCGTTGATGCGCGATATCGGCGACCGGCGCGAAGTTCCAGTTGATGCCCAGCGCCGCCATTTCCCGTCCCAGCATGAAGGCGACGTCTTCCGCAAGCTGGCAGTCGCCGCTCGCGCCCAAAGCCATCGCCCCGGGGCTTTCGCTGAAGCCGTCGCGCAGCCTGGCGACGATGCCGCCCTCCTGATCAATGCCGACTAGAATGGGATGCTGCGCCGCCGCCCGGCAATCGGCGATCAGTCGCTTGACTTG
The DNA here is from genome assembly GCA_011523705.1 of Chloroflexota bacterium. Taxonomy (GTDB): domain Bacteria; phylum Chloroflexota; class Anaerolineae; order Aggregatilineales; family Phototrophicaceae; genus UBA6055. Next base: position 159,365 of record WTGC01000140.1, on the reverse strand, counting down.
CGCTGGCGATTCGATATTGCGCGCGAACAGATAGATGCCGCCGATGCGCCCGCTCGCCAACCAGGCCAGGATGTGCGGCGGTGGCTTTAGTCCCTCGAAGCCCACCATCATCAACTGCCCAACGCGTTCAGCAAGAGGTTGCATCATCTGCGCTTAGAATGTCTTTCTTTTCACCTGTCTGGCTTCCCAACGGATCATGAATTCGTACAGCGCGAATGTCAGAAGCGCGCCGACAAGTATGAACAGGCTGATTGATTCGGGTCCGACATGTTCGGCGAAGATACCGCCCATGCCGGAGAGAGCCGCGCCGCCAAGCCCGGCGCAGCCGACCTGGAAGCCGATGGCGTTGGAAGCATGCGCGCGCCCAACTCGCCGATTCGTCTGTAGGATCAGTATCGGGAAGATCGCTGCCAGGCCGAATCCCATCCCGATAAATCCCAAAAGGCTGAATGCATCATTCAAATTGAGGAAGAGCAGAATTGCGCCCGCGACAGTGAAGCCGAAGCAGATGTTGAGCAGCGTCTTGTCGCCCAGGCGCAACGCAAGCAGCCCCATCGTGATTCGCCCGGCGGTGAAACTGGCCCAATAAGCGCTGACCCAGCTGCTCGCAATCGCTTGCGGCAGACCGCGCGCTTCAATGAGCAGCGTATTCGCCAGCTGTCCGGTCCCCAACTCGACCCCGCCATAGAGAAAGAAAAACAGCAGGCCGATGATCACAATGGGCCGGCGCAGGCTCTCGCGAAGTGGCGGGCTGGCGCTGACACCTTTTGACTTGCCCTTGGCGGGTTTTATCTGCCATAGCGGCAGACTGAGCAGGATGACCAGACCAATGAGCAGGATGACCAAGCCAACGAGCACGTAGCTCGATTGCCAGCCGCCGCCCTGATAAAGTACAAAATGCGTAACCACAGCCGGCGCAATGGTTAAGCCGATGCCCCAGCAGGCATGAAGCCAGTTCATCTCGCTGGCGCCGTAATTGGCGGAGGCGAAATTGTTCAAGACCGCGTCCGTCAAGCCTTTGCCGATGCTGCCGATGAAAGCCACGCCGAGCAAGATAATCCATATTGGCGCAATGGCGTAACCGAGCATGCCGACGCCGGCGAATGCCATACCGCCGACCAGCGCCGGACCAATGGAAAATCGGCCGATGATTGTGCCGCTGAGGAAGGCGGCGATCAACCCGCCCAGCATCGCCGCTGGCGCCAGAACCGCCAAGGAATCATGCGAGACATTGAAGGTGTCTTGCATATAGGTCCAGGAAATGTTCAGCAGCCCTGTCGCGATGCCAATCACGATGAAGACCAGATAGGCGACCAGAATAGGGAAGGTCTTGTGGAAGTTCAATTTGGCTCGATTCTCTTGATACGCTGCCGCCTATCATACTCCGCAACGACGGACGCGCAATAGTTTCAGCGGCCGAATATGTTCGGGGTTGAGTTGCTCAGAAGAAAGAAATTGAAGAGGATCTTCGCTGCTGTGGTAGACTGACGGCATGACCCATCGGCTCTAATCGCGCATGGAGGAATATGCGCAATGTCATCACCTGACAAGCACGACCTGATCGAGGTCCGCCCCGACGAGCGCTTTGATGAGAGTCGCTTGGGGCGATATCTGCGGGATCGGCTGCCGGGCGCCCAGGACGACATGTCCGTCAGGCAGTTCAGCGGCGGCAAGGCGAACCTGACCTATCTCCTGACTTTCGGTGAGTCGCTGGAATACGTATTGCGCCGGCCGCCATTGGGCGACTATGCGCCGTCGGCACATGACATGGGGCGTGAAAACCGGGTGCTCTCTGTTTTGCACAATGCTTTTCCCTTCGCGCCAAGAATCTACCACTATTGCGAAGACGAGGCGGTCATCGGCGCGCCATTCCTCATCATGGAGCGCTGCCGCGGCGTCGTCGTGCGCGCTGACATGCCCGAGCGATTCGCCAGCGATCGCGACGCGCCTCAGCAAATGAGCCGCGCTCTTGTTGATACTTTGGCCGCCTTTCATGCGGTCGATTACGAGGCATTGGGTCTGTCCGAGCTGGGTCGGCCCGCAGGTTTCGTCCAGCGGCAAGTGGAAGGCTGGTGGCGGCGCTGGGGGGCGGCCAAGCTGGACGATGACCCGCGGGTAAAGCAAATTTATCAATGGCTGAAGGAACATCTGCCCGAATCAAGTTACCACTCGCTGGTCCATAATGACTACAAGCTGGACAACACCATGTTTGACGCCGACCATCCAGCCCGCGTTGTCGCCATTCTCGATTGGGACATGTGTACGCTTGGCGATCCATTATCGGACCTTGGCGCGCTATTGACTTATTGGACGGGACCCGGCGATTCGGACGCTGTCAGGGCGATTGGCACGATGCCCGCCGGCAACTTTGATTTCTACAACCGGGGGCAGATCCTCCAGCGCTATGCCGAACAGAGCGGGCGCGACCTCTCAAATATGCCCTTCTATCATGTGCTGGGGATTTTTCGCGTGCTCGTGATCTTGCAGCAAATCTACATTCGCTATGTCCGCGGCTATACGCAGGACAAGCGCTTCGCTCATCTGAATATTTCGGTAGAAGCGCTCACGGCCTGGGCGCTTGAGATCATGCGCGAGAACGCGGGTTAAGCGAAGCGCCAACTTACAAGAATTCCAGGCTATCAGCGCGGGCGTTTTCTACATCGCTGTAGAAGCCGCGCAAATGCGCGTATTCATCGGGAATGGTCAAAGCCAGTTGGTACAAGGACTGCGCCGTCATTTCCGCTAGTTCCGCCCGCGGGATGCGCCGCCGCCCCTCGGTTCGCAGACGAAATGGCGCGCCAAAGACGACTTTCGCGTAGGCTCGACGGAAGCGCTTCAGACGCCGCCGCCAGTCTTCGGCGCCGCATATCGCCGCTGGCACGATCACGGCATCGGCTTTCGTCGCGACGTATGCCATGCCTTCCTTCGCCCGCTGCATCCCGCCTGGATGGCGCGTGCCTTCCGGCGCCATGAGCACAAGCTGTCCGCTTTTCAACAGCTCAATCGTCTGCAGCAGCGCTTTGCGATCGTATTCGCCGCGATGGATGGGGTAGTGGCCCCATTGGCGCAGAAACCAGCCGGCGACGGGAATGCTGAAATTCTCCACTTTGGACAGCGAGATGGTATGGCGAAAGGGAATGCTGACGGTAACGACAATTGGATCGAGGTAGGACACATGATTGATCATGAGGCAGGTTGAGCCATGCCGCGGGACATTCTTAAGACCGGCAACCTCAACTTTGCAGAAGCTCGGCACGACGGCGCGCAGGAGCGGATGCATGATGCGCCGCGCCCGCTCGTATTGGGGCTGACGGGCGATGTACTCCTCGATGCTCAATTCATTGGACATGAAGCTGCCTGCGCGGGCTCACCGACGGGAACTGCGCTTGCGCTTGCGTTCGCGCCGCTTCCGTCTGATCGCGCTCAATTCATGAGCCGGCGTCAGCATCGCGCTGATTTCGTCCTCATCGAGTTGATACCAGGCGCCCTTGCGCAGCGTTCCCAGACCAAGCTGCCCGATATGTGTCCGGACGAGCCGCAATACGGGATGGCCCAATGCTGCGGCGACGCGCTTGATCTGACGCTTGCGGCCTTCGATCATGACCAGACGCAAGACCGTTGAGCGCTTGGTCGACTGCAGTATGGTCAGCGAGCAAGCGGCGGTGCGGCTGTCATCGAGCCAAATGCCGCTCTCCCAGGCTTCAATCGTCTCTCTCGATACTTTGCCCTTGACGGTGACTTTGTAAGTCTTTGTGTGTTCGTAACGCGGATGCGTGATCTTGTTGGCGATCTCCCCGTCATTTGTCAAGACCATCAAGCCTTCACTGTCAGCATCCAGCCGGCCGATCGTGAAGAGATGCCCGGGCACTTCTACTAATTCGCGAATGGTTGGGCGGTCATCGTTCTTCTCGGCTCTGTTGGTGCTCAGCACGCCTCTCGGTTTGTTGACGACGATGTAGAGTGGCTCGAAGGATTCGCCAATGCGCTCGCCGTCGACTTGAATGACGTCTTTGCTCGGGTCAGCCTGCGCCCCCAGCTTGATCACTTTCCCGTTCACCCGAACGCGACCCTGGCGGATGATCTCTTCGCATTTTCGCCGCGAACCGATGTCGGCTTGCGCCATGATCTTGTGCACGCGCTGGCTTGGCACTTCTCGTCCTTTCCACGGCCTCGTTGAGACGCGCTCGCAGCCTAATGATAGGCAAGGCTACCGCCTGACGCTAGGGAGACTCCAAGACGCGACACCATTAAGCGTTGGCTGGCTTTCATTTGTCGATGGACTTCTCGGTGACGATGAATTGCAGCGGGATGCCGAGCAAGAGCCGCGTCTGCGCGACCAAGGTGGGCAGGGCAACCACTAGCAAGGTCAACACCAACATGAAGGGAATGCTCAAGAGTTCCAGAATGGACTCGCCAAAAGTGTAGGGCGACAGGCGCGGCGGACGAATGCGATAATCTTGAATCTGAAATACCACAACCAGAATGATCATGACGATGCCGGAGATCGCGAGCAGAATCCAGGCGGGGTGGCTCGTGGAGAAACCTTCCAAAATATAGGTGAGCTTGTCGCTGGCCGCCATCACGCCTTCAACTTTGATCGGGGCGATCTTGGGATGGAAGAATACTGGCAGTTGTGAACCGACCGTCAAGATTATCCAGCCGGCGCCCGCCAGCAGAATATCATGGGCGATGCGCAGCAGCAGCTTGAACGAGTTAAAGGATACGACCTGGGGATTCTCGATCAGCTTGGCGAGCATGTAGCCGACTTCTTTACTGCCCCAGGCGTGTCGAAGCGTCTGGCTATAACGATTCTTTATCGACTCGAAAATATTGGATCCGGTCGTTGAATCGGCCAGGAAGGGCAAGTAAATGTGCTGCAATTTCACTTGCCCGCCCGTGGCGAAATAAGCTTTGATCCACATATGCCATTCATCGGCGATCACATCCGTATCCCAGTTGCCGCTCTGCTCGAGCAGCTGCAGGCTAAGCGAGTACGACGACATCGGCATCGCCATCCACCAGGGCGCGGCCAAATAAGCCAATTCAAAGGCGGTCGCGTAGGTATTGATGATGCGCATCAAGGGATTGACCTGCCAGATATTGCCGTGATAACGAATCGGCGCCTGCCAAAATGTTCGATGTCGATCTGGGTTGAGAGCGAAGTGATAGGTCAGCGCGGCGAAGTGCTTTTCATGCCAGCGCGTGTCGGCATCCATTGTCGTCAGCACATAATTGTCGATACTCAGGTTTTCTTCGTCCACGACATTTTCAAAGAAACGATTGATCGCCCAGGCGAGATTTGCCGATTTGCACTGCATCTCGCCAATTAACCCGCGCGGATGCACAGTAAAGTAAATGTCGGCGAAGTGGGCGGCGTATTGGCGGTGAAGGCTCTGCGCCATTTGATAGCTGTCCGGCTCGGCCGCTTCCATGGCGAGCAAGACCGAGATTTGTGAAGCCGCGTTTTCCTGCAAGCTCAGTTGATCCATCGTGCGAGTCAGTATCTTCATGGACTCGTTGTAAATGGGGATGATGACCAGGTGGTGAACACTGTCCCAGTCGAGGGAATCCGGTCGCCGGTCTTGCAGATACTTTCGATACCAGTCGATCGATTCCCATTCCCGAATCCGGCGCATGCCGATGCCATTGGCGATGCCGGCGAGCAGAAATCTTATCGCTGAATACGTGGCCACCAGAGCGGCGGTCAGCATGAGAGTCAAAGGAAAAGCGACCGCGCTGGCGATGGAAACCAGCAGAGCCAGCCAGGCGAGGAAGCCCGGAATGCCGTCAAGCACGCGCTCGGGAATGGGTGGCAGCGGCGCGCCACCCCATAATGAGCGGCCGACATCGGATGGTCGAGGAGGACGGGGATTGCTCGGTGTATAAGGCACAGCAACCTTAAGCGAAAAACAGCATCTGGAGGGCAATGCCTTTGGACGGGCGCGACGCTATCTCTTCGCAATCGCAATTTCGCGAACTGACGCGCGAAAAGGTCAAGCGGCCACGGCAAAGGGCAACCCAATACGCCGTTATCATAACATAGTGGCGCTTGCTAACAAGTCAAGCGAGGGACGGGGCGCGCGCGCCAGCCGCCGAATTGAACGCTGCTATTTCGCGCCTTTTGCGCCTTTGAGGCCTTGCTGGCTGGCGATCTCCACCAGGTTGGTTTTGTAGTCGTACGTATTCCGCCGCTTTTCCGCGTGGGCAGCGCGGGCGAGCTGAACCAGCTTCTGCACCAGATCGGTCGATGTGACGCCGTCTTCGCGCCACAAATAGAAAGCCAATGAGCCCGGCATGGTGTTGATCTCGTTGAGAAACAGTTCGTTCTGGTCCGGTCGTACAAGATAGTCGATGCGAGCGATGCCGCGGCCATCGACGGCTTTGAAGGCGGCGATGCTCGTTTCCTGGATTCGTCGCGTGAGCGCGGCGCTGATCGGCGCGGGCACCTGGCGTTCGGCGCTCTTCATGCCTTCGCTTCCCCGCAAGTATTTGTCTTCGTAGGAGAGGAACTCATCCCATGAGACCGGCTGTTCCAGCGGGGAAGCTTCATATTGATCGCCCAATCCCATGACCGAGCAATTGATTTCGATGCCCTTTGTCACCGCGGGCTCAATCAAAATGCGCCGGTCGAAATTGGCGGCGATATCGATGCTGGCGCGCAGCAGCGCCTCCGTATCCGCGCGTCCGATGCCAATGCTGGAGCCGAGCGTCGCCGGCTTCACATATAGTGGAAGCTCGAATCGCGCAAGCAACTCCTCAATAACGGCATCGGGCCGGTCAAACCAAGTATCACGGGTACACCAAGAGTCGTCCAGCACCGGTATCCCCGCTTGTCTCAGGACCGCTTTAGTCATGATCTTGTCATTGGCCAGCGCCGACCCAAGCGTGGCATAGCCGACGTAGGGGATATCCGCCAACTCGAAGAGACCCTGAATGCTGCCGTCCTCGCCGTGTGAGCCATGAAGCGCGGGAAACGCGACGTCAATGCGCCTTACCTCGCTCTTGCTGAAGCGCCCGGCCAGCGGATCGACAATCAGTCCATGGTGCCGTGTATCGGGCGACAGTAGGCAGGAGCGTACGCCATCGTGGCGCTGAATATCGTCGTCCCGGAAGTTGTCGAGATCGCTTAGCGCTTCGCCGGTAAACCAGCGGCCATCGCGAGAAATGTATACCGGGACGATGTCGTCGTTTTCGGAGGGAAAGGCTTTCATGATCTGGTGCCCGGTGACGATGGAGACATCATGCTCTACGCTGCGTCCGCCAAAAATGACGGCAATGGTCGTGCGGCGGCGACTGCTCATTGCGCGATCCTTATCGACAAGTCATCTTCAATATGTATCGGGTAGGTCGTTGAGAAAAAGCACAGTATCTCCCGCTTTCAGGTTCTGCTGATACCAGTCTACCGATTCTTGCAGCGTCTCTACCACGCGAAGACGCGACGGATCAAAGGAAGTAGATTGAATCGCATCGACGATGGGCTGCGTCTGCGATTTTCCGACCAGTATGATATCGGTGGCGTGCTGCGCCGCCAGCAAGCCCAGCTTGCGGTTTTCGGCCTCCTGCAAATCGCCCAATTCAATCATGCCGGGCGTGATCAGCAAGCGCGCGCCCGTCTCGTGCAGGCCCAGCACTTTCAAGGCGCTGACGACACCTTTTGGATTGGCGCTGTAGGCGTCATTGATGATGGTAATGCCGGCCGCGGTCTGCTTCACGACGAGTCGACTTTCGGCCGGCTGCAAGCTGCGGATGCGCCTGGCGATATCACGCAGGGGAATCCCCTCGTGCCAGGCGACAGCGATGCACAGGAGCAGGTTGGTCACGTTGTGTTCGCCGACCACCTCCGTCTTGATGAGCGCCCGCTCACCGGATGCGACATGCGTAGCCATAAACGACAAGCCTCCGAGCGTCGCTTTGACATCGCTGGCGATCAAGGCGACGCCTTGCTCTTGCGCCGCTTCTGGCGTTAACTCTTTGCTGACCGTGAGAACGGTCTTCGGATGGCCCGCCTCGGCCATGGCGCGAACGTAGGGGTTGTCCCAATTCAGGACCGCGAGGCCGTCGGCGGGCAGGTTCTTGACGATCTCGTATTTCGCTCGGCGGATGTTATCCAGCGAGCCGAAGCGCTCCAGGTGCTGCGGTCCCACTTCGGTGACGATAGCGATATCAGGCGGGGTCAGCTGGCAGATGCGTTCGATCTCACCTTCGACATAAGCGCCCATTTCGCTGATGAAATACTCGCAGCGATAGTCATCAGCAAGGTCCCGGTTGATCGCTAACGAGATTCCCATCAAGGTGTTGTAGCTCTTGGGCGTGGCATAGGTGCGAAAACGGACGCTGAGGATTTCGCGCAGGAAGTGCTTGGTCGTCGTCTTGCCATAGCTGCCAGTGATCCCAATGATTTTCGGCCTGATCTTGTCAAGCGTGTCGGCCGCACCCCGCAGATATCGGCGGCGCAGAGTGCTTTCGACTGGCTGCAGCAAAAAGTTTCCCGCAATAAGCCATAATGGCGCAGCGAGGAAATGGATTAATCCGATTGTGCTGACGGCAAATGCAAGTAAGAAATCTATTTCGCCAAGCTGAATGGCGCTAATGGCGGCAAGCGCAGCGGCAAGTCCCAGGACGCTCGCCAACCAGGCGCCGGCCAGCAGCCGCTTCATTCTTGGAGTGGCCGCGAATGCTTGCTTGACTTCCTGTTGACGCGGCGTAATGACGGCGACAAGCGCGGCAAAAATGGCGACAATCAATGGCACGATGCTGTCGGGCGCCTCGGCCAGCAGGCTAGCGATCGCCAATCCCAGGATCCAGGCGACGATGGGCCGAGCCGGCAGCGATCGCGAGCGGTCGCCCAGAACCCAGCGCAGGTAACGCCCGCTCATGTACTCTTCAATTTGATAGAAACGCGCCTGCCTGTGGATCCGCAGCCAGGAGCCTATTAGCCAGACGGTGGCCAATATGGCGAGCAGAATTTCTGACATTCTCCACCCTGCTTTGTCAACGCAATGTCATTATAGACGTGAACCGACAGGAGGGAAAAGTGAGCGGCGCCGCTCATTGACTTTGGAAGGCTACGCGCTTCGATAAAGCGCGTCCATGATGCTGGCCGTTCGATCGGGGAAATCGAGGTAAGCGTAATGCCCGGCGCCCTCATGGAGGATCAGCGCGGCATCTGGAATGGTCGCTTCCAGCTTTCGCCCCATCCAGAGCGGTGTCTCCTCGTCTTCGTCGCCCCAGATCAATATGGTCGGGACGGAGACGCATGTAGCGTGGTCAAGCAGGTCTTGGTTGACAATGTTGACGAGCGTCTGCCGCATTACCGGCGAGGCAGTCCGGTAATCGTCAGAGCCGAATTGTCGATTGTAGCTTTGGCGTATACCGTCCGCCGCCGACTTGGCGCCGATCTTCTCTAGGCCGCGCCGAAGCGACTTGTAGGCGCTCAGTCGCAATCGAGTCGGAAGCGCCGCTTCAACTTTGATGCCGGCGCTATTCGACAAGACCATGCTAGCAATGCGGTCGCCATGATCAGATCCCAAAATCAGACCGATGCGCCCGCCAAGCGAGTGTCCAAAGTAGTGAACTTTGTTGATGCCGAGGTGATCCAGGTAGGCGAGACAAAATGCCGCGTAGTCAAATATCGTGAATGGCTCATTTGGTTCGTCGCTGCCGCCGAAACCGGGCAAATCAATTTGGCAGCAGCGATATCCCAGACGGCTCAGGCGGAGAGAGAGGGGCGCCAGAAGTTCAATGCTCGCGCCCCATCCGTGGACCATCAATATTGGCGCGCCATCACCGACGACTTCTTGTCTGATTCGAATGCCGCTGATGACGACATCGCCGCTGTGAGCCACAGTGCATTAGCCGATTGCGCTAAGGGGAATGGCGACTTGACGCGCGCGTTTTCGTTCGCTGATCGGCGTCACCGGCGGGCACTCCCAAGCCAATTCTTCCGTCGTGGAGCGTTCCTTGGCGAACTTGGGCAATATCCCGCAGGCGAAACACTTGTCACGGCAATCAACTCGGGTCTCGCGCTTGATGCTCATCAAGTAGTCCTCGCGCAGGAACTTCTTGTGGATCCCGACATCGATATGATCCCAGGGGAAGACTTCGTCTAGATCGCGCTCGCGGAAGTTGTAGAAGTCCGGATCAATGCCCAGCTCAGCGAAAGCCCGCAGCCATTTTCGGTGTTGGTGCTGATCCTGCCAGGCATCGAACTTGCAACCTAGCTCCCAGGCGCGTCGAATCACGGCTCCCAGCCGGCGGTCACCGCGGCTGAGCCAGCCTTCGAATTCGCTGTCTTCGTAGTTGTTCCAGCGCAAATGCATGCCGCCGCGCCGCATCTGCTGTTTCAATAGACGCTGCTTGCGATTGACGCTGTCGCGGGTATCTTGCGACGCCCATTGAAATGGCGTGTGGGGCTTGGGGATGAAGGTGCTGACGCCGACGTTCAGCGTCGCCTTCTTGCCCAGAATCCGCGTGCCTTCATTCAGCGTCTTGACGCACAAGTCGATAATCGCCTGTACATCCTCAAGCGACTCCTCGGGGTGGCCAATCATGAAGTAGAACTTGATGGTGCGCCAGCCACGAGAATAGACGTCGCGCGCCGTTTGCAGCACCTGTTCATCGGGCACATACTTGTTGATCAAATCGCGCATTTTCTCGGTCGCGGCTTCCGGCGCGAAGGTGAAGCCGCTGCGCCGCGTGCCGCCAATCTTTTCCAGCAGATCGGCGCTGGCGCTCTCGATGCGCAGGCTGGGCAAGCTGAGACTGAGGCCGGCGTCCTTGTATACGCGATTAACTTCTTCCGCCAATTCCTCCACCCAGACATAATCTGATGACGAGAGGCTGAGCAAGCTAATCTCTTCAAAGCCGGTATGCTGGACGATTTCGGCGATGGCCGCCATGATCTCGGCCACGGGACGCTCGCGCACCGGGCGCGTTACCATGCCCGCGTGGCAGAAGCGGCAGCCGCGTGTGCAGCCGCGCATGATTTCGATTGGCGCGCGATTATGCACGGTGTCGATATTGGGCACGATGAACTTGGTGAAGGGCTTGGGCAAGGTGATGACGATGCGTTTCAAGATGCGGTCCGGGATGCCCGGCTCGTTGGGCGCAATCGAGTGGACCGTGCTGTCATCGTTGTATTCCACGTCAAAGAAGCGCGGCACATACATGCCCTGTATCTTGGCGATTTCGCGCAATTGCTCGTGACGGCATCGTCCTCTCAGCTCGCCAACAGTTCTGGCGATTTCGACGATGATCTCTTCGCCCTCGCCAATGACAAAGGCGTCGATGAAGTCGGCCATCGGCTCGGGATTAAAGCAGGCGTGCCCGCCAGCGATGACCAGCGGATAGCGCTCGTCGCGGTCTCGGCTCAGCAGCGGCAGCCCAGCGAGGTCGAGCAGATTGACCGCGTTGGTATAGAGCTGCTCATAGGGCAGGCTGATGCCCAGCAAGTCGAAATCACGCAGTGGATGTTTGGTCTCCAATGAGAAGAGCGGAATCTCACCCTGGCGCATCACCGCTTCCATATCCAACCAGGGCGAGAAGACGCGTTCCGCCAGCATATCCGGCTGCTGGTTCACCTGATCGTAGAGGTTCATAATGCCAAGGTTGGACATTCCCAAGTCGTAAATGTCGGGGAATGCCAGGGCGACCTTGACATCGGCGCGCTCCCAGTCTTTGACGACGCTGTTGTATTCGCCGCCGACATAGCGGCCGGGCTTCTCCACAGCCAGCAGGTGGCGTTCCAGTTGGCTTTCAATGCGCCGCGGATCCGTGATAGGCACGCTAATCGTTTCTGCCTCTCGTTTACTGCGTGAATTCGAGTATAACCTATGGCAGTTCCAATGTATAGCGACTGTGAAGGCAGGGAGCGCTATTCGCATGAACCCACAGCAGGTTTCGACACTATTCGACTACCACTACGCTTCTTTCGACAGAATTCGGCAGTGCGCTGCCGCGCTGTCTCAGGACCAGTTCGTCGCCGGTTCGAGCTATTCGGTCGGCTCGGTGCGCAATCAGCTGGCGCATTGTCTGATGGTCGACACTCGCTGGCTGGCGCGGCTCAATCGGCAGCCGCCGCCGGAAATGGAATACACGGATTTCTCCGATCAAGCGACTCTGTGGCGCGAATGGGAAGAAGTCCAAGACCAGGTCATGGCCTATGTCAGACAATTAAGCACGGAGGAACTTGACGAAGTCGTCGACTTGCAATTCCCCGATCGTGGCGGGTTGCGGCGCAGTCGTCGCTGGCAGATCTTGGTGCACATGGTGAATCACGGCACCGATCACCGGGCGCAGATCCTGGCTCTTCTTAGTGGTCTCGGAGCGGCGACCTTTGAACAGGATCTGATCCTGCATCTTTGGTCGGCACAGGGATAAGGCTTTAGAGCCGGCTCAATTCGCGGGCGATTGCACCGGCGATTCGCGCGTTGTTGATGAGCAAGGCAATATTCGCCGCCATGGAGGCGCCGTCCGTCAGTTCGCTGACGCGACTGAGCACGTAAGGCGTGATTTCATTTCCAACGACGCCAGATGTTTCGGCTTCGCGCGTCGCCTGCGCGATTGCGGCTTCGGCTCTTTCCAACTCCAGCTCATGTTCGGCGGGCGCCGGCACGGCAATCAACATGCCGTTCTGAGCGCCCAAAGCCTGTGACGCTCGTATGATCGCGGCCGCCTCCGCCGCCGACTCAATGCGTTGATCGATCGGCAGGTCCGTCCGTCCAGAGTAAAATGCAGGCAGTACATCGGTCCGGTAGCCGAGTATGGGCACGCCATTCGTTTCAAGCGCCTCAAGCGTCAAGGGCAGATCAAGAATCGACTTCGCGCCCGATGAGACCACCGTCACTGGCGTTCGTCCCAATTCAGTCAGATCGGCCGAGACATCGTGGGGCTGTCCCCGATGCACGCCGCCGATGCCGCCGGTCGCGAACAGCTTGATTCCCGCCATCTGGGCCACGATCATCGTGCCGGCGACCGTCGTGGCGCCGTATTCACCCAGGGCGGTGGCGATTGCCAGATCGCGGCGGCTGCACTTTCGCACCTGATCGGCCGGCATGCGCGCCAGCGATTCAATATCCGCAGCGCTTATTCCAACGGTGATCGCTCCCTTTAGAATGGCGATAGTCGCCGGTATCGCGCTGGCATCGCAAACGGCCGCTTCCATCGCCAGCGCCGTCTCCACGTTTGTCGGGTAGGGCAGGCCGTGCGTGATCAAGGTCGATTCGAGGGCGACGACGGGCGCTTGGTTTTCCAGGGCGGCTTTCACTTCGGGACTGATGATCAAAGGCAAGGTCATGCAGGTGTCTTTCTTTGTTGTTTTGGCGGGAGAGTGAGACAAGTCTCGCCCCTACAGTTTGCGATGTGGCGTGCGACGAATTATTCGGGCAGGAAATGCAGCTTAAAGCGAAGGACGCTGTGATGCAAGTTGGTCAAGCCTAGGTGCTCCATCAGCTGATCGGGACGCAAGTTGCCCCGGTCGCCGACGGAAAGATGGGCGATTAGATTGTCACTGCTATCGAGACGCAGTCCTAAAATCAGCGGCCGGATATCCATGACGCTGCGCTTGCGCCGCCGCACGCGATCGACGATGATGGACTCGCGGCTGAGCAATTCTTGTATCCGCCGCTGCAAATCCTGGCGGTCGATGTCATCCAGAAACTGAATTCGGTATTCGGCATTGTCGACGAGCGAATGCAAGGTGGATGCGCGCGTATCGACCTCGACAATCGCGCCGACTGTCAAACCTTGCGGCGATACCGACAGCAAGCGTTCTCGCAGTTCGTCTTCGCGCAGTTCAATTCGCTCGCGCAGGGAAATCTCGAGTATCTCACATTCGCTGGATATGCCGAGCGGCAGCGGCATCGCCAGCGAAATGCGCGGACGCGTGTTGAAGCCCTTCGTGTAGAGTATCGGCAGGTCGGCGCGCCGCAGCACGCGCTCCCAGATCTTGGCGGTATCGAGATTGCTGGTGTAAATCAACGGACCCGATTTGCCGAAGGTGACGCGAAGACGCTGCGCGACCGGAGAAATATGGCTCATTTGTGCGAATCGCTTTCTGGAAACTCAGGGCGCGCCACTGTACAATATTGTAGGCGTTGCTTTCAGATGATGGAAGGCGAATGAGTCAGCAAGCGGATACGAGCGATGGTGCGCTGGAATTGCGCCCACTAGCGCCAGGGCGCGCGGAACGGCGCGGCCTCTGGTTGAGCGTGCGGTTGCCATTCATGTTCGTCTTGGTCATCGTGATCGCGATTGTCGGCGCAATTCTTTCGCTGCGGTCTCCGGTTCAAGTGGCGGTGCTATCGGATTCCTTGCTGACCGTGCTGGTGCTTTTACCGTTGGTTATGTGCATGTTTCCGCTCGTCATCTTGTGCCTGGTCCTGGTGGTTTTGCTCAACCGCTGGCAGCCGAAGTCGCGCTCGCCCTTGCGGCGTTTGGAAGCCTGGACGGCGCTGTTGGAGCAAAATGTCGAGGGCTGGCTGTACAACGTGGACGAACGCGTTTTGAATTGGGCGGTAAGGCTGGCGCCGCTGCGTGAATTGCTAACCACCTTTGACCCGCCCGCCGTTGAGTCAAGCGAAGAGGGAAGCGAATGAGCAGTTCGGATAGCGGTTCAACGCGGGACAGCTTGCAAGAGCGTAAAGCGCGCATCATTCTTGCCGGCGCGGCTCTGGGCGCGGCGCTCGGCCTGCTTTCGAGCTATCTTTACACGCGCGCGGCTGAAGAGAGCGACAACCCGGAGGCGGGCGCGCCCGGCTCCGTATCGACCGGGCAAGCGCTTGCCGTGCTCCTGGCAATCTTGGGCCTCGTGCGCCAGATAGCTGAGCTGGGCAAACCGAAAAAAGACGAAAAGTCGGGCAAGAAGTAAGAATACCGCGGGCTTGTCGTACGCGCTAATGCTCCGCCTTCCGGTGATTGCTTTCGCTTCGCCGGGCGCGCCAAGAGTGACTGCCGTAAATCTCTATCGTGTTTGTGCAATCAGCAGCGCGATTAGGAATACGACTGAGGCGACCGCAAGTATCAGCAATATCCCGATGAGAGCTTTCGTAGTCCGTGACCAATTCGCCGCCGGCGGCGAATATTCCTGAGATACTGAACCGATCTTTTGCCCTGGCGCGGTGCGGCTGGCGTACTCGCGCTGAGACGATCTTGCGGCGGTTCTGTATTCTGTTGGGCGGGACGCAGTCCTCGTTGTTTCAGACGCCTCGCGCAGACAGAGTTCCGCCAGGAAATGGGCGACCGCGGTTGGGGTAGATGCGGCTTGGTCGGCAACCTCATCAGCCAGCGAACTGTCTCTGTGGTGACCAATGCCGGTGACGACAAATGTCTTGCTGCAAATGACAGCTTCCGCAATTTCGAAGCTATCGAAGGCGGCGAGATTCTCCGAACGTCCGCCGCCGCGAATGATCGCGATCAGGTTAATTTCCCGACTTTTGTCCAGGGCACGAATGGCGTCGACAATGGATTGAATTGCGCGTTCGCCTTCCAATATGACGTATTTCCACTCAACAGGCGCCAGCACGCCGCGTTCACCTGCGTTTTGGTAGGCGCTCTCAAAATCGCCGATGGCGCGGCTGCTTCGGCTCGTTATCACGCCGATCCGTCGAATTTGCGACGGCGGCATTCTCTTGTCGGGAGGATAGAGCCCCTGCGCGCGTAATCGGTCGACGGCGGGAGCAGTATCGACGGCATTGAACGAAAGGCGCAAATTGGTAACATTGATCTGCGCTTCGGCGCGATCTTCATAGAAGCGCACGTCACCGTAGACTTCGACATCCAAGTGGTTGCGAAGCTCAAATGGAAAACTGCCGGCCGACTCTTCGCGAATCATGCAGCGGATGCGCGACCTGTCATCGACCAGATCGAAATAGACATGACCCAATTCTGACTTAAAGTATCGGTCGATACGGCCGCCGACCCAGAAATAATGCTCCAGCGTCTCCGCTTCAACGATGCTGCGGATCATTCGATTGACCTGGGCGATGCTGCGATGATGTTCTGAGTCTGGAGTGGACATTCGCTTAAATGATTCCAAGTTCGTGCGGCGAAAATGAGGCAAGCCGGTGGACGACTTAGGTGTCGCCGAACCGTTTACGATTTAGCGGGCGGCTGAGGGGCAACGAACGGCGCATGGACGCAGCCAGTCGGCGCCAACCTGCGGTCGTCCCAGTGAACGTAATATTAGCGCGGACGATCTACAAACGCGATTTCTTATAGCGCTCGAAGACAAACTGTACCGGGTCCACGCCGGGCGGAATGATGACCTTGCGGCTGCGACCAGCGCCGGGTTCTTCGCCGACAACGCCCAATTCTTCCAGTAGATCCATGATGCGCCCTGCCCGCGGGTAGCCCAAACCGAGCCGACGCTGAATGAGTGAAGCCGATGCTTCACCGCTCTCGACCACGAGCTTGAGCACGTCATGCAGCATTGGATCGGTATCGGACATGAATTGGCGGCGCTTCAGATCTGGCTCCCAGGGACTAGCATTTCGGGCCGGCGCCAAGCCAGCTTGCAGAAGCTGCGAATGTTGTTCTTTCCAATGATCGACAACGAGACGGACATCATCCTCGGAGACGAAGCAGCCCTGGACGCGTTGCGGGTCGGCCGCGTCCGCCGACAGGAAGAGCATATCGCCGCTGCCGAGCAATTGTTCGGCGCCGACTCGGTCAATGATCACGCGCGAATCGGCGCCCGATGCGACGGAGAAGGCGATTCGCGACGGGAAATTCGCTTTGATCAATCCGGTGATCACGTCGACGCTAGGCCGCTGCGTGGCGACCACCATGTGTATGCCGACGGCGCGCGCCATTTGCGCCAGCCGCGTGAGGGCGCGCTCGGTTTCATCGGGGTTGCTCAGCATCAAGTCGCCGATCTCATCAATCAGAATCACCAAGTAGGGCAGCGCGGGTGCAGATTCGCCTTTGGCCAACTGCGCCTCGTTATACATGAGGATGTTTTTGGCGCCGCTTTCTTCCAGCAGTTTGTAACGGCGATCCATTTCTCGCGCGCACCAACGCAGCACGCCGATGATGCGATCGTGGTCGATCTCAACCGGACCAAGCAAATGCGGAACGCCGTCGAAGCGCGAGAGTTCCACCATCTTGGGATCCAGCATCACCAGTTGCAATTCGTCCGGCGAATATTGCATGAGCAGCGCTGTGGCGATGGAGCCCATGCAAACGGACTTTCCGGAACCGGTTGTGCCGGCAATGAGCAAATGAGGCATCTGCGCCAGATCAACAGACACTGGCTCTCCCGTGACGTTTCTGCCGAGCGGAACGAGCAGCGGCTTGCCTTTGCGCACAGTCTCACGCTGGTATGCTTCGCTTTCCATCACGTTGCGCAGCGCCACGATGCCTGCTCTTTTGTTGGGCACCTCAATGCCCATGTAGTTGGTACCGGGGACCGGCGTCTCCATCCGCAGTCGCTTGGCGGCGAGCGCCAGCGAAAGATCGCGCGCGTAGGAGGCGATTCTGCTCATTCGCACACGGTCGCTGCCGTCCTCCTTGTGCGGCTGCAGGGCGTAGCGCGTCACCGTGGGCCCGACTTGCACGTCGATCACGGTCGTTTCGAGATCGAACTCCAGCAGCGTATTCTGAATCAGATTCGCGTTGTGATTGATCTCGTCTTCATCGGGCAAGATCAGGTCGGCGGCGGTCAAGCATTCGATGCTCGGCAGGGAGTCGAGCCATGCATCTCTCTGGATAGCGCTCGCCGCATCTGGCGATCCTGTGGGCGAAAGACTGTCGCCAACTGCAGGCGCATTCCGGTCGGCATTATTTGCGTAGTCGCGATAGCCACTGGCATCGGCTGTAGCCGGCAGCGGGCTAAAGGCGCTGGATTCAACCGAGTCTGTCTGTTTTTTGGGAGCGGGGCGCCCTGAGCGCACTCTTGCGACGCCGTTTTCTTTCGCGGGCAAGGACGGGCGGTCAGGGTTTTCTGGCGTGGGATCGCCCGCCGGGTTCGGCCGGATTCTCATGACCTGAGCGCGATAAGCGGAGGAGACCGCGAGGCGTTGGTAAATCTCGCGCGATTCGTCGTCTTCCGCAATCGGCTGGGTCGGTTGCGTAGAGAGATCACTATAGAGCTGCAGCTTCCCGCCGAATTTCGTCAATACATTTGCAAAATGTCGCCGCCTCAATCCAACTGTGATCACAACGCAGACGCCGATTAGCCCCCCAAAGAACACCAGCGCGGCCTGCCGACCCAGTATCCAGAAGACGGGATAGCTCAAGCCCCAGCCGATTAAACCGCCGCCTTGCCCAGCGCGCGCCAGGGCTCGCAACTCGCTGTCACTATTGCCAAGATGCAGAATGGCGAGGATTGACAGAAAAACAATCTCCAATGCCAGCACTCTCGCCGAGCTGAAGCGGAAGCGGACGCCGGATTTCGGAAGCCAAAGCGTGATGCCGAAAGCAAACAGGGCGGAAGCGACGAAGATCGCGCCATCGCCGAAAAGCGCGGTCAACATGTCGGCCCAGGTCACCGCTACCAGCGCGTCGGAAGCGATGTAAAGCGAAATGAAGGATAGAATGCCAAATACAATGAGGGCAAAGCCGACCACCTCGTTCATCCAGGGCGGCATGCTTTCTTTGAGGTCTTCCCAAAAGTCGAATTCCGGCGTCACGTCATCCAATGGTTTGACGACGTCTTCCACAGCCGGCAATCGTGGCTCAGCCAGTATTTCGGTAGAAGGCCGCGCCCCTGGCTCGAGAGTCTCTCGTTCCACAAGTCGTTCCGCTTATGCGCGATTCCAATTCTGACACCAGTATAGACAGATTCAGGGAATGCAATGCAGGTTTTTGGGAGGAAAAGGGCCAAGAGGCGGCGGCGCTGCGCTTACATAGTGCACGCTATGGCAGGCGTCTAACCCCATCCTCCGGCCCCTTCC
The DNA here is from genome assembly GCA_011523705.1 of Chloroflexota bacterium. Classification (GTDB taxonomy): domain Bacteria; phylum Chloroflexota; class Anaerolineae; order Aggregatilineales; family Phototrophicaceae; genus UBA6055. Next base: position 140,475 of record WTGC01000140.1, on the reverse strand, counting down.
ACAGCCAGCTATGGAAGGGGAGCTATACCTCGCGAGCGCGTGAATTATCAAGCGTCTTGCCTTGAGCGGGTCGCAAGTTATTGTGCGTGGGCGGCACTGTCGCGCCTGTGTCTACGGCTCTCGCCAATTGAGAGGTTATTCCAGCAGCGCCCGCTCTTGCTCCAATATCAGATCCGTCACAGCCAGAATCGCGATGCGCTGTTTTCTATAGAGGTCGGCTTCGCTCATGCTCAAGCTCCGCGCGACTTCGCGGACTTTTCTGTTCTCGAGAAAACGGAGCTGCAAAATGTTGTACAAGGTCCATTCGGGGCTCAGCAATTTCCGCTCGCCTTCGGGCTTCAGGGATGCAATCGCCTCTTCCAGCAGCTTGCGCAGAGCGTTCACCGGCGTCTCTTCCCCGTGTTGAATGCGGCTCTGCACCGCGCTCAGCATCATCATATTGCTTTGAGTCATGCCGGATCCGCCCCAGTAGTGCCTCAACGCGGCGCGCACCTGCTCGAACAGCTCGTCGCGATCGGGCAAGGCGTCAATGTGAGGGGGATTGACTTCGGATTGTCTGTATTCGACTTGCAGCGCCCGCGACCGCGTCATTTGCAATTGCGGCAGCAGACCTTCAAGCAGGTTGTACATTTCCGCTTGCAGATGCATATCATCGAGGCTCGTTTCGACGCGGTTGACAAAGGCCTCCAGGGATCCGCCCGGCGCCGACAATTCGTCGCGCAGCGTCTCATCGTTGTTCAGCAAACCAAGCAGACCGATGGTCAGCGCCTCCATGCCGTTGCCGCTCGCCCTGCTGCTGCGCAAAGGAACGAGCGCGAAGCCGCCCCACGCGATATAACCAGGATCAGGCTGCTCCTTGGTCCGCGCCGAGGCTTGTCGCAAGAGCTCGCCATCATTCAAGAGACTTGCTTCGTCAAAATCAGATGATCCAACCCGGCTGACCATCTCAGGCTTGGCGCCGGCGAGGCTGACCACGAAGGCTTTGTCGATGCGAAGATAGTCGCAAATAGACTCAGTCGTTGCCAAGATCAGCTGAGAAAGGTCGGTGTGTGTCAAGACCCGGTCGCTGAGCGTCTGCAGCTTGGTGATCTGTTCGTCGTCCTCATCGCGGTAAATGAAGAACTTTTCGAAGTACGGCAAGGCCAGAGAGACGAACCACTGCCAAAGCAAGACGGCGCCAACGACGGCGGGCGGTGTAAAAGCTTCGCCGGGCAGGCTCAGAATGCGTGATGCCTGCGCAGTGAAGTTGACCACTGCCAGCGCGATCAATCCGGTCGCGGGACCGCGCAGAAGAAAATCGAGCAGTTGCTTTTTGACCAGGCGATCCGGCCTGTCCGAGCCGAAAAAGTAAAGCGGGTAAGACAAGAAGAAGAGCATCAGGATGATGATGATGTTGGCCGTATTGATCACTAACAGACCGAACAAAGTTAATTCATCACCGGGCTTGAGCAAAACCGAATAGGGAAATATCCCCAAGGCAGGCGTCAGGAAGGCGATCTGCAAATAAGCCATGCGCCGGGCGCTCGCTCGTGTCAGGCATCGCTTGCGCGCCCGCTGCACGTTGAAGAAAGCGAAACCATTGGCAAGCAAGAAATAAAGCGAATAGATCAAGAATATGGGACCAGCCTGAATGCTCACCGATCCTTGCGCGCTGACAACTTGGACGAGCGAATCGGAAAAAGCGACGGCGAGCAGGAAAGCGGCGCCAATCAGATAAAGCAGGCGGACCACGCGTTTTCGCCGGCCGCGCGAGGGCAAGCCAGTCGTCGCGAGCAGGGCGTCTGACAGGTGATACATCGCGGCCGGAATGAAGGCGATGCCCATCCATTGCAGCCTGGAGGCGATTTCGTGCGCTGCGTAATCCGGCTCAAGCGAGATGAAGGCGTCGGCGACATAGGCGGCGGCGACGCAGGCAAGGACGACCGCCGATGTCTTGGCGACGCGGTTATTCAGGTTTCGCGTCAAATTGAACAGCAGAAGTGAGACCGCGATGATGGCGTTGCCCGCGGTCAAAGTCTCATTGACAGTTAGAAGCAAGGTCGTGAGTATGCTCAACTCAGGTCCTTTAGCGTTGTGACTCAGCCGTTCCAAGCAAGTAATGAGAATAATTGCAGCATGGAAGAAATCCTCCAAAAAATCCAAACGTTGTAGGGGCGAGCCGGTGGCTCGCCCGCTTTGCTATAGATAGCTTGTCAGTTTTCGCATGACTAACTTGGATTTACTTCTGTCAACAAGTGTAGCAAAAATCAGATACGGCGATGAGCCTAGATGGACAGGCTGAAGAAGAGCGCAATTTCGCGGTTGGCGAAATGATGGTCGTTGAAACCGCAGAAACTGAAGCCCAAAGCTCTGGCGAACATGATGCAGGGAAAGTTAGTTGTAGGAATCTCAAACAGAATCTGTCTGAGACGATATTCGCTCGCCCACTGCCGCGCGACGTGAACCAGGCGGGAACCCAGACTGCGGCGGCGGTAGGGTCGGTCGATCACGATATTTTGCAGATAAGCGACTTGGCTGGATTGATCAACCCACATCGAGGCATAGCCGAGAATATGATTGCTGCTCTGGTCTTGCACAACGACGAAACAATAATTCTGCCGCAGCGTCCATTCAAGCTGCTGCGGATCGGCAACATGTCTTGAATCCAGATGGCGCGGCAGTCGCTGTTTGCGGCAGCTGATCTGGACGTCGTCGCCGGATTCCTGCACGGTCATTTGCCACACGTGCTCGCTTTGAAAGTCGCTGTCGAGCGCCAGACAATAGGGGATATCGGTATCAACGCCATCGCGAAAAATCAGTTGAGCAGTGTCAAGTCCGGCAGCTTGCATGGCTATGGCGCTCCAACAGGCTCGGTCATTGCGGGCTCCAGCTTGGCAGCCATCAAATAAAATTATGACCCCAATCACGGAATCTGTGTGGGGTCATTCGAGGGATTTTGCAGATTGCCTCAATCGCGCAGGGTGTCGGACGCTATACCTCGTATAGATAGTCCTTGAGAATGACATGGGCTGAAGATTGGCGGAGGCGATTCAAGGCTTGCGCTTCCAACTGGCGGACGCGCTCCCGGGTCACGCCGATCGTCTGCCCGACTTCCTCCAAGGTGTAAACGCGCCCGTCGGCGAGCCCATAACGCAAGCGCAAGATCTGCGCTTCGCGATCCGGCAGCTTGTCCAGCGCCTGCTGCAATTGCACGTGCAGCAGATGGGTGGCGACTTCTTCCGATGGCGCCGGGCTGTTGCTGTCTTCGACAAAGTCGCCGAAGGTAGAATCGCCCTCGTCGTCTATTGGCGTTTCCAGGCTCACGGGTCGCCGCGAAATCTCCAGCAGGTTTTCCACCTTGTCCGGCGTGGTATCCATGCCGAGCGCCAATTCATCAATTTGAGGTTCGCGACCCAGTTCCTGCAGCAATTGCAGTTGCACGCGGCGCATACGGTTCAATTGATCGCCCATGTGCACCGGGACTCGAATCGTCCGGCCCTGATCGGCGACCGCCCGGCTGACGGCTTGCCGGATCCACCAGGTGGCGTAGGTGCTGAACTTGTGCCCACGCTGATATTCGAATTTGTTGGTGGCGCGGATCAACCCGATGTTGCCCTCCTGAATCAGATCCAGGAAGGGCACGCCGCGGCCGATATACTTCTTGGCCACGCTGATGACGAGACGTGCATTGGCGCGGATCAGGTGCTCCTGCGCTTGTTCCCCGTCCAACATCGTCGCGCGCAGCCTTTGTTCTTCGCTCCAACTGAGCTCCAGAACTTGCTGATCCTCGCAGTCCACCAGCCGGACGCGGGCGAATTCGGCCGCCTCCATGCGCTTCGCCAGCATGACCTCTTCCGCTGCTGTCAACAGCGGTACTCGGCCGGCTTCTTTCAAATAGAGGCCCACGACATCGTCGGTGTCGAGCGCGGCCTGATAGCCCGCGTCGGCCGTCAAATCCTTCTTCAGGACTTTGAGCAGGGCATTACGTTCGTCGTGCTCTTCATCGTCAGCGTCCGCAGGCAAGGTATCGGAATGGGGCTTTACCTCTTTTTGCTCATCCTCATCGGCAGCCTCCGGGACGGGCTTGGCCGGCCCCGGGATGACTTCAATCCCGGCTTCGAGCAGGCTATCCATGAGGTCGTCAAGCAAAGCGACATCGCCTTCGACGTCCGGCATGAGTTCGAGGATGTCGCTGTAAGTGACAAAACCTTGATTGTTTGACTTTTCGACTAGTTGCTTCCGCAACTCTTCGCGCTGCGTCAAGTTATTGACGTTTTCCAATACCGCTACCACAGACATGCCTTTCCACTTCAGAACGCTAACCAACTCTTTGCACGGCAGACGCAATCTATACTAAATCCCATTTTCGGGCAAATGAGATCGCGCGTTGACAACTCAATTGTCCATGCTTCGCCATTCATATTGGTATACAGCGAGCCGCAGCGATGGTCTCGCTCACAGCGCGCTGCAGTTCACTCAATAAGAATCCAGTGCAACCAACAGAATGACTACTAGTTTTGCCTGCTCCAAGCACAATTTAACGCGTATTCAATTACTTGTCAAGTTTTTCACAAGCGCAATTCAGGAATGTGCCATATTCATGCGACATCGAACGGCGCTGAACCTCTGAACTTGCCATCTCTCTCTGACCAAAACCTTAGTGCAGACGTACGGATCGTGCTTTGAAGCCTGGCGAATCAGGCAGCCACCATACTATACGATAGTTTGCGTCTCGCTGCATTCGCCGCCCTGGCTGCCATCCGCCGCCAAGCCTGCGCTTGGTCGCCGAATTTGCCACGATAATCTCAATCTGTATCATTTCGCAGAAGACAGATGTACATAGACGCAATTCTCCGAACTAATCGCGAAGCAAGCAGCTGACAGCGCCGCAAATCTTCGTATACATTGCACAAGGAAATTTCAATTGTGCATAAAGATATGCTCTTGAGTTGACTATTTCCGGCGCGAAAATTAGAATTTGAGGAGCGCAAATAGACAAAGTCATGATGTCAAATTGTAGAGTGGCATTCGAAATTTTGAGGCGTCGCCGTCCCGCACGGGTCGGGTTCAGCGCGCGCGCTTTGTGTTTGTGACAAGACGTCTGTTCAAATGCAAGAGAAGCCCTGATCTCGAAATCGCCGGTCAGGGTTTTTGTTTTGTAGGGAGAGGACGATGAATAGCAGAATCCGTGCGGGTGTATATGGCGGTTCCGGTTATGCCGGTCTGGACCTGGTGGAGATCCTTTGGCGCCATCCGCGAATTGACCTGGCTTTCGCGACATCAAACACCTATGCCGGCGATGCCGTCCCCGGCACGAATCTTCGTTATGTGCCCGCGGACTCAGTCGCGCTGGATACCGTCGATGTGATTTTCCTAGCCCTCCCGCATAGGACTTCGGCAGCGATGGCCAAGCGGGGCATTGACGCGGGCGTTAAGGTGGTGGACCTGTCGGCTGACCTGCGTATCGATACGCCCGAAGCCTATGAACGGTCTTATCACAGTCCTCATCCACACCCGGAATTGTTGCCGACGCCTTATGGACTGCCGGAAATCAATCGCGAGAATGTCATCGGCGCTGACGTGGTCGCGACGCCGGGCTGTTACCCGACAACGACTCTGCTGGGCATCTATCCTTTGCTGGCAGCCGAGGCGCTGCGCGAAGACACGCCGGTAATCATCGACGCCAAGTCAGGTGTTACCGGCGCTGGTCGCAAGCCATCGCTCACGACGCATTTCGCCGAGGTCTACAGCAATTTGATTCCCTACAAGACGGGCCGATCGCATCGTCACCTCGGTGAAATGGAGCAGGAGGCGCATAAGATCAGCGAGCGCGTTGGTCCAATCATATTCTGCCCGCATCTCTTGCCGGTTGACCGCGGACTGATGACAAGCATTTACGTGACGCTGAACGAAACAATCGAAAGCGATCAGACGCACGATCTCTACACCGAAATGTACGATGGCGAATCTTTGGTGGATGTCTTGCCCTTGGGCGAGCAGGCGACCTTGAGACATGCGGTGAAGACGAATAGATGCGTCATCAGCATCACGCCCGTTTTGCCGCGCCACGCGCACATCACAAGCGTGACCGACAATCTGCGCAAAGGCGCCGCGAGCCAGGCGGTGCAGAATATGAACTTGATGTTTGGACTGGATGAGACCCTGGGATTGATATAGCGATGGATTGCATCAGCGTCGTAAAGGTCTCCGGACATTGCCTGGACGACCACGAACTGATTAGCCAGTTCGCGAAGGTCGTGGCAGATTCCGACAGTTCGTTGGTGATCGTGCACGGCGGCGGCGTGGAAATCTCGCAGCTGCAGCAAAAGTTGAATATCGAGCCCCGCTATGTCGACGGCTTGCGCGTGACCGACGCTGATTCGCTGGCGCTGGTGGAGATGGTCTTGTGCGGCAGCGTCAACAAGCGACTTGTGCGATACTTGCTGTCGGCGGGTGTCGATGCCCAAGGCTTGTCGGGCGTCGATCGTGGATTGATCCGCGCGCGCAAAATGCGCCATGAATCGCTTGACATGGGTTATACGGGCGAAGTGGTTTCCGTGCGGGGTGAGGTGATCACCGACTTGCTCAGGCGGGGCATAACCCCGGTAGTGTCGCCGGTTAGCCTGGGCGAGTGCAGCAACTTCAACCTCAATGCCGATCCGGTGGCTGGCGCAATCGCGGCCGCCATTTGCGCGCGCGAAGTCGTATTCATTTCCAATGTCGCCGGCGTATTAATCAAAGGGAAGCGCGCCGCGAATTTGACACAGTCGCAGGCGCTGGAATTGATCGAGCGCGGCGTGATTTACGGCGGCATGATACCCAAAGTGGAAAGCGCCCTGGCTGTGCTAGAATCGGGTGTGCCGCAAGCGGTGATCACAGATTTGCATGGCTGGGCAACGCGCGGAGGCACGACCTTTTTTGGCTCGGAGGCGAAATCGAGAATGAGTGAGGAGATATGTCAATAACAGCGGATGTGATTCAGAAGGACAAACAGTTCAGCGTGCCGGTTGCGGGCCGGCCGGATTTCGTGCTGGAGCGCGGCGAAGGCGTGACCGTCTATGACGCGGACGGCAAAGCCTATACCGATTGGGTGGCTGGCATCGCTGTCAACTCGCTGGGATACGGCGACAAAGAGTTGATGGACGTGGTCGCCAAGCAGATGAGCACCGGCCTCATCCATGTCAGCGGTCTGTATCATACGCAGGCGCTGACCGACCTGGCCGAATTGCTCTGCGCCAATTCCTTCGCCGATAAAGCCTACTTCTGCAACAGCGGCGCCGAAGCCAACGAAGGCGCCCTGAAGTTCGCGCGCAAGCTCGCCTACGTCAATGAACACAAGAACAAGACGAAAGTCGTCAGTTTTTCCAAAGCCTTCCACGGCCGCACTCTGGGCGCGCTTTCGGTAACGCCGACCGAGAAGTATCAGACGCCCTTCAAGCCGATGGTGCCGGGCGCCGTCGTGGGCGAGTTTGATAATATCGACAGCGCCAGGGAGCTGATCGATCAGGACACCGTTGCAGTAATCGTCGAGCCGATTCAAGGCGAGGGCGGCATCAACCTGGCCAGCGCCGAGTTTTTGCGCGCTTTGCGCCAGCTTTGCGACGAGCATGAAGCCGTGCTGATTTTTGACGAGATCCAGTGCGGCATGGGGCGCACGGGCGAACTCTGGGCGCATACCAGCAGCGGCGTGAGCCCCGATATCATGACCTTGGCCAAGCCATTGGCGGGCGGTCTGCCGATCGGCGCGATCCTGGTCACGGAGGAAGTGGGCGGCGCCATGCAGCCGGGCGACCACGGCTCGACCTTTTCCGGCGGCGCGGTCGTCATGCGCGCGGGCGAAATGGTGGTGAAGCGCATCCTCAGCCCCGGCTTTCTGGAGCACGTTAAGGAAGTGGGCGATTATCTGCTCGAACGGCTGGAGGAGATCAACAGCCCGCATATCACCGATGTGCGAGGCCGTGGTCTGATGGCTGCGATTGAGATAAGCGTCCCGCCCGCCGACATCGTTGCCCAAGGTTACGAACATGGATTGCTGCTGGTGAATTCCGGACCCGACGCCATTCGATTTATTCCGCCGCTGATCATTGAAAAGCAGCACGTAGACGAACTTGTCGAGAAGTTGACTCAGATTCTGGAGGGCATCCAAAATGAAAGTTAGTCCCTCGGTAGATTCCGTTCGCGGCTTTCAAGTAGCCGGCGTTCATGCGGGCATGAAAAAGGACGGCTCGCCGGACTTCTCGCTGGTGGTGAGCGAAGTCGATTGCGTCGCCGCCGGCGTGTTCACGAAGAACAAGGTTAAAGCGGCGCCGGTGCTGCTGGATATGCAGCGCCTGGACGAAAACCCGAAATCGATTCGAGCGGTCGCGACCAATACCGTCAGCGCCAACGCTTGCACCGGCGCGATCGGCTTGAAGAATGCGCGCGCCACTTCCAACCTGGTGGCGGACGCGCTCTCGATTGTGGCGGAACAGGTTCTGGTGATGTCCACCGGCGTCATCGGCACCCACCTGCCGATGGACAAGATCGCCCGCGGCGTCGAGTTGGCGAGCGCGAATTTGGGCTCGGACTGGCGCGCGGCAGCCGCCGGCATCATGACCACCGATACGAGACCCAAATTCGGATCAATCACAGTGGAAACGGCTGACGGATCCTATACGCTTGCTGGCATGGTCAAGGGCGCCGGGATGATCGCGCCCAATATGGCGACGATGCTGAGTGTGATCGTCACCGATGCTGAATTGCCGCTGCCAGAATTGCAGTCGTCGCTGCGGGCGGCGGCGCATCAGAGTTATAACCGGATTGTGATCGATGGCGATACCAGCACCAACGACACCGTCCTGCTGCTCGCTAACGGGATGAGCGGCGTATCGCTCTCCAGCGAGGACGAACTGACGGTATTTCAAGAGGCGCTAAACGCGCTCACAAGATTTCTGGCGCAGGAAGTCGTGCGCGATGGCGAAGGCGTCACCAAATTCATCACGCTCAACATTGTAAATGCCGAGTCGGAAGCTGACGCCCAAAAGATCGGGGGGACGATTGGCGCTTCTGTCCTGACCAAGTCAGCCTTTTACGGCAGCGACGCCAATTGGGGGCGCATCATGGCGGCTGCGGGCCGCGCCGAAGTGCCGCTTGAGCCGGACAGCGCATCGCTTTGGGTGGCGGCGGGAGAATCGGGACCAAGCGAGGCGCCGGGCTTGGAGATCTTCAGCGGTGGCATGCCCACCGATTATCGCGAAGAAGACGCGGCGGCGATCATGGCGGCGCCATCGATCACCTTCACGCTGGATTGCGGCATCGGTGATGGCGGCGCGACCATTTGGACCTGCGACATCAGCCACGAATACATCTCGATCAACGGAGATTATCGGTCGTAACCCCTCACCCCCCGGCCCCCTCTCCCACAAGGGGTGCGCGTAGACACCGCACTCCGAGAGGGGGAGTTAAGCTAGTCGGATATCGTAGAATCTGATGACTTTCGCTAGAACTGATTCTCGTTGATGTATAGTTGTAATGTATTCTCTGTTAGTTTGAAGTAAGAAAAGTAGGTTCGTACAAGCCTTTCAGCGTTCCTTGGCTTTTGCATGTCTTTGTCGGAATTACCTAGCGGGCGGCATGGCAAGAAACAGGAGCACGGTATGAAAGCGGCGCTGGTTCTGGAGGATGGGCGCGTCTTCCCGGGCGAAGGCTTCGGCGCGGAAGGCGTCTCCACCGGCGAGATCGTATTCAACACTTCGATGACGGGATATCAGGAGATCCTCACCGACCCGTCATATCATCGCCAGATCGTCACCATGACGGTGCCGCATGTGGGCAATACCGGCGTCAACCTGGAAGATCCTGAATCGGTTAAAGTTTGGGTCGCCGGCTTCGTCGTGCGATCGCTGAGCCCGATCGTCAGCAATTGGCGCAATCGCGGCGATCTGGCGACCTATCTCAAAGACAGCGGCATCATCGGCCTGTCATCGGTGCCGACCCGCGCCCTCGTGCGGCATATCCGCGAAATCGGTGTGATGCGCGGGGCGGTCGCTCACGGACGCGAGGCGGAAGATACCGACACGCTGGTCGATATGGCGCGTTCCTCGCTCGATATGTCGGGCGCGAACCTGGTCGATGAGGTCTCGGTTGATGTGCCTTACGACTGGACTGACGAGAGCGACGAGCAATGGTATGGTGAGCACCACGCAGCTGGAGATCGCCCGCTCATCGTCGCTTATGACTATGGCATCAAACGGAATATCTTACGCATGATGACCGATCGCGGCTTGCGCGTCAGGGTTGTGCCGGCCTGGACGCCGCCAGCGGAAGTGCTCGCCATGAATCCGGCCGGCGTATTCCTCAGCAATGGACCGGGCGACCCCGCGGCGGTCGATTACGCCATCGCCAACGTGCAGTTGCTTATGGGAAAGACGCCAATTTTCGGCATTTGTCTTGGACATCAGATTCTGGCGCTGGCGCTGGGCGGCGAAACGGAAAAAATGCGCTTCGGGCATCGGGGCGGCAATCAACCGGTGAAACATCTGGCCAGCGGTGAAGTAGAGATCGCCTCGCACAACCATGGGTTCGCCGTCCGCGCCGACAGCGACTTAAAGGGCGGCGAAATTACTCATCTGAATCTAAATGACAATACGGTGGCGGGCTTGCGCCATCGCGAACTGCGCGCGTTCAGCGTACAGTATCATCCGGAAGCGTCGCCGGGTCCGCATGATTCTTTCTACCTCTTTGACGAATTTGTCGACGCCGTGCACGGCAATCGCTAACTCGGACGGCGGCAGCATAACCAGAAGAGTGAAATCCATGCCAAAGCGTACTGACATAACGAGCATCATGATCATCGGTTCCGGTCCCATCGTCATCGGACAGGCTTGTGAGTTCGATTACAGTGGCGTCCAGGCTTGCAAGGCGCTCAAGGCGCAGGGCTATCGCGTCGTGCTGGTCAACTCCAACCCGGCGACGATCATGACAGACCCGCAATTTGCCGACGCGACCTATGTCGAACCGCTGACGCCAGATATCTGCGAAAAGATTATTGCCAAGGAGAAACCCGACGTGCTGCTGCCGACGGTCGGTGGGCAGACGGCTTTGAATCTGGCGGTGCAACTGAAAGAATCGGGCTTTTTCGATCGCCACGACGTCGAACTCATCGGCGCTACTCTGACCAGCATTCAGCTGGCGGAGGATCGTCAACTCTTCAATGACACGATGAGAGAAATCGGTCTTCGCGTGCCGGACAGCAAGGTCGTGGGCGCGGTGGATGACGCGCTCGAATTTGCCAAGGTCATCGGTTATCCGGTCTTGATTCGGCCATCGTTCACGATGGGCGGCGCCGGCGGGGGCGTCGCTTACGACAGCGACGAATTGCGACAGGTGGCCGCCAACGGCATACAGCAGAGCCCGCTGGGCGAGGTGCTGGTCGATAAGAGCTTGCTCGGCTGGAAAGAATATGAGCTGGAGCTGATGCGGGACGCCAAAGGCAATTTCGTGGTCGTTTGCTCGATTGAGAACTTGGACCCGATGGGCGTGCACACCGGCGACAGCATCACAATCGCGCCGGCGCAGACCTTGACCGACAAAGAGATCCAGCGGCTGCGTAACATGTCTCGCAAGATTTTCGACCGCGTCGGCATCACGACCGGAGGCGCCAACGTGCAATTTGCCATTAATCCCGACGACGGCGAAGTTTACGTGATCGAAATGAATCCGCGTGTCTCCCGCTCGTCGGCGCTGGCCAGCAAAGCCACTGGCTTCCCTATCGCCAAGATTGCCGCGCTGGTCGCTGTCGGCTTCACGCTGGACGAAATTCCCAACGATATCACTTTGAAGACGCCCGCCAGCTTTGAACCCTCGCTGGATTATATTGTCGTCAAGATTCCGCGCTGGGATTTCAAGAAATTCGCCGGCGCCGATCCGGTATTGGGACCGCAGATGAAGGCGGTTGGCGAAGTCATGGCCATCGGCCGGACCTTTCCCGAAGCGCTGCAAAAGGGCGTCCGTTCGCTGGATATCGGCATGGACGGATTCGGCAGCCAGGTCGATAGCGATCTGACGCCGGAAGCGCTGAGCGTACCCACAGCGCAACGACTGTTTCAAGTTGCCAGCCTGATCGCCAGCGGCGTCAGCTTTGACGAAATCGTGCAGCGGACACATTTTGATCCCTGGTTTGTGCAGCAGATGAACGACCTGATGGCGATTCACGGATCGGTCTTGGGCAAGTCGTTGCGCTTAGGCGATATGGACAAGACTGACCTGCGCAAGCTCAAACAGTATGGCTTCAGCGACGCTTATATCGCCGACCTCGTTGGCGTGGACCGCTTTGCCGTGCGCGATTATCGCAAGAAGCTCGGCGTCGAAGCGAATTTCTATCGCGTGGATACCTGCGCGGCAGAATTTGAAGCGTTAACGCCGTACTTGTACTCAACCTACGAAATGGAAGACGAGGCGGCGCCGAGCCAGGCGCGCAAGGTGATGATCCTCGGCGGCGGACCCAACCGGATCGGCCAAGGCATCGAATTTGATTACTGCTGCGTCCATGCCTGTTTCGCCCTAAAAGAGGCGGGCTACGAAACCATCATGGTCAATTGCAACCCGGAGACGGTCAGCACCGACTACGACACCGCCGATCGCCTCTACTTCGAGCCATTGACGGCCGAAGATGTGATGAACATCGTCGACCGGGAACAGCCCGCTGGCTTGCTGGTGCAATTCGGCGGGCAGACGCCGCTCAATATCGCCCGCGATTTGGAACGAATGGGCGCGCCAATTTGGGGCACCTCGGTCGACACCATCGATCTCGCCGAAGACCGCGAGCGCTTCAACGCGCTGATGCGGCGATTGAATATCGCGCAGCCGGCCGGCACGACGATCTTAAGCCGAGATGAAGCGGCGGAAGCGGCCGCCTCCATTGGCTACCCGGTGCTGGTGCGCCCGAGCTATGTGTTGGGCGGGCGCGGCATGGGCATCGTCTTTGATGAAGCGCAGTTGCTGGCATGGCTGGATGATCACGTGGAATGGGGCGGGCATCCGGTATTGATCGATCAGTTTCTGGATGACGCCTACGAAGTAGATGTGGACGCCCTCTGCGACGGCGCCCATGTCACCATCGGCGGCATCATGCAGCACATTGAACAGGCTGGCGTGCACAGCGGCGATTCCGCCTGCGTCGTGCCGCCCTACAAGATCAGCTATTTTCACCTGGACATCATTCGGGATCACACTCGGCGGATCGGCCTGGCGCTGGGAGTGAAGGGACTGTTCAACATTCAGTTCGCGGTCAAGGACGACGAAGTATACGTGCTGGAAGTCAATCCGCGCGCGAGCCGAACCGTGCCATTCATCAGCAAGGCGACCGGCTGCCCGCTGGCGCGATATGCGGCGCAGATCGCGGCTGGCGCGACGCTGGCGGATCTGGGATTCCTGGAAGAGCCAAAGGTGAATGGCTTCTTCATCAAGGAAGCGGTCTTCCCCTTTCAAAAATTCCCCGGCGTCGATACGCGGCTCGGTCCCGAAATGCGCTCCACCGGCGAAGTTATGGGTCAAGCGTCGAGTTTTGGCCATGCCTTTGTCAAGTCGCAGGCATCGGCCGGGCTGTCCTTGCCAGAGTCTGGCGTCGTCTTCATCAGCGTCAATGACTTCGACAAACCGGTGGTCGCGAAGATGGCGCGCGATTTGGCAAAGCTCGATTTTGATCTGTTGGCAACCGATGGCACCGCTCGCTGGCTCAACCAGATGGGCATCCAGACGGGTCGTATCAACAAGATTGCCGAGGGCAAACCGCATATAATGGATGCCATGCAGAGGGGGCAAGTCGATCTCATTATCAATACGCCGCGCGGCAGCCAAGCGCATGAAGACGGCATCGCCATTCGCAGCCAGGCCTACGCGCTGGGGATCCCCATCGTCACGACAATGAGCGCGGCCGCCGCGACCGTGCAAGGCATCAGACGCATGCGCGAAAAACCGCTCAGCGTGCGCAGTTTGCAATCGCATTATGAGGCAATGCTGTAGAGCAGAGCACCCGAGGTTGAGCGTATGGCGCCATTGCAACCCCTCCCCGACCGCCTGTGTCTACGCGGCGCGGCCCCTCCCCGAAGCATCAGGGAGGGGAGTTTTCCTAGCGAAGCTGTCTTTTGCACGACCACCTTGGCATTACATGAAAGCAAGATGGGGAGGTTGAGCGAATGGCGTTGGCATACGAGAAATATCTCCAGGAAATCCTGATTGATGAAGCGGCGCTGCAAAGCCGCATCGCCCAACTTGGCGCGCAGATCAATCTCGACTATTCCGGCTGCAGCGATCTGGTGCTGCTTTGCGTGCTCAAAGGTGGTGTGATGTTCTTATCCGATTTGTCCCGCCATATCCATGTGCCGCATGCGATTGACTTCATGGCGGCGAGCAGTTATGGGGCGGGCGCCCGCAAATCAACCGGTTCCGTGCGCATCGACATGGACATGCGCCTGGATGTCAAAGACAAACACGTGCTGGTAGTCGAGGACATCATCGACAGCGGCTACACGCTTGCCTTTGTTTTGAAGACCTTGCGAAATCGCGAGCCGGCCAGCCTCAAGCTTTGCGCGCTTCTCAACAAACAGTCGCGCCGGGAAGTCGATATCCAGGTCGATTACATTGGATTCGATATCGAGAACAAATTCGTCTTCGGCTACGGACTGGACCTCGACGAGCGCTTTCGAAACCTGCGCTTTGTGGCGGTGGTGAAGACGGACGCTCTCAGCGATGGATGACTCTTCGATAAGACTGTCTTGGCCCGACTTCGTCTTTGAACTTTCTGAGCTGACAAAAGCGATTCCGAATGCGCCGCCGCTCTATCTTGTTGGCGGGAGCGTTCGCGACGCCTATTTGCATCGCGAGATAGAGGACATAGACGTCGCGGTGGATGGCGACGCCATTGCGGTAGCGCGCTTCGTCACCGATGCCTTGGACGCCGACATTTACATCATGGATCGAGAGCGTCATGTCGCGCGAGTCTTCGTCAAACGCGACGAGGGCGCAGTCACGATCGACTTCGCCAAACTTCGAGGGGCAAGGCTGGACGATGACCTGCGCGATCGGGATTTCACCATAAATGCGATGGCGGCTGATCTGTCGGGTGATCCCAATGCTTTGATTGACCCGCTCAATGGCCTGTCCGATCTGCGCCAGAAAGTGTTGAGCCGCTGTTCCCCGCGCTCCATCGCCAACGACCCAATTCGCGCCTTGAGGGCAGTAAGATTAAGCGTGCAATTCGACCTGAAGATTCACCCGGAAACGGGGACCGATATCCGACAGCACTCAGGCGGACTAAGCGAGACTTCGCCCGAGCGCGTCCGCGATGAATTCTTTAAGCTGCTGGGGCTGGAGAAGGCGGCGCGCGGTCTTCGCGTGCTGGCGCATATTGGGATTCTCCAGCAGATTCTGCCTTTCCGCGCCGATAAGGCAGAGGTCTTGCTGGCGGTGGTGGAGCGTATGGCAGTCGTTCTTTCAGCAGTCAGCAGCCGGCGCAGCGATAATACGGCGGCGGCATTTGATCTCGGCATGTTGGTGATTCAGCTGGATCGTTTTCGCGCTAAGCTGCAAGCGCACTTGGCGCGCGTCTACGGCAACGGGCGCGAACATGGCCAGCTGCTGGTGTTGGCGGCGGCGATACACGCGCTAGGTGACAAGCGCGATACTCCCCGCGCCAAGCGAGCGGCAATGACCGCGAAGGCGCTGGCGCTCACCCTGGACGAGGGCCGGCGGCTGTCGCTGGTCATCGGCAATTACCGGCAAATCGTCGACCAGCAATCCTGGTCCAGGCTGGATCAGCATCGCTTCTGGCATCGGCTCGGCGATGGCGGCATCGACGCGATATTGCTGGCGTCCGCCATTGTTCTGGGGGAGGCGGGCAGCAGCCTGCGCCAAGCGGACTGGCTGCAATTTGTAGAGCGCGCCACACTCCTGCTCGATACATTCTACAACAATTACGAGGAAGTCGTCAATCCGCCGCCGCTGTTGGATGGGCGCGATGTGCAAGATTTGCTTGGCATTAAGCCCGGACCCTCAGTGGGCAGGATGTTGACAAAGCTGCGAGAGGCGCAAGCGACCGGCATGATTGAGTCGATACAAGAAGCGCGCGACTTTGTCTCGCGTTCGGCTGAATAGCCTACCAGAAGGGGCGAATCGGCTTTTCCGCGCTTATCCGGACGAATCCCCGGCGCAATCCGTAAACTGGTAGAATACCAGCATCGTGCGGCCGTAAACGCGCTGGTCAATCTCTTCAAGATGGCGAAAGTGGCGCTCCGCATCGAATTCGCTCGGGTCAATCTGCACGATGACCTGGCTGTCCGGGCGCTGCCAATCCGAATTCTCGTCGAGAGCGGCAAGTGTCTTCAGCCAGATGCCCTGATATTGGGGCGGCGCCACATAGAGAAACTGATAATGACGGTCTGGACCGCGGGCGATTAGGTCAAGGGCTGGTCGCCTGGTCACAGTCGCTTGAGGTTTGAATCCGGTATGCGCCAAATTTTGATGGATCGTCTTGACGGCCTGCCGATCCAAGTCATTGAAATGCGCGTAGGCGGCGCCGCGGCTCAAGGCTTCAATGCCCACGCTGCCCGTGCCGGCGAAGAGGTCAAGAAAGTTGGCGTCTCGGATATCCGCGCCAATGATGCTGAAGAGCGCTTCTTTGACGCGGTCCATAATCGGACGCGTTCTGTCGCCGGGTACCGGCTTTAGTTTCATGCCGCGCGCGGCGCCGGCGATGACGCGCAAGGACATAGCTAGGCATTCAGCTCGATTAGGCCGTGCCGCCGACATCCTCAAGGCGCTGATTCAGCATTCGAGTCAGCATCATATAGCGATCGTCGATGTTGGTTTCGAGGTCGTTGGCGCCATGCTGACCTTCAGCATGCGACGTCAACTGCACTGCGGAAAGCGCCTGCTCAGTGACGGAAAGCGCCCGCTGAAACGACTCGGCGGCGGACTGCATTTCGCCCATTGATTTGAAGGCCAAACCCATCCCGTAGTGGGCGTCGACGCTATCCGGGCTGGCGGCGATCACCTCTTCAAACAATCGAATGGCGCCCTGATTGTCGCCGTCGCGATGCTGGCGCCATGCTCTGCCGATTTTCTCTGCCGAGGGTAACGTGGACATGTCTTCTCCTTCCGGATATCAAGTCGAGCGAATTGCCGTTGCCAAGGGGCGACCACACTCGACGCGGGAAATCACCTGTATTTTACCGAAAACTTGACTCGCCGCTACTGCTTAGCGGAAAGCGCGGAGGAAGCGCCGAATTGCCGCGCCTGCGTATTATAGCGCCTTGTGGCTTGTCTGGCACGGTGATAAGCTTTTCCCGACAAGAATACACAAGACGAGGCGTCATGCAGATTCGACTGGCGAGGTTGTCGGACTTGCCGGCCGCCGCCGAACTCTGGTTCGACCGAATTAATTTGCTGCAACAGGCTGATAGGCGCATCAAGCTCTTGCCCGATGCCCGCGGGAATTGGTCGACCGCAGCCGCCTGCTGGATTAGCGACGAGCGGACGAGTTTTTGGGTGGCGGAACGAGACGGGGCGCTGCTTGGATTCGCCGTCGTCCGTTTAGCGTCGGGAGTGCCGGGCTTGCAGCCCCAACAGCGTGGCGTCTTGCTGGAGATGGTCATCGATTTGCATGAAACGCATCGCGGCTTGGCTGATTTGCTATTGGAGCGCGCTCGGCGGTGGCTTAGCGCTAGTGGCGCCGGCGAAATCGAGGTGGACGTCCCCGCGCGCTACCCGGTGGAAGCAGCGTTCTGGCGCGCGCAGGGCGCCACTGCTTGTTCCGAGAGGTTCAGGCTGCCGTTATGATACGTTTGGCGGAAGGGTCCGATGCCGAGCGCATTGGCGATCTGTGGTCGGAGATGGTTGCCTATCACGCCGCGCTGGACTCATTGACCTTTCGACCGGCGGAACGGGGCGCGGAGCGATATGCGCGCGGCATTCTGGACCGTCTCCGAGATGCGGACGCGCGCGTGCTGGTGGCTGAAATCGATGGCGCGGTCGTCGGTTACGTCAATGGCGTCATCGCCGATATCACCACCGAACTGTTCATGCCGCTGCGCTGCGGCTTACTAGCGGACATCTATGTGCAAACCACCTATCGTCGGCGCGGTTTAGGCAAACAGTTGGTCGAACGCTTGATGCTTTGGTTCCGCTCGCGAAGCGTCAGTCACTTTGAATGGCATGTCAGCGCGGGCAATCACGAGGCATTGGCATTTTGGAAGGCGATAGGCGGCGAAACGACGATGCTGCGCATGCGCGCGTCCGTACCGGAGGCGGATTGATGACCGAGTTGCTTTATTTGACCGACAGCTATTGCAAAGAGTTTGACGCGGTCGTGCTTGACCATGACCTTAATCAGAATGGCGTAACGCTCAGCCGAAGCGCCTTTTATCCCGGTGGCGGCGGACAGCTGCCGGATCACGGCGCGTTGTCGAATGGCGAGGCGCGCTATTGTGTCAGCAAGGTTCGGCGCGGGAATGTGCATCTGCTGGACGACGAATTGCCAGCCGTCGGCAGCCGCGTCCGGGGCGAGATTGACTGGGATCGGCGCTACAAAATTATGCGGACACATACGGCGATGCATATCCTCTGCGGCGTGATCTGGCGTGATTATCAAGCCAGCGTCACCGGCGGCAATATGGATGTGCTCAGCGGGCGCATGGATTTCGAGTTTGAGCGGCTGGCGCCCGAAGTCATCGTGGAGATCCAAAAGAAGATCAACATCGAAGTTGAAGCGGCGCGCGATGTGAAGATCGCCATCCTGCCGCGCGAGACCGCCTTTGAAATCCCCGATCTGATTCGCACAAAAATCAATCTCTTGCCCGAGAGCATTCAAGAGGTGCGGACGGTGGAGATTGTGGGGCTGGACCTGCAAGCGGACGGCGGCACCCATGTCGCCAACACGCGCGAGGTTGGCGCGATTAAGATCGCCAAGTATAAGAGCAAGGGCGGCATCAACAAGCGGCTCTACGTGGAGCTCGAGGCTTGATGCGCTATCTTCATCCGATTCAGGCGCATGAGCGATTCCTGGCCAGCGGCCGCTACCATTTTTCCAAGAACGGGCAATCGCTGGCGAAAACGGAATCCTGGACCTTGCATGCGCATTCGGATGGGGAGAAGTTCGTCCGCGTCGATATGGATGCGCGGCAAGAGGAAGGCAAGTCCATCCTTGCTGAAGCGCTCCTAGACCTCAATGGCGCCCTGGTTCGTTTCGATATCCGTTATGAAAACGAGAAATTTGAAGGCGGGATAAAGCAGCTAAGGGCGACCTACCATCGGACTGACGAGCGCATTCAGATCGGCTACAGCTTGAACGGAGATGAACGAAAGTATATCGAGGTTGACTTGCCGGCGGATGCCCTGATTGACCTGCCTCTGCTGGTGTTCCGCGGTTCAACGATCAAGGAGCTGGCGGAGAAGTCCACTGGCGCCATTGCTGTATTTGTGCCCATGTTTGAACACGCGCAGCTTTTCCCCGGTGTATTGCGGCAGGTCGCCTCCCCGGTCGAGCATGCCGGCGAAGATACGGTGCTCCTGGGCAATCGCGCGATCAATGCGAGCCGTTACCGCTACCGAGACCAGGCGGTGTCATACTGGATAGACCAGCACGACATGATCGTCAAACGGGTGAATAGCTATAAGCAGCAGGAGATGACGGTTGCGATCAGCAACTATGCTTCGCCGACGGCGAAAGCCCGATGACGGCGCGAAGCAAGGCCTTCACGGGGCGCGTCGATGATTAGGCGAATGCAGAGTTTCCTGGGTCCGCGTCGCTTCCGCGCGTTTCTGGCGCTCCTCGCGGCGACGGGGCTCGCCAGCCTGGCGCTTAACGTCTTGGTCCAGGGTTCGCCAGTCGCGACGGGCATTCAGTCGCTGCTGCTGGTCATCTTCATTCTAGGGTCGTCGGTGATTGTCCTCGGGCGGCTGCCGACCGAAGAACGCCTCCGCTGGCTCGGCATCATCGTGCCGTCAGCGCTGGCGATCGTCATCGGCTCGCTCGCATTCCCTCATCTGACCGGGCTGTTCGTCGGGGCAGGCTTGGGCTGGATCGTCGCCGGCATCTTCATCTTCCGCGACCCGCGCGGTCCCCAAAATTACCGAGCGGCGGTCAAGGCGATGCGCAGAGGCGACTACCAATCGGCCATCTCCAGCATGTCGGCGGAAATACGAGAGAAGCCGGATCAGGCGCAGCATTTTCGATTTCGCGCCGAGCTGCATCGATTGGCCGGCGATCTCGATTCGGCGCGGGCTGATTATCGGCAAATGGCGGAACTTAACGCGCAATCGGCGGTCGCTTACAACGGCTTGGCTGAGGTCGAGTTGCAGGCGCGCCGATATGAAGAAGCCATGCAGGCGGCGCGGGTGGCGCATGAACTGGCGCCGGATGAGTGGGTGGCGGCTTATAATCTGGGCATGATAGAAGAGCGACTGCGGCAGGACGATGCGGCGCTGCGCCATCTCAGTGACGCGCTGGCCCTGGAAATACCTGATTCTCGACATCGGCTCTTGGTACATCTATACTTATGGCGAGTCTACCAGCGCCGAGGGGACCTGGATTCGGCGGGCGACTCGCTGGCAGCGCTCAAGCGCGAGAAGGCGGGCTTGGAGGAATGGAAAGTCATCATGAGCGCTGATGAGGCGCAGGCGCTGCGCGCAGTCTTGAGCGACGATATCGAAGAGGCGCGCCGTCTTATAAAGGACGAATTGCAAGATGTATCGCGGTAATTGGAGAACGGACATGTCCTTCCGCCGTCTGATCGGCTGGATAGCGGTGCTCGTCTCGGTTGCGCTGGCGGCATTGGGCTTCATCGTATTTGTCCTCGGCGTGTTGATCGAATTAGCCGATGGCATCACCGAGCCGCTCGATTCTTACATTTCTCCGGTGGCGCAGATGTCCCTCGCCGGGCTATGCCTGTCCGCGAGCATGATTCTGCTTGGCTTCCTGCTGGTTGGTGTATTGCTGGCGCGCCAGTCACGCCAATATGGAGCGGGCTATGGCGAGGCTTACCGCTTGATGCAGAAGCTCAAATTCCCTGAGGCGATTCAATTGCTGGAGCGCGTGCTCGCCGGTGGCAAGATCACACCCGATTTGCTCATGCTGCTGACCAGCGCCTACGCCTACAACGGCCAACTGGCGAAGGCGCAAGAGACGGCCGACCGCGCCGTGCAAATGTTCCCGCGCGATGCCGGCGCCTACATGACCTTGGCGAACGGATACCGCATGCAGGCGAGTTATGGCGAAGCGGCTATCGCGCTGCAGACGGCCGCCCAGCTATCCCCGGCACAGCCTATCATCTGGGCGGAGTTGGCTTTTGTGCAGCAGTTAGCTGGCGAGCATGACTCAGCGATGGAATCCTTCAAACATGCCGCGCTATATTCGATGCCGTCCATGTACGCTGTTCGCGTCAATTACTATCTGTCGCGTCATTACCTGAAGGGTGGTGAGCGCGAAAACGCCCAAAGCGCCAGCGAGCGCATGGTCTCTACCGCGCACGGGCTGCAGGCGTGGAAGTCGACTTTGCGCGCGCTCGAGGGCACGGCATACGGCAGTTTGCTGCACTATGAAATTGAAAAGATCGAAGAGGCAATCGCCGAGACCCTGGGCAAGAGGAAGAACAGCTGATGATGCTCTGGCAGGTCGCGCGCGATCTGACGCGGCGGCTGCCGGAATGGGATGCATCAGCGAAGTTATCGCTCGCGATAGCCATTCTTCTATTGCTGGCGCTGCTAGGCGTCGGCTTCTTGGGTTCGGAGGCCATTCAGTTTCCGGCAAGAATTGGCGCCTTCGGGCTGCTCGTCACGATTCAGCTTTTATTCCTCTGGGGCAATCGGCGCGACGCATCGCCCTATCATCAGGCGCAGCAGCATTTCATTGCGTGTGACTATCAAGCCGCGCGCGAGTTGTTGGAGGCATTGCCCGATAGAGGACGCGCGTCGGTCGACGCCCTGGTTTTGCTTGGCAACACTTATCGTCATCTGAGTCAATTCGACCCTGCTCGAACGGCGCTGGCGCGGGCGCTGGAACTCAAGCCGCGGCACGACTTGGCGCTTTTCAGCGCGGGAAAGCTCCACCTTGTGCAAGGCGAATATGACGCCGCGAGCGAACGCATTGAACGCGCCATCGAGACCGGCGCGCCAGACATCGTGAGATTTGAACTGGGGCAGGCGCGCTATCTGCTGGGCGAGCACGCCGAAGCCTATCGGCACTTGACGGCGGCGCGACCCGCACTGGCGGACGATCCGGCCCAATTGCTCTTGCTGCAATACTACCTGTGGGCTCTGGGCGCGGACGAAATGCCGACTGAAGAGCCTATTCGCCAGAACATCGAGCATTGGCTGCTGGAGGCGCGAAAATACAGCGACACCCCATACGGCGCTCACCTGTCCGATGTTGAATGTGAACTTCGCGAGGCCTTGGAAAACATCCAATAGCCGCTAAGCGTTGTGGCTGGCAGCGCGTCAACCCTCTGACTTAACCCTTTTACCCGATTCCAATTTACGCCATAATCCCAGCGGATATGCAGTCCCGAAGGGGATGCCTCAACGACGAGGAGGTGCTTACGTGGTGTCGCATGGAGATGCGCGCGCGCCGCGGGTCATTGCTCGCTGATTCGAATCTGGCGGTTCCGCGCGAGATATCGCATCAGACTATTCGTATCAGTGGCATGGAGCAGTGAATAATCATGTTTAGAGCCGTAAACCCGCAGGTTAGCAGCGAAGTCATCAACAAGCTCGAGCAGCAGCAGCTTGACTTCTGGCGTTTCAATCGAGTCTTTGAACGGACGACAATGGGGCGCGAGGATGCGCCTCGATATGTCTTTTATGAAGGTCCGCCGACGGCCAATGGCATGCCCGGCAGCCATCACGTGCTGTCGCGCGCCTTCAAAGATATGTTCCCGCGCTACAAGGTGATGCAGGGCTATTATTGCCTGCGGCGCGGCGGCTGGGATACACACGGTCTGCCGGTCGAGATCGAGGTCGAAAAGGAACTCGGTTTCGAGAACAAAGGACAGATTGAAGAATATGGCGTGGCCGAGTTCAACGCCAAGTGTCGCGCCAATGTTTTCCAGCACATCAACGAATGGGAGAAGTTGACCGAACGCACCGCTTTCTGGGTCAATCTTGACGATGCTTACGTCACCTTTTCCAACGACTACATTGAAAGCGTCTGGTGGATTCTCAAGCAGTTCTGGGATAAGGGCTTGCTCTACCGCGGCTACAAGGTCGTGCCATACAGTCCATCTTCAGGCACGCCTTTGAGCACGCACGAGGTGGCGCAAGGCTACAAGACGATCGTCGATCCCAGTGTTTATGTGCGCTTTCCGGTTCGGGAACGGCCGGGCGTCTATTTGCTGGCTTGGACGACGACCCCATGGACGCTGCCGGCAAATGCCGCCTTGGCCGTCGGCGCTGATGTCGATTACGTACAAGTCGAGGGTCCCGCGATTGATGGCGAAGGGACCGAACAGCTGATCCTGGCCGACGCTCTCATGGAGAAGGTGTTGTCGGATCCCGATGAGTATAAGATCGTCAATCGCTTCCGGGGCAGCGATCTGGTGGGCTGGCGATATCAGCCTTTGTACACATTCTTACCCGTTGAGCAAGACTACGCCTATGTTGTCGCGGCCGATTACGTCAGCACCGCCGACGGGACCGGCATCGTGCATACGGCGCCCGCCTACGGCGTCGATGATTTGGCGACCGGACGTAAACACGATCTGCCGGTATTGATCACTGTGGATGAAACCGGCCACTTTGTAGAGGCGGTGTCGTCCTTCCGCGGCATGTGGTTCAAAGATGCCGATCGGCATATTATCGACGACTTGGCCGAGCGCGGCTTGATGTACCGCAGCGAGACTTATGAGCATACCTACCCGCATAACTGGCGCGACGGCTCGCCTCTGATGTACTTCGCGCGCGAGACCTGGTTCATCGATACGCTGAAGTACAAACAGCTTATGATCGACCTCAACCAGACGGTGAATTGGGTGCCGCAGCATATCAGAGACGGGCGCTTCGGCAACTGGCTTGACGATCTCAAGGAGTGGTCGCTGGGCCGGGAACGTTTTTGGGGCACGCCTCTGCCCGTCTGGGCGGATGATCAAACGGGGGACATGATCTGCGTCGGCAGCGTTGAGGAGCTAAGCGAGCTTGCGGGCAAAGATCTCAGCGAGCTTGATCTGCATCGCCCTTACGTCGATGATGTCACATTCGAAAATCCAAATGGAGACGGCGGAACGATGCGCCGCGTGCCGGAAGTGATCGACGTCTGGTTCGACAGCGGCGCCATGCAGGTGGCGCAATGGGGTTATCCAGTGAGAAACAGCGAGGTCCTGGACGAGCAGCATCCAGCTGACTATATCTGCGAGGCGGTGGATCAGACTCGCGGCTGGTTTTACAGTCTGCATGCGATCGCGGCGATGCTCTTTGAAACGGTCTCGTTCAAAAACGTCATTTGCCTGGGCCACATTCTTGATGAAAATGGCCAGAAAATGTCCAAGAGCCTGGGCAACGCCGTCGACCCCTGGATGGTGCTGGAACAGGCCGGCGCCGATGCCTTCCGCTGGTATATGTATACATCAGGTCCGCCGGGTGAATCGCGCCGCTTTTCGATCAATCTGGTCAATGATGTGATCAAGAAGTTCTGGTCCACCTTGTGGAATACCTACAGCTTCTTCGTCACCTACGCCAATATCGATGGCTGGGCGCCGACGCAAAACGCGCCCGCGCCGTCCGATCGCGACCCGCTGGATCAGTGGCTGCTGGCGGAGCTGCACACGCTGATTAGAACGGTGACAGACGCATTCGAAGAATACGATGCGGTCAACGCGACCCGCCCGATCGAGGAATTCGTGGAGCGCATGAGCAATTGGTACGTGCGTTTGAGCCGTGACCGCTTCTGGAAGAGCGAAGCAGACAGCGACAAACTCTCGGCTTATGCCACGCTCTACGAAGCGCTTAAGACCGTGTCGCAATTGTTGGCGCCGACGATGCCCTTCTTGAGCGAGGAGATGTATCGGAATCTCGTGGCTGAACAGGCCGGCGCTTCAGTTGACAGTGTGCATCTGTCGAGCTGGCCCCTGAGTGATGAGGCGCTTGTCAATGAGAGCCTGACGCAAGAAATGTCGCTGGTGCGGCGCCTGGTCAGCCTCGGTCTGGCCGCGCGCAACGAAGCGCAGCTTGGCGTTCGTCAGCCCTTGGCGGGCGCGCAATTTGCCTTGCGCGACGTCTCGGAAGCGCCGGTTGTGGAGCGCTACGCGGATTTGATCAAGGGCCAGCTGAACATCAAGGCGGTCAGCGTAATGGGCGCCGACCAGGCGAGCGCCTTTGAATCCACGACGACCTACAGTCTCAATCCGCTTCCGCGCTACTTGGGGCGCAAATACGGCGCGGATTTCAAAGCGATTCAAACGGCGCTGCGCGACGGTCAGCAGGAATTCGTGCGTCCATTAGCCGAAAAATTGCTGGAAGGTGGAGACATCACCGTTGAGTTGAATGGATCCAGCTTCGAAATCCTCAATCACGAATGCGAGGTCACGGTTCGCGCGCAGACACCTCAGGGGGCGGTCGAAGATGGCGGCTACATTGTCGTGCTGGACACGCTCTTGACATCGGACCTGCTGAGAGAAGGATTGGCTCGCGAGCTCATTCGCCGCATTCAGAACCTGCGGAGGACCGCGGATTTCGCCTTGGATGACCGCATCGACATCGTCTATTGCGACGCGTCGGATACAGTCGACGCCGTCATGCAGTTGTTCAGCGGATACATTTGCGCCGAGACCTTGGCCGAACAGTTGCGACCGGGTGAGATATCGGATGAATATGTGAGGGAATCGTTCGAGATCAAGGGGCGGGGCGAAAGCCTGACAATCGGCGTAAGGCGCGCGCGATAAGTTGTAAGAACTAACCAACCGATGAAGCAGGGCGATTGCTAAACTTGAATTCGCCCTGTTTTTTTTCGCCAGTTTGCTGCTAGAATTGGCAAGAGCGTACAAAGAAGATAGAGATTCTTGTTTATTTTGTCAGATTGCGTCAAGATAGAGACGCGCGCTTGTCGAAACAACAGATGGACTCTGGTCATGTCAGATAAAAACGCAGCTTCGATTCAATCCTTGCTTCGTTACTCTTTGCCATTGGGCGCGAGCATCGTCGCTGGCGACCCCGATACACAGGTGAATTGGTCGGTGACGATCAGGGCGCAGCCGCCGGTCTTTCCCGATATCTATGGCGGCGAGTTGGCGCTGGTGTCGATGGATGTCCTGCGGAGCTTCGACAGTCGCCTGACGCTCTCGAGTGTCTTGCGCCAACTTGCGGATTTCGGCGTTAACGGCGTACTGGCAACCGGCTCGGTGGGGCAGGATGCTGTGAACGCAGCCAATGACTGCGGCGTTGCGCTACTGTCAGTGCCGCAAGACACCAGCCTCACCACCGTAGAGCGCGCGGTGAACGCCTTGATTCTCAACCAAGCGGCGCGCCTGACCGAGCGCGCGATCGAAATTCAACGTCAACTGACGCGGCTTTCGGCTGAGAATCGCGACCTAAACAGCTTGCTGCAGGTGATGGCGCGATCAACTGGCAAGCCGATCGCGATTCACGATGACGCGGGCAATTTGATCGCGCAGACTTTGCCTTATATGGGTCGCCGCGGTCTGAATGGTCGGGTCCGCGCCTTGCCGGCGCCTCATGATGAATTCCAGCATTGGCTCATGGACGAAGCGCCGTCAATGCTCGGCTCCATCATCGCCAGCCCTTTGGGCTACACGACCGTGCTCAAAGTGGAAAAGCGCGTCGCCGGATACCTGTCGGTGATTGACAGCGCCGACGACATGACTGAATTCGACCGACTCGTATTGACCTACGGCGGCGATGTCTGCGCGATCGAGATGGCGAAGAACCGCGCAATAGCATCCGCAGTGGAGCAGACCAGGGGCGACTGGATTCAAATGTGGCTGAGCGGCACGCCGGCTGACGATGATCTCTTGCGAACGCGCGCTTTGCGCACGGGCTTCCAACCGGATTCTCGTTACGCGGCCGCAGTATACCGGGCGATGGACGAATCAGGACAATCCATACCGCTGGAATCGTCTATCTCATTGGTGCGTGATGACATGTCTCGGCGCGGCATCAACGGGGCTGTCGGGCAGTATGTTGACGTCATCGTCGCGCTGTATCCGCTTGATGTGGAAGATGCGGTCGCCATGGCGCGCGCGCGATCATGCGTTGAGGATGTGCGGGCGCAGTTGGCGGCTCGCGGCGCAGATGGCCAAGTGTCGGCCGGTATCAGCCGGCCCGCGAACGGACTGTCCAGCCTGCGCGATGCCTACCGCGAGGCGAAGGACGCCGTCGGCATCGCCTACGAGTTGAGCGACTATGACGCGACCACCTTCTACGGCGACCTCAAACTATATCAGTTGCTGCTGGCGCTGAAGGAACGCAATCTGGAGCATTTGCAGCGCTTCTGCCACGACGCGCTCGGCCCCTTGATTGAACACGACAAGCGCAAGCAAGGTGACCTTGTGCGAACCTTGAATGGATTCTTCGCCGCCAACGGCAATCTGGCGAAGGCGGCGCAAGAACTGGATGTGCACCGTAATACGCTGGTTTATCGTTTGGAGCGAATCGCCGAATTGGCCGAACTTGATCTCGACGATTCGGACAATCGCTTGATTCTGCACCTGGCGCTGAAGACGCGGCGCGTCTTGGCGACGATACCGGGGGCGAAAGCCAGCGATTAAGTCGGGAACTGTATAATCGCCAGGCAGCAGCGCACAGCCCGGCGCTTCTCAAGCAACTCCAAGTTTCGCATCAACTCTCGTTGACGATCTTGCGCGCTTCCGGCGGCGCGATCTTGACGAAGTGATCGCTCGGTCGCTTCAGCAACGGATACAGCGGCTCGGCCGCGCTCGATTGGTGATTTTCCTCTAACGTACGAATGTACTCGTTCAAGAGCTCACGAACATCGTTGTGTCCCTCGTCTTCCAGCGGTTGAATCTCTACGACTGAACCCGATGCGATACGGCTTTGAATCGCCTCGATGGTCAAGCCCATATTCGGCTGAACACGCTGATAGACGACGCCGCCGGTCATACCAGCGCACATCCAGGGACCGGGATCGCCCAGAACAACCGCGCGCCCGGAAGTCATGTACTCAAAGGCGTATCCTTTGAGATTGGCGCGCGCGCCCAGACCGCCCAGGCTGTCGTTCAGCGGTTCCACGATTTCACCGCCGAAGACCACATCAGCGCCGCTCATTCGGATGCAGGCGCGGGTATCGGCATCGCCCTGTACGATGAATAGACCGCCTTGCGCGCCATAAGCGAAGCTCTTGCCCACCGAGCCATCAAGCCGCCGTCCGTTGTGGTTGAGCCCCTTGAGGATCGAGACTTTGCTGCCCGCGGCGCATTTGCCGACTCCATCTTGCGCGCCGCCCTCCACCAGCACATTGACCGGGTCGTCGATGAAGGCAGCCAATCCATTGCCAGGGATCGCCGAGTTGCTGAATGACAGATTGATGGCGCGGATGCGGTTGGCTTGCGGCACATCCTGGCGTTTGATGGCGCCGGCCAAATGCGTGCCCAAGGCGCGATCCATCGCCATGACTTGCTCGTCGTCATAGGTCAACTCGTATTCGCCTTTGTCGACATATTCGGTGACGATATCGGTAATCTGCTTGCTGACGGTGTTGCGCGGGCGCGAGATGCGGCGGCCGCCCGGTTGCGCCGGCGTCAACTGCGCGCGCGGGACCGGGCGCAGCAGGCCCGTCAGATCGATTCGGTCATGGTGAGAGCGCTGATACAACAGGTCAGCTCGCCCGACGATGTCCTGCAAACTGCTGACGCCCATTGTCCCCGCCCACTTGCGAATGTCATCGGCCAAGGCGTCGAACATGGTGACGATGCTATGCGGCGAACCGCGCTCCTCGAAGGGACGGAAAGCTTTGAAGTCCCGTTTCTCAGCCTCTTCCTTGGTCTTGACATGCGTCGTGATGCCGACATGGCAGGTGCCGTCCTGGCAGCCGCGACAGATCGTGCAGCCGAGCGCCACCATCGCCAGAGTGGCAAATCCGACACGGTTGGCGCCCAGACATACCATCTTGATCACATCGCGACCGCTCTTCATGCCGCCATCGACCCACAGCTCGACATCATCTCGCAAGCCGCTTTCGATCAAATGACGATGCGCAAGCCAGACGCCGATTTCTGCCGGCAAGCCGACGTGCCGCAGAGCATGCGCGCGCGCGGCGCCAGTGCCGCCGGTGTAGCCCGTAATCGTGATGATATCGGCGCCCGCTTTGGCGACGCCGACCGCGATGATGCCAATGCCAGGAACAACCGGCAGCTTTACCGACACTTTGGCGTGCGGGTTGGCGGTCTTGAGTTCGTCAATCAATTGGGCGAGGTCTTCAATCGAGTAGAGGTCGTGGTTGTTGCTCGGCGATATCAAGCCGACGCCCGGCGTCGTACTGCGCACGGCCGCGATCTGCTCGGTGACTTTGTAGCCCGGCAGATGGCCGCCTTCGCCCGGTTTCGCGCCCTGTCCGATTTTGATCTCGATATAATCGGCGGCGTTCAGGAAGGCGATGTTGACGCCAAAGCGACCTGAAGCGACTTGCTGTCCACGATTGCGCGGGTGCCGGCCGAGCAGGTCGTGAATCTCGCCGCCTTCGCCGTTCATGCAAATGATGTTGAGCAGGTGGGCCGCCTCGGCGTAGGAGCGATAAGCCAATTCGCCTTGCGAGCCAAAGGACATCGCGCTGATGAGAACCGGCATGTCATAGCCATTGATGCTGATATCCACTTCATCCGGCTCGACCGGCGTCTGGCTCTCTTTCAGCCCGAGAACGTGCCGAATAGAGACGGGCATGTTTTCTTCCAGCTTGAGCAGGGTCTCGGTGTATTCATCGAATTGAAGTTCGCCGTGGGCGACCGCCTCGGCCTTCTTCCACATCTTGGGGTAGAAGCGGTCCGGGTTCTTCAAGCGGGCGCGCACCTCGCCGCGGAATTCCTGCGCGCGTTCCTCGGCGTCGTTATAAACCGATGTCCAGGTGAGACCGCGACCGGCCGAGCCGAAGTAATTCGGCGTGCCGAGCAAGTCATTGATATTCTGCGACAAGCCAATGGAACTGAAGCTATGCCCATATCCGCGCAGCTCGTGGCAGCCGACTGTCGACGTGATCTTCTGCAAACCGGCATGGATTGCCTTCAAGGCATTGCCCATTGAGGATTCAACTTGTTCCATGACCAGCGGTTTCCTGCTGCCGCGCGGCGCCGTGCCCAGAGCCACAGCGTACATCGCGTAAGGCAGGATCGCATTGGCGCCCAGGCTCAGGCAGATGGCCAAATCGTGCAGATCGCGCAAGGCGCCGGTACGGATGACCAAGCCGACCCGGCGTCGCAGATTCGGCGCGTGATCGGCCAGTCGAAGCGCTTTGTCCACCGCGGCAATCGCCAATAGCGGATCGATATACAGCTCCTCGCCCGCTGCGATGGCGCTGTCGTCGAGGATGATGCATTGCGCGCCATCTAACACCGCCTCGACCACTCGCTTCTGCAAAGACTCGACTGCCTGGTCGACGCTTGTGTCCATTGGACAGCCCATCGAAAAGAAGGCGGCTCTGTCCTCGAAGGTCTCGGCCAAGTCTTGAATGAGCATCGTTCCGTGCTTGCTGGCGATATCCCGAATGCGCTCGATATCGTCGATTTCGGGGATGGCATCCAGCAAGAGCGGGATTTCCAGTCGGATCAGGGTGGCGTCGGCTTCGCGACCGGCTGCGATTTCCGGTCGGCAGCCGATCAAGACTTGCGAAGAAAACTGCGCCTGTTCGCGTTCGCGGTCGATCGACGGATTGGTCACGACAGCGATCGTCTCTTTGAAGAAGTCGGCGAGGTTAGCTCGCGAATTGCTGATCGCCGCCAGGGGGCCATCCCAGCCAAGCGACCCGATCTGCTCTTTTCCGCTCTCGGAAAGGGCCTTCACGATCTCTACGTGATAGCGCTCCCAGCCAAAGCCCGCCATGACGGCCGCGTTGACCTTGACCGGCGAATCGGACCATGGCATTTCAATCGCCGCTCTCTGCGATTCGGCGCTGCGCTCCAGAACGGCTACGGGCGCCGCCTGCGCTTGCAACTGCCCGCCGCCATTTGATGCCGGGCGGATGGGGTAGGTCGCCGTCGGCGATGCAGTCGCGTGATCAACTTCGGCGCTCCAAATGCCGCCGGGTGAGAGCTCGAAGGGCTGGCGATCGCGATATCGGCTGTAGACGTATTGCTGAATCGCCGGGTAATCCATCACCTGGATCGGCTGCCCGGTGTTGACTTTCATCGCGATCTTCTCGCCAGGCGCCATCGGCTTCGGGCTGACCGACATGGAGTCGAGAGCGTAAACGCCCCGCTCAGAAGTGACGAAGTATTCTTTTTCCGTTTCGCCATACCAGAGCGGGCGCAAGCCCAAGGCATCGACGCTGAAGACAGCCTCATTGCCCAGCCGCGCGACAACAGCCGCGGGACCCTGGGCGAAGGGACCGAAAGACTGTCTCATTTCGGCGTACATATCGTGTATTTCGGGCGCATTTTGAATTAGGTCGTGCTCGAAGGGCGGGAAGATATGCTCCATCGCCTCAATGAGATCCAGACCATGGCGCATGCAGAGCGCATAAATCGTGCGGTCGACATCCTGAGAATCAGAACCGTTCTCCACCATAGGGATGTCCAGCATGTCCGATTCCAGCCGGAAGCGCGAAATGGTGTTGAATTCGCCATTGTGCTCAATGAGGTTGAAGGGCTGGGCGCGCTCGAATATAGGATTGGTGTTGGTGCTGTAACGCGCATGCCCCATGGTGATTGAGGAGGCGTAATCCGGGTCGCGCAGTTCGGGGTAGTAGCGGCGCAAAATCTCAATCGTGCCTTGCACCTTGTAGACGACGCTATGCGCCGAGAACGAGGGAAAGTGGACTTCGAGCTCGCTTTCCAATTGCACTTGCAACTCGAAGAGCGTGCGATCCAGTTTCTCCGACTGGATCTGGCCATTGATGCCGGCTATTTGCCAGAAGACGGGCTCGTTAGCCTCGGCGTTGGGACCCAGCACCTGCGGATTCACGCGGCCCGCGCGGTCAAGCAGTATATGCAAGCCAACCTCGCTGATCTGGCGGCAAATCTGGTCGACGATGTTTTGAGCGCGCCTGCGGTCATGCGCCGGGATCATCACATGGGCGACCCAAAAGTTGCGATCGGTCGCCAGCGACGAACGCAAGCCCGCTTCCGCCAGCCACTTGGTCCAGAGCTGACGGGGTATGTCGGTCATGACGCCGACGCCGTCGCCCTCGCCATTCACATAACCGGTACGGTGGCCCATGCGGGTGAGCGCTTCAATGGTCCTCTTGACGTTGCCATGCGTCGCCTGCCCGCCTTTGCGCACCGAACATATCAGGGCGCAGGCGTCGCGATGGTCCCGATCAATCGGGTGAAGAT
The DNA here is from genome assembly GCA_011523705.1 of Chloroflexota bacterium. GTDB lineage: Bacteria > Chloroflexota > Anaerolineae > Aggregatilineales > Phototrophicaceae > UBA6055. Next base: position 108,022 of record WTGC01000140.1, on the reverse strand, counting down.
CGGCGAAGGGATGGTCGCTTGGCAAATCGTGTATGCGAGACATATCTCACCCTTAAGATAAGTTGAGCCGGTCCCTGAAACAATATATTACGCATGGGCAATGCAAGTTTAGTCCACCACAGGACCCAAGCGCTATGAATATGATCATAACCCAATTCGTTCATTTATTCTAGCAGGCTTGCGGCGCAGCGGCATTGAAAGATGTTATGGATAATATCGCCGAACCACTGGGCAAAATGTACAAGGACGCCCGCTGCCATTCTTTATCATTTGTCGACAGCGATGACGCGAACCTCGGCCCCTGTCATCGATTAGACGAAACAAAGTGAGCCACCGGATGCTAACCGAGGGACAAGAGTCGGCGAATCGTCAGTGCCAGATGCAGTGCCAAGCGCGTTTCCGGACGATTGAGGTCTATCCCGGCGATTTCGTTGATGCGATTCATTCGATAAAGCAATGTGTTGCGATGCACAATCAGGGACTCGGCGGTCTGCGACAGGTTGCCGTGGCAATTGAAGAATGCTTCCAGCGTTTTTATCAGGTCGGCGTTCTGGCGCGTGTCATATTCCGTGAGCGTCCCCAATGTGAGTTCGCAGAAGTCGGCCAGCTTGTCTCGATCAGACAGACTAAGGATCAGTTGATAGACGCCCAGATCTCCAATGAACAGGGGAATATCAGTTTGCAACCGTTCAGCTAGCTCTTTCGCTTGGACCGCGTCGCGATAGCTGGACCGCCAGACGTTGACCTCGCGCGCCACTTGACCCAATCCGATCGCCACTCGATTGAGCGGATGCCGCCGTTTGATCTCTTGGCTGAAGGCCTCCGAAAGCGCCAGGCTGTGATCGATCGGATCTTCAAAGTCAGTCGCGTGGAAAACGACGACTTCGCCTTCGCGTTCGCGCATCCATACCAGCGCCTCCGCCTGCTGCCGCGTGATTGTCGCGTTGACGATTGTTTCCAGTCGCCGGAGCGACGGCTGACCGTCGCCGCGCCAGGAAAGCACGAAGGCGACATGGCTCTGCGTCATATCGTGTTGGAAGCGCTCGCCCTGGCGGATGGCTTCCTGCTGGCTGACATCGCCGAGCAAGAGCCGATCGAGAAAAGTGCCGCGCAGCCGCTTTTCAGTCTCGTTCACCGCTTTCTGCTTGGCCATTTCCAGCGCGCAGGCGGCGGCGCCGTGTTCGCATACGAGTTGATCAATCTCATCGAGATCGCTCTCGCGCCCAATGATTGACAGGTAGCCCCGCCCCAGACTCTTGGAGATGACCGGCGCCACCAACCTTGCCACGCCGGATAGCGGCAAGGCTTGCATTAGAACTGGCGGGTCAACTTCGACGACCCGATGCCGATCGTGAAGCTCGACCGGCAAGTTGTCCTGCTTCTTCAGGAAATACTCGATATCGTCCCAGATGCCGGCGAATTCGGGCTGCAGTTTGTGCGAGAGGGGATGCAGGCGCTTGTCGTGCACGATGACCGTCTTCTTCGTCAGACGCGCCATCGCGACCACCAGGCCATCCATGCCTTCATTGCGCGACGAAATCTGCGTGAGCTGGCGATAAATTTGCGTGCCGCGTCTTTCGATCTGACCCTTGCGATTGACCAGCAAGCTAATGATCGACTTCTCGACCTCGCGGATTCGAACTTCGCCGTGCAGCGCCAGGACGGGCAAATTGCGTGACTTCGACTCGGCAAGCGCCATCGTGCTCACCTTGCCGCAAAAGACAACGGCGGAGGCGCCGGCGCGGGCCGCCCATTGCACAAGTTCGGTGTCATTATGCGCTTTTGGCGGGTTGCTCACCGACGCGATCAAGATGAGCTCGCGCTTTTGCACCGACTTTGACGCAATGTCGTCTTCGGGATGGATGATTGTGGTCCAGGAAACCGGCCGGTCCAACAGTCCCTCGCCCGACAGTACATGCGTGCTCAAGGGTAGAGTAAGTTTGCGTATTTCTTCCACTGTCAGTTCTTGCGTCCGTGTGATGCTCATGGTCTGGCTCGGCAATCTGTTGTCAAAATTTCGAAATTAAGTTTCTCGGGTGAAGATGCCGGCGCCGACGACAATGATGGCGGCGACGATGGCGATCAGCGACAAGTCGAGATCGGGTCTGCTCGCGAAATTGAAGCCCGCGGAGACCAGCAGCAGCGTCCCGGCGACCCAGGTCAAGTACCCGACGCGAAAGCCTCGGCGATACTGCAGGAAACCGGAGAGCATCAAAATGCAGCCCGTCGCCAGCGGCGTGACGCCGTTGTGCAAAGTCAACCAACTGGGAAGCGCGCCGGTGATGACCAAGACGCCGACGACGGCAAACCAGGTGAATCGCTCGATTCGACATTCATCGTCGGATTTTGGTTCGGAAGCTGTGTCGGCGGCCATGCTGACGCTTTTGGTCTCTCACAGAAATGCCGTTTGGATCCAATCTGCCGGCGGCGACATTGAATCTTTGGACATAGTATATAAAGTCTTAGGCAAATTGCCTAGAAACCTGCCAACGGAAGTTGAATGCCGGCAAGGGGAAATGGCGCCAACGGAATGACGCGGCTTTGGCGCCAAATCGGGGCGAATGCGCGGCAGCTAGAACGAGGCGCTTAGCGATCCATGAGCCTGGCGTAGGCCCCGTCCCAGTCAGCCGGATCGCGGGTCATCCTGTTGATCTGGATATCGGCGAAATGTGGGTAGAGCTTGATCATGGTCTCGGGAATTTCGTCCCAGGCGCCTTCGCGCAGGAGCTTTTCAATCGCATCCGCCATCAGCGAGGACCACCACCACTTCTGCTGAAAGTCGTCCGCTTTCTTCCAATATCCGCGCTTTTCCCAGGCTACAATCGACTCTTCGACCGTTTGATCGACGCCGCGCAAGCAGAAGACGAGCATCGCGACCATATCTTTCGTTTGCTGATTGACGTCTCGCTGCTGGCTGAGATGGCGCAGTAGCTCGGCGATGGTGCGCATGTGGGCGTTGCGGCGCTTGCCGGGGCTGTTGGTGTTGATCACCCGCGCCATTGCTTAACCTTCAATCCCGGCACTTGCGTGATAGGGCCGAATGCCGCGGTAAATGCGAAGGCCGCCGATCGTTTTCAGGATCGTTGAGGCATCGCGCCCGGTGAGATCCGCAAGTTCAAGCGCATTGAGAGGATCATTGCCGTTGACGAGCAAGACGCGGAATACGCTGTCGATCAGACCGATATGCTCAGTGATGAAGTCATCGCGCATGGCGGACTCGCGAATTGCCAGGCCGAGGGCATCCATCTGAGAAACTTCGCCCGTCTGCGGGTCAATATAATCATAGACTTCGCCGAGGTCTTTGTGCTCCAGCGATTTCTGCTGATCGGGCGTCAAATGCGTGCGCAGATAGATCTGCAGATCATCGCGGCTTTGCTCCCACCAATCAAAATCGATGTAGAATTTGGTCTCGACGCTCGGCTTGATGAGATAATTGAGCGGCATTGGTGATTCCTTACGGCTGCACGCCGGGTCTCCAGTAGTTGCCGCCGACGTATTCAAAGTCTGGATTAGAGATGAGCGTAGCAAACATCGGACCAGGCGGGCAGCGGCGCAAGATGTTCAAAGTGCTGTACAAGACTTTGGAATGTACCGAGCCTTGCGGATTTTGCCGGCTCAATTCGGTGACCAAATTGCGCAAGAGTTCCGACAGTGTTACGCGCTTCGTTTGTATGTCCTTGCCAAGTTTATCGACCTCGGGCAGATTGCTTACGCCGACAATGATGTGTTCGTCGTAATCGGCGCCAATTGCGCGCTTGGCTGTCTTAAATCGCAAACGGTCATTTTCGGTCCGCTCTACCAGCGGGATCCATTCGGTGCGCGGCCGATAATCGTCAAATTCGATTTCGATGCGGCTCGGTTCGTCAGTGCGGTTCAAGTAAACATAGGCGCCAACCGGAAGATGATGCTTTTGGTATATGGGCGCCAAGCCAAATACGTATTTGAATTCGTGCACCACCCAGCAGGCGAATTCTTCTTTGTCGATTGCATCCACCATGGTAATGGCGATGCGCGGGGTTTTCGCATCGGGGAAGATGTACTTGGTTTCGGAATTGATCGGCAGCGTGCCGACGCGCCGGTGAGGATAAGTCAAGGTCAGCATGACTTCGTCTTCGGGCGGCGGCGACGTAATCGGCGAATGCTCATCATCCAGATCGTATTCCAATTGCAGCATATCTGCGGTCAGCAGTTGCCGGTCATACTCGATTGGTTCATACTGCAGGATAGCCGGCACTTGCCGAACCATGCGCGGCAGCAGCAGTTTCAAATGCCAGAGGACCTGTCGGGCCGGTCCTACTTCGTCAAAGCGTTCGTCTTCATTCATCGCATAGTTGAGAGAAAAAATCTGCAAAGGCTTTGGCGCGCCGCCCAGCCCGCCGATTTCATTTAGAATGCGCTCGGTCTCGAGCGGTCCGCCTCCATGCATGTCCAGCACGGCTTCCGCCAAATGCAAGTGACCGATGTCGACCTCAACCATCAGTTCATGCACGAACCAGGTGCCGGCGATGCGCACGAGATCGGGATTGCGCTCCAAGGCATCGTTCACTTGGTCAATGATGTTCGTGGACGGATCGTTGAGGATGTCTTCTAACGTATAATTGAAGTCCACCTTGCTGGGGTGGCGGTTCAATTCCGGGTTGTTGAGCGGGTGCTCGTCCTCGTATTCGACTACGAACTCTCGCTGTCCGTTCTCGCCGTCGTAGCTGGCGTCGTCGAAGCTGACGGCGGCAATTCTCAGCGGCCTCAGGTCAATGCTTTGCCCGGTCCGCAGCCCAACGACGCTGGCGGTGGCGTAATCGAACTGCGAAAAGATGAGCCGATCGCCGACTTCGAAACTGTCGGCCGGTCGGTAGACTTTGGTATCCTGGTACTGCTCCTGCAGTTGCTGGCGCAGGTTCGCTTCACGCTTGCGGATGATCTCAGTTGCGAGTTGTCCAGCCGAGAGGGGCGTTTCTTTATCTAGCAGGAGGTTGGTGATGCCATCAATGTCTTCAGCGCCGATTGAAAAACTATATGCCCAATGTTGTGCCGGGAGCAAGGCGAGGGACCTCCCTTAATCGCTCGTTACGTGAAAGATGTCGGCGCAAATGTGATGTCAGCGGGATAGCAGGTTTTACGACGCTGCAATCCTAACGTATCGTTGGGGATTCAGTCAAGCGGCACTTGCACGAAAGATAGCTACCTGGATGGTAAGATTCTAGCCAGAATCGCTCAACAGATGCCGTCCAAGGTGAATCGCAAATAGATTGGCGAGCGCGGGGAAGTCCAAGCAGCGGTTGACCCGCCGACCTTGCTCGACTATACTTGTCCTTTGTGGTGCAAGACAATACGAGACAGAGGCAAAATCAATGTCAACCAAACGTACCTGGCAGCCGAAGGTTCGCCGGCGTAAGCGTGTGCATGGATTCCGAAAGCGCATGAGCACCCGCGGCGGACGGCGCGTTCTCAAGGCTCGTCGCCTGCGGGGTCGTCACCAACTTGCCGTATCGCCCAACCATGTGAAGAAGACAAACTGGAACGCCAGCTAATTGATGAAATCCGCATTGAGGTTGCGCCGACCATCCGACTTTGCTCGGGTACAGCGTTCGGGCTCCGCTTGTCGCCATCGCGACCTTAAGATCAGCGTTTGCGCAAGCGAGTTGCCTCAAAATCGTTACGGGATCGTGACGTCAAAGCGACTTGGGAAGGCCGTTGCCCGCAACAAATGCAAACGCCGGTTGCGAGCGATACTCGCTCACTTACATGGCGAAATGCATCAAGGATTTGATGTCGTCGTCGTGGCGCGGCCCGCCATCATCCGGCAACCATTCAGCGAAATGTATCGTATATTGTATGAGCTGCTGCAACGGGCGCAGCTAATGGAAAGCTGCTGAGATGCTCAGTTGGGCGCTGCTGAATGCAATTCGGGCGTATAAGCGGTTCATCTCGCCGCTGCTCCCAAGCGCCTGTCGCTTCACGCCGACATGCTCGGTCTATGCGTATGAAGCCATCGAGGCTTATGGCCCGGTGCAGGGGACTTGGATGGGAATTAGACGGATCATGCGCTGCCATCCTCTGAATCCAGGTGGTTATGATCCCGTTCCGCCGAAGGAGTAATTTTGTCTAAAACGAATCGCAGGCGATGCTGGCTCGCTCTTTGCCTGGTCTTTGCCTTGTTCGCCATATCTGGATGCGTCGGCGCTCGCATGGGCGTCAGTTGGCCCGCTGTTGGCATGATTACCGTCAATGGCGAGCCGAACATAGCGCTGGCTTACAATAATGATGTCGCCATTCTGAGCCCAGTGAACGGCGCGCCGCTGCGCCTGATTAACCCGGTAAACGGCCAAGCGATGCTGGACAGCGAGAACAATCCCCGCAGTTGGATCTTGCATGGCTCCAACAACGACGGCGCGCAATTCTATTCGCTGCCGATTGTCATTGACGCGGAAACCATGCTCGTCGCCGCCAATAGCGGGGTGCTGCTGTTGGTGGATTCGGTTCTCCTTGAGGTGAAACAGTCGATTCCCCTGCAGGATAAGATCGTCGCCAGCATGCTCGTGGCGGACGGTATCCTCTACGTGCCGTATCAGAATGGCGGTCTGAGCGCATTGTCGCTTGATGATTTCCGCGAGGTTTGGCGCTTCCATACGGAGGAGGGCGTCTGGGCGACGCCGCTTCTAGTTGGGGACATGATCATCGTCCCCTCGATTGATCACCACCTATACGCGCTCGACCGCAGCAGAGGGCATCTGGTCTGGTCGGTCGATTTGGGCGGCAGCGTCGCATCCACCCCATTGTTGGCGAATGACCGCCTGTACGTCGGCAGCTTCAATAAGAGCTTTTTTGAGATTTCGCTTGACGGGCGGATACTCAGCCGTTATGAGACGCAGAACTGGGTATGGGGTACGCCGGCGATTGACGAAAACGGCGTCGTCTATGTGGCTGATCTCAGCGGCTTCGTGCACGCGCTAGACAGCGAAAGGAACCTGGCCGAAATCTGGTCGAACCAAGTTGCGGACCGGGGCATACGAGCGGGACCTCTGGCCTACATGGAACGGGTGATCGTCGCTTCGCGAGATGGCAAGGTTTATTGGCTTGACAAACGAGATGGCGTACCGATCAATGTTCGCGAAGTGGATGCTCTGCCGGAGTTGCTGGGCGACATGCTGCTTCTGATGCCGAGCGACACGTTGAAAATCGATCAGCCGCTCCTGATTGTGACTTCAGTCCATGACGGCCGGCTGCTGATAGCGTTCGAGGTCGATGGCCGCCAGAACTGGGTCTATCCGCGCTAGTCCGTCGACGGGGGCATGTCTGAATGTGGGACTTAATTCTTAATCCGTTCGTGACGATCCTGGCGTGGCTCTATGCCGCCCTAAACCAGGATATTGTCCTGGCGATTGTCGTATTGACGGTCATCATTCGCTTCCTGACTTATCCGCTCTTGGCGAAGCAGCAAGAATCCTCGCGGAAAATGCAGCAGGTTCAGCCGCAGCTCAAGAAACTCCAGGAAAAGTATAAGAACGACAAAGAAAAACTATCGCAAGCGCAGATGAAACTTTATCGGGAGAACAAAGTCAATCCGGTTGGCGGCTGCTTCCCAATGGTGATTCAGTTCCCCATTCTGATTGGGCTGTATCAAGCGATCTTTTTCGCGCTGGCCGCCACGCCGTTTCAGTTGGTGGATCTGTCTGAGCGCCTGCTCATTCCTGGCTTGGATTCTCTGATCCCGCTCCAGCGCATGTGGACCCCGATTCCGCAGTTGGCGAGCATTCTGCCCGAATTGGATTTGACGCTGGCGCCGACCGAGAACCCCCACTATTCGCTGCTTCTGCCGCTACTCGTTCTTGTTACAACCTGGGCGCAGCAAAAGCTAACGATGATGACGACAAAGCAGAAATCAGACAAGAATGACGATGATGAAGATGACAAGCCGCGCGGCGGACAAGCACAAATGATGCAAAGCATGACGACCATCATGCCCATCATGTTCGGCTTTTTCTCGATGACTTTTTCGGTGGGATTGTCGATCTACTTTGTCACGTCCAATCTCATCGGCATCGTGCAATACAGCCCGCAAGGGCGCAATGTTCTGGACAAGCTATTCCGGAAAAAGCAAACCGACGATGCGCCAGTGGAGATCGTTTTCGAGGAAGACGAACCAGTCAAGAAGACTCGAAAGCGCAGGAAGAAGAAGCCGCGCAAGAAATAACCTGTTGCCACGGTTGCATCTCGAACAAAGGACCTGAACCATGGAGATGATCGAAGTAACCGCCAATTCAGTCGATGCGGCGATCAGCAAAGGTTTGGCTGAACTCAATGCGACGCCCGGCGATGTGATGATTGAAGTACTCGAAGAACCGAACACCGGCTTGTTCGGATTCGGCGCGCGCGAGGCGCGGGTCCGCATTGTATTGATCGGCCGGCGCAAGAGCGAGGCGGTCGAGGAAGAGGCTGAGCCGGAGACGGATGAACCCGAGGAGCAGGAGCGATTGCCGCTGGCGGAAGTCGGCGAAGAAGACCTCGATGAAGACGCCATCGTCGGCCGGCAAGTGCTGGTCGAACTGTTGGAGAGAATGCAAATCGAGGCGCAAGTCAAGGTGCATCGCACTGACGACGATGAGGACGATGCGCCACACTGGATGCTCAATCTCACCGGGGCGCGCATCAACCGCTTGATCGGGCGCCGCGGCGAAACCCTGTCCTGTTTGCAGCATATCGTGCGCTTGATCTGCAGCCGGCGCCTGGAACGGCGAGCGAACGTCATCATTGATGTGGCCGGTTACAAGACCGGGCGATCAAACCGGCTTCGCGGCTTGGCGCAGCGCTTGGCCAAACAAGCCGTGCAGCAGGGCCGAACCATCACGCTTGAGCCGATGCACGCCAACGAACGGCGCATCATACACCTGACGCTGCGGGACCGTCAGGATGTGACCACCCGCAGCGTGGGCGAAGGTCGCGCGCGCAAGGTGACGATCGTCCCCAAATAGACGACTCGGCTGCTGTTCGTCCCGTGATAAGCGTAGCCATTGCGTCGGCGCGCGGTCATCCATCCACGCCTGTTGAGATGCATCCTTGACGACAGAAATTGACGTTTTGCTAATCGGACACATGACCGCCGATCTCGTGCCGGGCGGGCGCATGTTGGGCGGCACTGTTTCGTACGCCGCGCCTACGTACGCCGCCTTTGGCCACCGAGTCGGCATCGTGTCCAGCGCCGCCGCGGACGAGCCGCTGCTGGACCAACTACGGCAAAATGCGGAGCTCGTTGTCGTCCCAAGTGAGCAATCCCTTACTTATGAGAATGTCTACAGCGAAAACGGACGCCAGCAATATGTGCGCGCGACCGCCAGCCCAATCTCGTTGAGCGACGTGCCAACAGTCTGGCGGTCCGCGCCTTATGTGCACTTGGGTCCGCTGGCGGCCGAGATCAATCCGCGGGAGTGGGCGCGCGAATTTCCTGATGCGACAACCATGCTCACTTTGCAAGGCATGATGCGGCGTTGGGACGACGGCGGCTTGGTCAAGTTCCGCCCCTGGTTTGATGAAGACGTGTTGAAGCAAATCGACATCGTCGTATACAGTGAAGAGGATGTCCATCAGTTTCCGCAGTTGACCGATGAGATGCGGCGGGTATGCAAGCATCTGGTCGTGACCAAGGGACGCAGCGGCGGCGCCTATTACGTCGCTGGCGAAACGCGCCATTACGAGAGCATCGCGGTTGAGCCACGCGATCTGACGGGCGCGGGCGATGTCTTCGCGGCGGCGCTTCTGGGATCGCTTACTGTCCTGGGCGGTGACGTGGCCACCGCTGTGCGACTGGCGGGGAAATTAGCGGCGTATTCGGTGACCCGCGCCGGCTTGGAAAGCGCGCCCACCGGGGCGGAAATCGCTTTGGAATTGAAGAAACTGAACGAGGACTGATGCATGATTGATACCATTCTCCTGGGCGGGAATATCATTACGCTGGACAACAAGCAGCCACGCGTCCAGGCTATCGCCCTCAGCTACGGCCGCGTCGTCGCGCTGGGCGCCGATGACCAAGTCCGGAGGCTGGCAAATGCGGCGACCAAGTTCGTCAATCTGGACGGCAAGACGGTCCTGCCCGGGCTGACCGACGCGCATCTGCACTGGGAGGCGCAAGCTCTCGCGATGCGATCGGTCAATGTATTTGAAGTTTCCGACAAATCGATTGCGGTCGAACGGGTGCGGGAGCGCGTTCACGAGACGCCTGCGGAAGTTTGGGTGCAGGGACAAGGCTGGGCGCAAGACTTGTGGCCCGACCGCGCGTTTCCGACAAGGCAAGATCTTGATGCGGTCGCGCCAGCGCATCCCGTCTATTTAAGCGCCAAGAGCGGACATGCCGCCTGGGTCAATTCGGCGGCACTGCAGCGCGCCGGCATCAGCGACAGCACCTCCGACCCCGAGGGCGGTCAGATCCAGCGCGATGCTGATGGCGCGGCGACCGGGATTTTACTGGAGACGGCGATGGATCTGGTCAGCGAACGCATACCGAGACCGACTGTCGACGAGCTGGCGGACCTGATGCTGGAGGCGCAAAACCATGCGCTGCATTGTGGCATCACGATGATTCATGACTTCGACGAACCATCTTGTTTGGCTGCCTTGCAAGTGCTTCGTGAACGCGGCGAGTTGTCATTGCGCGCGCTGAAACAGATCAATCAGCAGTGGCTGGGCGCGGCGCTGGATTCCGGTATTCGCAGCGGATTCGGCGATGATTGGATCCGCATCGGCGCGCTAAAACTCTTCGCCGATGGCGCGTTGGGACCAAAGACTGCTCTGATGTTCGAGCCATATCAGGGCGAGCCGAGCAACTACGGAATGGCTGTCGTCGACAAGGAAGAGATGATCGAATACGTCAGCCGCGCCAGCGCATTCGGCTTGCCGTCGTGTATTCACGCCATCGGCGACAAAGCGGTTCATGACACGCTGGATGTCTTCGAAGTCGTGCGCCGCGAGGAAGCGGAACGAGGCGTCCAGACTCAAGATCGGCGTCATCGCATTGAGCACGTCCAGATTATTCATCCGAGCGATGCCGGTCGCCTGGCGGAACTGGATGTCATCGCCTCCATGCAGCCCATCCACGCCACCACCGACAGGATCACTGCCGTGCGCTATTGGGGCGAGCGAACCGTATACGCCTACAATCCGCGCCTGCAATTGGATCAGGGCGCGCGCGTGGTTTTTGGCTCCGATGCGCCGGTGGAACCCCTTGATCCCTTCATCGGAATTCATGCCGCGGTAACCCGCGAGCGCGACGGCCAACCGGCCGGTGGCTGGCACCCGGAGGCGCGACTCAGTCTGCATGAATCGCTTCTCGGTTTCACACATGGACCGGCTTATGCGGCGCGAATGGAAGACAGATTGGGGAAATTGGCTGAGGGCTTCCTCGCTGACCTAATCGTGCTCGATCGCGATATCTATCAGGTTGAGCCCGAGGAAATCCTCGAGCTCAAGGTCTTGGGTACGATGGTGGGCGGCGAGTGGCGTTACCGCGCCTTCGACTAGATGTGCCATCCAGCGTCGACGATTTAGGCGAAAGCCGCGGTACTGAATACCACGCGGAAGGGCACGCAGTAAATGACGACGCTGCGGTATGTGCTCAAGTCAACATCGGCGGGAATATCGTAATTCTGGTTGCCCACATTGCCTTTCAAGGCGCCGAGATGGATTTCATTGGCGCCCAGGCCGGCGAAGGTGCTTGTCGGCGCTTCCGTTGACAAGTAGACATGCAGATCCGGTCCGTTCTTGGAACGAAAGTCCTCGAAGCGCAGAACGCGCTCGCCGTCCGGCAATTCGTAGATGGTCGCGCTGCCCTCGGCGCCGTGGATCGGGTCGATGTCGATGAAAGAGCCCATCACGAGCACGGTCGGCTCGTCGGGCATGTCAGGCGGCATGGCCTGCTCAGCTGCCGGCACGACTGTGTCGGCGCCGCTCTGAGCGATAGCGGTGTCTTCCACCATTTTGCGCGTTGATTTCGCCATGTCGATCAGCGCCTGTTTCTGATCTTCCGGCATATTGGCGACTGCCTCGCGCTGTGCATCCGTCAAGCCGGGAAACGCTTCGTTGACTTCACGGTTGACGAAATAGAGCCAAGGTCTGGTGACCGCCAACCCGGCGGCGACTACGATGACCACCACGATAACAGCAATCAACTTGCGATTCATCGAGAGCCTCCCTCTCTGAACTTGGACGAGCCTGATGCCACTTTATCATCTTGATAGTGAAGACGATGCGCTTATAATTCTCATCATAGTCGATTGGACGTGATTAAAGCATTACAGAAGAATAAGGAGATGGAGAAATGGCGCGCAAAGGATTGATGGTTGGCGACAGCGAACATCATGTACAGAACGATATGCTGGCGATCGGCGCGGCGGCGCCCGACTTCAACTTGATCGCCAACGACTTGAGCAGCAAGTCTCTGGCCGATTATGCCGGAAAAGTCAAGGTCATCAGCGTGATCCCCTCGATCGACACGGGCGTCTGCGCCGATCAAACGCGTCGCTTTAATGCCGAAGCGGCCGCCCTTGAGAATGCGGTTGTGCTGACCGTCAGCGCCGACATGCCTTTTGCCTTGGGCCGGTTCTGCGGCAGCGAAGGGATCGACAACACGGAAACGCTCTCGACGCAGCGCGATATGCAATTCGCCGATGACTATGGCGTGCACGATACCGACTGGCGGATTTGTCAGCGGGCGGTCTTTGTGCTTGATCGCGAGAACGTCGTCCAGCATGCCGAGTATGTGCCGATCATTGGGGACGAGGTGGATTACGACGCTGCGCTGGCAAAGGCGAAAGAACTGGCATAAGGCAACTTGACAGCAAGAGGGCAGGCATGAGCGATCAACGACGGCGCAAATTGGCAGCACTGCTCGTCCATTACTCGACTGATGTACAGCCGGGTGATTGGGTTGGGATTCTGGGCGAATTCGGCTCGCTGCCCATCCTGCGCGATGTGTACGAAGCCGTCATTGATGCCGGCGGGCACCCAAGCCTGTTGATCGGCGACGAGCGAATGCAGCGCTATTTCCTGCGGCATGCCAGCGACGAGCAGATGAATTGGATCGACCCGGCGCTGCAACGCTACACTGAAGAAGGCGATGTCTATATCCGCGTCGGCGCGCCCGAGAATACCCGCTCCATGAGCAATATCAGCGCGAGCCGGATGCAAGCCTGGCGGGCCGCGCAAGCTGAGATATTGCAGACGCGCCTGGAGCGATCGGCGCGCGGCGAGTTTCGCTGGGTGGGCGCGCTCTATCCGACGCAGGCCAGCGGGCAAGAAGCCAATATGAGCCTCGAAGATTATGAAGATTTCGTCTACGGCGCTTGCTTCTGCGATGCCGATGATCCGGCTGCCGAATGGCGAAAGCTCAGCGAAATGCAGCAGCACAAGGTCGATTTTTTGATCGGCAAGGATCGCATCAATCTGCGGGGACCGAATATCGATCTCGAGCTGAGCATCGCCGGTCGCGCCTTTGTCAATAGCGATGGCAAGCGCAATATGCCCAGCGGCGAGATCTTCACCGGTCCGGTTGAGGACAGCGTGAACGGCTGGGTTCGTTTCAGCTATCCGGCGATCGTCGGTGGGCGGGCGGTCAGCGGCATTGAACTGATATTCGTCGATGGCAAGGTGACTGAGGCGACGGCCGAGCAGAACGAAGACTTGCTGCACGCGCAGTTGGAGACCGACGGCGGCGCGCGTTATCTCGGCGAATTCGCCATCGGTACCAACTTCGGCATCGATCGTTTCACCGGCATGATCCTCTATGACGAGAAAATCGGCGGCACTATTCACATGGCCATCGGCATGGGCTATCCCGAAACCGGCAGCCTTAATAAGAGCGCCGTGCATTGGGATATGATTTGTGATATGCGCCAGGATAGCGAAATCCACGTTGATGGCGAGCTGTTTTACCGCGATGGGCAGTTCATCGTTTAGCCGTGACCGCCCTCCGCGGCCTCGTACAGCGCGCCGGGCCGGCTAAATCTTCTTGCTCGTACGAAACCATATAGTCGCCTTCGGGCGGCTTTTTTGCGCAACGATTCGCAAAGGGCGCAAACGCTTTGCCCAAAACAGACAGTTGTACTAGTATGCGACTAATCCCACCAGAAAGGGGCGCTGCGCATGACCAGTTCGTCATCAGTACCCAAGCCTGCGGACGCGGGAAGAGGCGTGGTCGCCGTCGCCAATACGCGGTCGGCGCTCAGCAATATACGCCGGGGACCGGGTGTCCAGTACCTGGACATCGGCGATCTGCTGAATAATTCTCTGGTGGTCTACTTTCCGAATTCAAAGACGGCGTCGAACTGGGTATGGGTGGAGAAGGGCGGCTTAAAGGGCTGGGTATACGCCGGCTACGTTGAATTCATTCACGCGATTGGCGCCGCGCCCTCGCCCCACAAGCCAACGCCTTATGACGGCAAGGTGGCTGTTTGGCATTGGAAAGGATCAGCCGTTCCGCAGAACACCATCAGCGAGGCGCTCGATGACATCAAAACCAACGCTCCCAACGTGAGCCAAGTATGGGTGAAAATCACCAACGGTGTCTACTGGATGAGCCAGTACGACAATAGTGATATGGCGATCAGCGGCGCCAGCAGCGTCGATCAGTGGGTGAGCGCCTGCCAGGCGGCGGGCCTCGAATTTCACGCCTGGTGCGTGCCCAAGGGACTGAATATTTCGCAGGAGACGGCGATCATTGTAGAAGCCTGCACGAGAGCGGGGGTGCAATCGCTTATCCTGGATATCGAACCCTACGCCGATTATTGGCAAGGAGGCGCTGAGGCGGTCCGCCCCTTCATGCTGGAATTACGCCGCGGCTTGGGCACGCGCTTTCATATCGGCATGAGCGTCGATCCGCGCCCGCAGCACTATCACACGGTGTTTCCGGGCGAATGGAGCCCCTTCGTCGACAGCATTCATCCGCAGACCTATTGGAAAACCTTCCGCACGACGCCGGAAGATTCGCTGGCATCGGTATGGACGGTCTGGGGCGGGTTCAATAAGCCGATCATCCCGGTCCTGCAAGGTGATGCCGTCGCATCTGAACAGACCGAAGCGCATACCTTGTCAACACAGGTGCATGGCGCCAAGGGATTGAGTTGGTGGCGCTATGGCGTCATCTCTCAATGGGCGGGCGTGAACAAGCCAATCGAATTGACGTCGTCTCCCGCCGAGGAAACCAGTGAGACGCTGCAAAACTTCGCTGACGAAGTCATCATTCTGCCGACCAAGTCCGGCTTTCGCAGCGGCACATACACCGGCAAACCGGAATTCAGCGCGCGGCAGAATACCTGGGGCTGGGATTATCTTTACGTCCCCACTGTCGAGCGGACGAGCAAAGTATGGGCGGAATGGCGGGACGATCTGCCGGCTAGCGGTCTATATGAGATCGCGGTATTCATCCCCAATCGCAACGCGACGACAAGGCGCGCGCGCTATAAGGTGCACGGCATCGTCGGTACGACGGCGGAGGTGGTCCTGGATATCAACCAGCATCGGAGCCGTAACGCCTGGGTGGCGCTCGGCGTTTTTGACCTGGACAAGAATATGGAGAATGCCGGGCGCGTATTCTTGAATGATGTGACCGGCGAACCTGACAAAGAGATCGCATTCGACGCCGTTCGATTCCGCCGGATTGTCACGACGCCTCCCGGCTATTCGCCCGCGCCGGAACCGCCGTCAGAGCCGCGTCCCACAGTGATTGACGGCGTCAATGTCGCGGACGGCTATGATTCGCCGGTGGGCACGAGCGAGCAGCGCCGCGGCGAACGAGTCTGGCCCAAAGGCTGGCTGGACGCGACGCCCTTCGGCAAGCTGTATTTCATTGGCACGCCGAGCGAAGCCTATCACACGGGCGCCGATCTGAACTTCGGCCGGCCCTACGAGGACAAAGGCATGGCTTGTTACGCCTGCGCCAGCGGCATCGTGACCTTTGCCGCGCGTCTGGGCAAATGGGGCAATCTGGTCGTCATTCGGCACGATCCGCTGTACGAGCCGGCGGGTCGGGTCATCTACAGCCGATACGCGCATGTGCAGAATATGCGGGTCACGGTCGGCGAGCGCGTCGCCCGCGGCCAGCGCATCTGTGAAATCAGCGATGCCTTCGGCCGCTATGTGCCGCACCTGCATTTTGACTTGAGCGCGACCACCCTCCTGGAAACCAGTCCAGGCGATTGGCCCAAGCTGAACTACAACCTGCTGATGAAGAATTACATCGACCCGCGGGACTGGATCATCCGTCATCGCCCATAGCGTCAAAGCGCCCAGCGGCTAGAAAAGCCCCCAGTCGCTTGCCGCGCCCTCTTCCATCATGCTGGGATCCCACATTTCCATGCCCATCTCGATTGTCGTCGGCGTGCCCAGGAAATCTTGCGCTGTGCGCCGCGTCTGCTCGAGAAGCTGCGGCGCATAAGGGCAGAAGGGCGTCGTCATGATCATGTTGACGTGGGCGCTGTCCTCGCCGATTTCCACGCCGCGCACCAAACCAAGCTCAATGATATTCATGCCGATTTCAGGATCGATCACGGCTCGCAGCGCTTCGTACAGGCCGGCTTGTGTATCATCCATGAGTTCATCCTTTGGGCTCTTCGTCATTCTGGTGAACGGTCTGCGCGCGGGAAGGCGCACGCTCCAGCGCAAGACATGCCGTCTGTGATCGCATAGCCTCTTCGCAAACAATGACATAAGCATAGTACAGCGTTGAAGCTCTGTCAATTTGCGCACAGGCATTGGATTCTAACGACGTTCTATTATAACGGCGCTACGATTCTTATTCGCGCAATACCACAATAGTGTGACGCGATTCCGCACTGACGATTGCCAGGCAAGGCTGTTGACAAGGGATTGGCGCGCTGATATACTGCCATTGAATTCGAGTCGGTTACGAAGTAAATTTAACCGACATTAATTCGATAAGAGAGGAGATCGACCGCGAATGGTTGCAACATTGGAGATTCGGAATCTGCACGCGAGTGTGGATGGCGACGACGAAATGATTCTGCGCGGTTTGGACTTGACCGTGAAGAAGGGCGAGATACATGCGCTGATGGGACCGAATGGCTCTGGCAAGAGCACACTGGCCAACATCTTGATGGGCAACCCAGCTTATGAAGTCCACGAGGGCGAAGTCTTGCTCGATGGCGAAGACTTGTTGGAACTGGAACCGGACGAGCGCAGCCGCGCTGGCTTGTTTCTGGCTTTTCAATATCCGGTCGCCATCCCCGGCGTGACGCTGGGCAATTTCCTGCGCCATGCCATCAATGCGCGAATGAAGGCGGAAGACCCGGATAGCAAAGGCATACCGATTCCCAAGTTTGCCCGTCTCATGCGCGAGAAGATGACGCAGTTGCATATTGATCACGCTTTCGCGGGGCGTTACCTCAACGACGGCTTCAGCGGCGGCGAAAAGAAACGCGCAGAGGTCTTGCAAATGGCTGTGCTGGAACCGGAAATCGCCGTGCTGGACGAAACCGATTCGGGTCTCGACATAGATGCGCTGCGCATTGTCGCCGATGGCGTCAACGCCTTGACCGGTCCCGATATGGGCGCGCTCGTGATCACGCATTACCAGCGGATGCTGAATTACATCAAGCCGGATTATGTGCATGTGCTCTATGATGGCCGGATTGTCGAGAGCGGCGGACCCGAACTGGCGCTGGAGTTGGAAGAAAAGGGCTACGAATGGATCCGCGAAAGGCATGAGGCGCTGGAGCAAGTCCAGGCTTGAGGCGAGAAGACGAGGAATCAGACATGGCTAGCGTAGCGAACATGGAAAGCCAGGTGGCTGTCGCGCTCGAAAAGCGTCTATCCACCATCGTAATGGAGCGACAGAATCTCGCGACCAATAATGACCTGTCGCAGTTGGAAACGCGCCTTATCAAGTGGCTCGTTGCCACTCAACTTGCAGTGATAGGTTTCCTTCTGAGCACACAACTGGCCTTGGCCGCCTTGGTTGTCCATCTGACGCAGTAACTAGCCGAATCCGGGAGACGCAGACATGGTTGAAGTGATACAGAGCGAAAAGCAGCTCACGCACGAAGAGGAATCGCTGAAGGATGTCGGCTTGAGCTATGCCGAGAAGTACGGCTTTCACGACGCCGATGTCGAATACACCTTCAAGAGCCAGAAGGGCATCAATGAAGATATCGTGCGGCAAATCAGCGCGATGAAGGACGAACCGCGCTGGATGACTGATCGCCGGGTCGAAGCCTACCAAATCTTCGTGGACAAGCCGACGCCGCAATGGGGCGGGGACTTGAACAAGATCGACTACGACGATATCTACTACTACGTGCGGGCGACGGACCAGACAGAAGGTGATTGGGACGCTGTGCCGCAAGAAATCAAAGACACCTTCGACAAACTCGGCATACCAGAAGCTGAGCAGAAGTTCCTGCATGGCGTGTCGGCGCAATACGACAGCGAATCGGTCTATCACAATATCCAGGAAAACCTCGAAGAGCAGGGCGTCATCTTTCTCGATATGGATTCGGGCTTGCGCGAACATCCGGAGGTCATCGAGGAATACTTCGGCACGGTGATCCCATCGAACGACAACAAGTTCGCCGCCTTGAACACCGCCGTTTGGTCGGGCGGCAGCTTCATCTACGTCCCGCCCGGCGTCCACGTCGAAATGCCTTTGCAAGCCTATTTCCGCATAAACACGCAGAATATGGGCCAGTTCGAGCGGACTCTCATCATCGTCGATGAAGGCGCCTACGTGCACTACGTTGAAGGCTGCACCGCGCCGATCTACAGCTCGGACAGTTTGCACAGCGCTGTTGTCGAGATCATCGTGAAGAAGGGCGGGCGCTGCCGTTACACCACCATTCAGAATTGGTCCAACAATGTCTACAACCTGGTGACGAAACGCGCCGTCGCCGAAGAAGGCGCGACGATGGAATGGGTGGACGGCAACCTGGGCAGCCGCCTGACGATGAAGTACCCGGCGGTGATATTGCGCGGGGAGGGGGCACATGGCGAGGTGCTTTCGATCGCCTTCGCCGGCGATGGCCAGCATCAGGATGCCGGCGCGAAGATTACGCATTTGGCGCCGAATACCACTAGCCAAATCATCAGCAAGTCGATTAGCAAAGATGGCGGCCGCGCCAGTTATCGCGGTCTGCTCAAGATTGACAAGGCGGCGCGAAACAGCAAGAGCAATGTCGTCTGCGATGCGCTGCTGCTTGATGACGACAGCCGCTCCGACACTTACCCAACGATTGAGATTGACGCCAGAGACGTCACGATGGGGCATGAGGCCTCGGTCAGCAAAGTCGGGGAAGATCAGCTCTTTTATCTGATGAGCCGCGGCCTCAACGAAGACGAAGCCAACGCCATGATCGTCAACGGGTTCCTTGAGCCGCTGGTCAAGGAATTGCCGATGGAATACGCGCTGGAATTGAACCGGCTGATTCAAATCCAGTTGGAAGGCTCCATCGGCTAGGCGTCTTCCCTAGCATTTTTCCCGCACATGCAGAACTCGTAGGGGCGACCAACCTGGTCGCCCGCCGCGCTAACGAAATGAGTTTGCGGGCGACTTGGTAAGTCGCCCCTACCAATCTGATTTACCAAAGGAGAACATACGTGGCAGTAGTACGCAGACGATCGGCGCTGCCGCAAGCGCCAAGCTATAGCTGGGCTGATGTTCAGTCCTTGAGCGACGCGCATGACGAACCGGAATGGCTGCGGGCGCGGCGTCGCGAGGCTTGGGAGATTTATCGGAATACACCCATGCCTTATCAGGAGGAAGAATGGCGGCGGACCGATTATCGTCATATCCGCTGGCATGAAGCCGAGCGGCTGATCCAGGCGAATGGCGCCACCGCCGATGTCGTTCCGGCGAAGAATCTCGAGCCGCTGACCGGCGCTGAGCAGGGCGGCTTGCTGGTTTTTGTTGATGGCAAAGTCGTCAGATCCGAGAGGGCGCAATCGCTGGCAAAGCAAGGGGTGATCTTCACTGACTTGCGGACGGCTCTGCGAGATCACAGTGAGCTGGTTGCGCGGCGCCTGATGACGCAAGCGGTAAGACCAACTGACGGCAAGTTCGCGGCGCTGCATGCCGCGCTTTGGGATTATGGCGTATTCGTTCATGTACCGCGCAATACGATTGCCGAATTGCCATTGCACGTCGTGTGTTTCAACACATCTGCTGGAACGGCGATGGGGCATGTCCTGGTAGTCGTGGAAGAAAACGCGCAGGCGACCATGCAAGTGGAATACGCATCGGCCGAGGCTCATGCGCAGTCGGCCTACATCGGCGCGACCGAACTCATCGTCGGCGACGCTGGCAACCTGCGTTATGTCTCGCTGCAAGATTGGAATCGCGAGACCTTTGAATTCAGTCACCAGCGGGGCATCGTCGGCCGCGATGCCCAGTTGGATTGGGTTAATGGCGTCATGGGCAGCCGGCTTACCAAGGCATTTATCGAGGTGGACGCCGTCGGGCAAGGCGCCAACGCGCGCGTGAGCGGCTTCTTCTTCGCCGATCGCGATCAATTCTTCGACCTCGACACGCAGCAGAACCACAATGCGCCGCTGACCAATACCGATCTCTTGTTCAAGGGCGCCGCCCGTGACCGGGCGCGCACGCTCTGGCAGGGGATGATCAAGTCGCTTCCGCAGATGCAGCGAATAGACGGCTATCAAGTCTGCCGCAATCTGCTGCTCAGCGATGAGGCGCGCATGGACAGCATTCCGGGCTTGGAGATTGAAGCGGATGATGTCGCCTGTTCTCACGCCGCTACATTCGGCACGCTCGAGGAAGAGCCTATCTACTATTTGATGAGCCGCGGCATCACTCGTCCGCAGGCGCAGCTGATGATCATCGAGGGCTTCTTCGATGAATTGCTGCAGCGCATCCCCTTCGAGCGCGTGCGTCAGCGACTGATGGCGGAAATCGAGGCGAAGATCATCGGCTAGGCTTTTGTCCGCTCGTCGAGACCGTTTCGTCGCGAAGTCTGTAGACGGGCAGGGCAGAAGCGCTATAATTCAAGGCGCATCCAATCGGTGCGCCTTTTGCATTGAGAGAGATTCTCAGCATGGAAGATATGTTTCGCGAGCTCATCCTGGATCACGCGCGCCATCAACGCAATTGGGGCTTGCTCGAGCCGAACGACTTCGACCATGAAGAATGCAACCCGCTCTGTGGCGACTCCCTGCGCCTGACCCTGCGCCTGGATCAGGCCGGTATCATCACCGAGGTCGGTTGGGATGGCGAAGGCTGCGCGATTAGCCAGGCGGCCGCTTCTATGTTTGGCGAGCAGCTCTTGGCCATGACGCTCGCCGAAGCGCGACAAATCGATAAGCAGCAGCTGTTGGACAACATAGGCCTGCGCTTGAGCATCAATCGGGTGAAATGCGCGCTGCTGCCGTTGAAGGTGCTTGTCGTTGGCGCCTATGGGGCGGTGGGCGTCGAAAAGTGGCAGCTGATTGAAGATGAAGGAAGCAGCAATGGCTGAGTGGGTGACCTTGTGTTCCGCAAGTGAATTGCCGCCGGGACAACGGGAGGTCTTCGGTGTGAACAACCGCTGGATTGCCGTTTTCAATGTCGGTGGAAAGATCTACGCGATTGAAGATTTATGTACGCACGATGGAAACGTGCTGGCTTATGATCTGCAAGACCGGCCTAGCAAGCTCATCGGACACGAGATTGAATGTCCGCGTCACGGCGGGCGCTTTGATCTTCGAAGCGGCAAGGCGACGCGCAGCCCGGCCGAGATAGACGTGCCCTGGTTTGAGGTCAGAATCATGGGCGACGACCTGCAAATCTTCATTTAGTCTCGCAGTCTCTTATCACAGCCATGACCAGTCGCAGGATCCGCGAAGCCTTCAACTCTGGTGAGACATTGGTATTTGGCCATCGGGGCGCGATGGCACAGGCGCCGATGAATACACTGGCGGCATTTGAGCTTGCCCGCGCCGAGGGCGCCGACGGCATTGAGCTTGATCTGCGCCTTTCGCGCGATGGACATCTCGTCGTCATTCACGACGAATTGGTCGACGCGACGACTGATGGGTTTGGTTCCGTAGCCGATTTGACATTGGCGGAGATCAAGCGCTTGGATGCCGGTTCCTGGTTCTCTGATTCATTTGCTGGCGAGCCCATCCCGACGCTTGACGAAGTCTTCGAAGCTTTCGGCAGTGACCTGTTCATCAACATCGAGATTAAGTCCTCGCAGGATTCGCTGGATCGCATGGAGAGACAGCTCGCCCAATGCATAAGACGCCACAACATGCGCGAGCGAATTATCGTGTCCTGTTTCGATCCGGTCGTGCTTCAGCGCCTTCGCGGCCTGATGCCCATGGTCATGATGGGCTTTCTTTATCAGCCCGACATGCCGGCCGAACATTATCTTCCTCTAAAGAAATTGTGGCACGAGGCGCGTCATCCGCGGCATGACATGGTCGACCAGGGCTATATGAATTGGGCTCGGGCGCAGGGCTACATCGTCAACGTGTGGACGGTCAACGACCCGCAACGGGCGATCGCGCTGCGCGACCTCGGCGTCAACGCCATCATGACGGACGAGCCGGGACTTATCATCGGCGCGCTGAAACCATGCTGAATCGAATTCGGCGCTTTGGCTTTCGCCTGCTCTATAACGAAGTGGCATTCACTTACGATGTGGTGAGCCGGATCGCTTCACTCGGTCAATGGCGCTGCTGGCAACGCAGCATCTTTCCCTTTATGGGACCGCCAGAATACGACACGGTGCTGGAACTGGCGCATGGCACGGGAGATCTGCAGGTCGATCTATTGGAGGCGGGCTATCGAACGGTCGCGCTCGACCTTTCGAACGCTATGGGAAGAATCACACAGCGCAAGCTGTGGCGGAAGGGTCTTCGCACGCCCATACTGCGCGCGGATGTATTCCATTTGCCCTTGAAGTCGTCGTCATTTGCGGCGATCGTATGTACTTTCCCCACTGCCTTTGTATTTCGACCGGATATGCTGGCCGAATTGAAGCGTATTCTCACTCGGGACGGCAGCGCTGACTTCGTTCTAACCGGGCAGCTAAACGGAGGCGACCGGGTCAAAGCGCTGATTCGAGGCATCTACCGCGTGACTGGTCAGAGCAGTGAAATGCTGTGTGAAGAATATATTCATGCCTTCTTCGGCGAAAATGGATTTGACGCGCAGATCGAGGTCGTCGACTGCAAGGGGAGTTCGGCTCAAGTTGTCATGTTGCAGAAGAAGCCGGAGTGCTTTTGATTCAGACGAGCGGCGACAAGACCCTCTCGCCGCGGGAGTGCTGAAGCGCATGTCACTCAAATCACCACTCCCAGCCGATATGATACTGGATTTTCCCCCGTCGGCATGGTATATTGAGTAGCGATTATGGTGGATGTAGCTCAATGGCAGAGCACCTGATTGTGGTTCAGGCGGTTGAGGGTTCGAGCCCCTTCATCCACCCAGCGATAGACTTGGACTGACGTCCGCCGCGAGCGGGCGTTTTGCTTCTTGGTCCAGAACCTGTGTCTGACGCTCGTAAGCAAGTCGTGGATTCGCAACTAGATATGCGTTCTGAGCAGTGTCTTGTTCCTGCGGGCGCTGCGCCGCCAACCTGATATAGGCGCTCTGCTGGGGCAGGGCGCATCTGCTTTTGTCGATTTCTGGCGAGCTTCCCGGCTTTCCGCCAGATCGTTCTGTCGTGTGTTAATCGGCGTCCCTTGTCGGGAATCCGGACGCTTGGTCTCGCTCTCTCTCGCGCCGGAAGGCGCCTCCTCTCCGGCTCTCGCTTCGCTAGGCTTTTGCAAGCCAAAGATTTCGAAAACGCTAAGCTGTGATGAATCGTCAAGCGGCTGTGGCGGGACTGCCGCAGCTAGCGGCACGGGAGCGGCAATGGGTTCTGGCGCCGGCTCCTCCGCTACCACGGGTTCAGGCTCCGGCTGCGGGCGCTGACTTTCAAATGGTGGAATTTCGGCCAGCAAGGTTTCAACTTCTACCGGTCTGGTATCGTCCAGCTCGGGATCGGGCTCCTCATCAGAGATTAGTTCGTCGCCGGCCCCCAAGACCACGGGATTTGGTTTGGTATCGGTCTCGGCCAGCTGCGGCAAAGGTTCGGGTTCCAACTCCAGGTCGTAGGACAGCGGAAACCGCTCCGACAGAGTCGTGTCATCTTCGACGCCATCTTCCTCGGCGACGTCTTGAAAGGCAGACGGGTGCCGCGGCCGGTAACTCAGTCGTTCGGATACATCGGGTGCCGCTTGCATGCTCGCTTTCGCTTCGTGCGTGGAAATGCCGCCCGACTCTTGCATAATCAACTGATGCAGATTTCTCAGGCTGTCCTGGATTTGATTGGTTGTGTTTCGTTTGAGACGCATCGCGTTCCGAATGCCGCCGAGCATGCCGCCCGGCGCATACTGGAAGGTCCAGCGAACCAAGGTGCCGTCGGTGACTTCATGCAATCGAATCCGCCCCTGATTGTCGACGAACTTCGTTCCGTCCACAATTCGATATTCATATCCCAGCGTGTCATACCAAGCGCTGATTTCTACGATGACGTCATTCCCTCTTATCGTGGAGTGCCGCCAGCGCGTTCCACGTCCTTCTCGCTGCGTTGAGAGAAACGACACCGAAACGACTTCTTCGTACCATTGCGGAATCGCGGAAAGGTCGCCCATGAAACGCCATATGAATTCCGGTGATGCTGGAATCAGTATTTCGAGGTCGATGACGTTCATGGTATGGACCGCGCAGACGTGACTGGACGTGCGCTTTATGCTACACTAATATGAGATTTTACCACCTGTTAATTGATTCGCAACTATCATGCCAAACCCTGTGTTCATTTTCGCCTTTGTGATTGCCACCCTGTACGGACTTGGCTTTCATGTCGTCCTGGGCGGAAACGCGCGCCGCATGGTGCTGTTTATAGTCACGAGTTGGGTTGGGTTTCTCTTGGGACAATATATCGGCGGTTATTTGGATATCGACCTTTTGCGCATCGGCGTCATTCATTTATTGCCCGCTTCCGTCACCGCGGTCGCTCTGTTGATATTTGCGCATGTTCTAACAGCGGAATCGACGACGCCGGTGACACGGCGCTGATCATGGCCGAAAATGAGGTCGACACCGGCGGGAGCAACGCGCTGCGGACAGCTGAATCCTCCAGTCCCAAGATCACAAGATTGATCAAAATTCTAGCGATTCTGGGAATCTTGATCATCCTGATTCTTTTGGCCGCCGCCCTGGCCGTGGCGCTGACCGACGCGGAATCCTGGGCGCCGCTCATTCGGATTTTCCGAGATGTATTTTTGTTGATTCTGCTTCTGGAATTCATGTTGATCATTACGGCATTTGCTATTCTAATGCTGCAAGCAGCCGGCTTTCTGATCATGCTGAAGACGGAAGTCCAACCCATTCTGGATAATGCCAGGGAGACGACGCGCTTGAGCAAGGCAACGGCGCAGTTCATCAACAGCAACGCAGTCGATCCGCTGATTCAGATCAAGAGTTTTCTTTCTGGTTTGCTCGCATTTTTGCGCGAATTGATTCGAATTCGCGCGCTCGTCGCCACGAATGAATTGACACCGGAACATCAGGATGAAACTCAGCCGTCCTCAACTGGATGACAGCGCTACCTTTATCGGCATCCTTCTCGGCATCGTGATTGGCGCCCTTTACGCGTTGCTGCATATCAAGCAGAAGGGCGCCGTCCGGCGGAAAGACCTGACTCAGTTTGGCGCCGGCAGCGCCGAAGTGGAGATGGACGCGAGCTTGGAAGAAGCCAAGCGGATGGCGAAAGCGCGGCTGAATGACTGAAGCTAAGGCGCCTCCAAAGCCGCGAATGACCGTCCAATTGCAGACAGAACATCGCCAGCGATGACGCTGCGGCTGCTGCCCGCGTTTTCGGCCGCGATCTCTCCAGCCAGAGCATGCGCATAAGCGCCAAGGCAGGCGCTGTCGAAGGCGCCGAGTCCCTGCGCGCGCAAGCCGGCGATCAAACCGGCGAGCACATCACCGGTACCCGCGGTGCTGAGCGCGTCCGTCTTGAAGGGAATGACGCTGACCCGGCCATCAGGCGCCGCCACCAGCGTATGCGCGCCTTTGAGAACAAGCACGACCTGCCACGCATCAGCGCATTGGTGGGCGACATGCCAGCGGTCTGCGTTGATCTCGCGCGCGCTCCGGCTCGTCATGCGCGCCAGCTCGCCGGGGTGCGGCGTGATGATGGTATCCGGCGGCAAGCACGCCCACAACTCCGTGTCCTGAGCCAAGAAATTCAAGGCGTCGGCGTCCAGGACAAGCGGCGGCAGCGATCCGCTCGCAAGCAGTCGGCGCAGGAACCCCCGGGTACTGTCTTGCGTGCCAAGTCCACAACCGACGAGCAGGGCATCGTAACGGGTCGCCTCCTCGATTACCGGCTCCGCAGCGCGCTCGGCGATAGCGCCGTCCGCTTCCGGCAAGGGCAGCCAGGTCGGTTCGCGCAGGCGGCTCGCGGCAATTTCGCAGAGCCGGCGGGTAGCGGCGATGGTTACCAGGCCGGCGCCAGCGCGATAAGCCGATTCCGCCGCGAGGGCGATTGCGCCGATGTAGTTTGACGAGCCGGCCGCGACCATGACTTTCCCGAAAGTGCCCTTGTGACCGTCGAGTGGGCGGGCGGGCAAGAGCGAAGACGCAAGGCGCTTGTCCACGACTTTCGCTTTGACTTGGTCTAATTCGGGAAGACCGTCCGGGATGCCGATCGCGGCTATTTGCAGGTTGCCGACGAATCCTGCGGCCGGAAAAGCAAACATACCCGGCTTGCCCGCGATGAACGAAATCGTTGCGTCCGCGGCGATGACCTTCTCGTCGGCTTCGCCCGTGTCGCAGTCGATTCCGCTTGGGCAATCAATGGCCAATATGAACGGACGCCGCTCCAGGTGAGAAGCGCGATCCGAGCCAGGAGTGAAATTGTGGCGCTTTTCCGCCTCCTTCGCCCGCCCGCGCAAGCATTCGTTCACCGCTACCAGCAGCTTGGACGCCTCCCCTCGCAGCGGGGGGCGCCCGCCGATCCCGAGTACAGCATCGACAAGGATATCGGTGTTCATGATGAACCGGGTCAGGCTCTGGCCGCCGCAGTCGTCTGTCGCAACAGTGAGTGGAAGCCCATCGCTGAGCGCTGCTTGGTAATTCTTGTCGCTCAAATCTCGCGCTTCCAGCAGGTAAAGCCTGATATCCGCGTCAGTGGTGCGCGCCAGATCGCGCGCCATGACCAGACCGTCGCCGCCATTGTTGCCCTTGCCGATCAGAATCACGATCCTGGTCGCATTGTCGATCGCGCAATGGCGCTGGAGGCACGCGCTGGCGGCGGCGCCCGCATTTTGCATCATCCGCTCGTAGCTCATCACTGAGCGGTCGGCGGCCGCTTCAATCGCACGCAATTGGCGGACGCTTGCCACTTTCATCTTATGCCTTCTGGGATCTATCACTCAGTTAGAGAGGCGCGTAGCGAAACGATAAGGGACCCGCGGCGAACTCACGCGCTTGCTTTCAGCGGTCTCTCTCAATGACCTGCTGAGCTAGGTCAATCAGCGCCTTCTTCGCGGGACTGTCATCCAGGATAGCCAAGCTCACAATCGCGTTTTCAATCAGGTTGGCAGCTTGCGCGCGCGCCTTCGCAATGGTGTCGCCATCCATCATTTTGCGCCGGATTTCATCGAGCGGATCCGTGACCGACACATTGCCGTTGCCATTGGCGTCGTTCAAAGCGACTGCGACGCCGCGTCCCTGTGTGATGTCAAGACCGCTTGTCTTCCCCAGTTTGCTATCGTCCTCCACCAGATCCAGGATGTCGTCCACAATCTGAAAGGCGAGCCCGATCTGGAAGCCAAAGTCGGACAATACGCGGATTTCCCGGTTACCAGCGCCGGCAAGCTTGGCGCCGATCGAGCAGGCGGCTTGGAAAAGGGCAGCCGTCTTCTTGGCGATGATCTCCATGTACGCTTCGCGCGTGAATGTCTTGTTCTTCACCGCGCTCGCCTGCAGCGTCTCTCCCTCCACCAGGGCGGTGGCCGCCTGCGCGAGATCAATATTGAGGTCATGATAGGGCGCCATCAGTTCATAAACCGCGGTGAATAGAAAGTCGCCGGTCAATAGCGCGAAGGTCCGCCCCCAAATCGCATTGACTGATGGACGTCCGCGGCGAAGTGTCCCATGATCGTTGATATCGTCATGCACGACGCTGGCGGTATGCATCAGCTCGATGGCGGCGGCAGGCTTCGCGACGCTTTCCAAATTGCGGCCGCCGAGCGCCAAATAGGATTGCAGCAGCAGGCGCGGTCGGATGCGTTTGCCGCCGGCGCTCAGAATATGGCGGCTTGCATCGCGCAGGATCTCGACATCGCTGTCCGTCGCGTCGATCATCGCGCGCTCCACCGCCGCCATTCCCTCGTCAAGCAATTCACTTAACCCAACTTGATCGATTAGCGCGCCAGACATGTCGGACTCCAACTCAATAATTGTGAAGTTCAGAACTATCTAAACGTATTGTACTCTAAGTACGCTATACGTCAAAGTGATTCTTAAACTTGTCGAAACGGCGCCGGGAAAACCGCCAACGGTAATCGCGACGGCTCCCTCTTTATTCGGCGCACTTCCCCAAGGTTTGACAAAGCTGCGTGATATGAAGGCGGTCATGCTGCGCCGTAAAATGCGCCATCTCCAGCAACGTAGTCAAGCCGAAGATGCTATGCCTTGCCGTCCGGTCCCATTGAGGCGGCGTCAATGTGGAAAGCAGCCGAATCGTCTCCTCGCGTTCCCGCTGGAAACAGCGCAGCGCTTCATAGCCATCATCGTGGCATGGCGATATATCGGGGCCGGGCGGCGGCGGCGCGGCGATAAAAGGATCGTCTCGCTCAAGGATCGCCTGCAATCGCGCGCGATGCGCCGGCGCTTCGGAATGCCAAAGATGGCAGAGAATTTGCAGTATCGACCATTCATGCGGGTCGGGCCGCTGCAGCCATTGATGCGGCTTGACTTCGGCGAGGAGCCCGTGGAGAGCGGCGATATTGCCGATATATTGCGGCAAGATCATGCTCGGCTGCAGTGGCCGCGGCAGGTATGTGAGCTGCCAGCCGGGTTCTTGGATGTGGCGATATATCGCGCTTAGTTCGTCCCGCTCGTTGACCTGCCAGGTGTGAATGCCGATGGCGCTGGCGGGCGCGATATCGTTCAGCGCGCTGTCGCCGACGAGCAAGGTCTCATCGGGTTCGACGCCGACGCGAGCGACTGTCTCCGCAAAATAGGCGGGGCACGGTTTGGCAAAGCGCATATTCTCGCTGTGCGTGATAAAGGCGAAATCCGACACAAACCCGGACAAGCCGGCCCAGCCAATGCGCTCGCGGGTGGCCGCCTCTGGGAAAAGCGGATTTGTCGCGATGGCAACGAGCAGGTTTTGCTCCAACAAGGTTTGCACCAACTCCGGGGCCAAGGCAATTGGCGCCGTGGTCGCTTCCAGGCGGCAATAATCTTCTGCGTAGAAGCTAGCGACGGCGGCGCGCAGTTCCGCTTTCGACATAGGCATCTCAACAGCGAGCGCGTCAAAAATCGTATCGGCGTTGGCGCGGTAGCTTGCCGGCTCGCGATTCAAGCGCCCAATGGCATGTCGCAGGGCTTCGGATGCCTGTTCTATGCCGTAGCGCGCGGCAAAGTGCCGGTCCCACGCTTGGCGAAAGTTGGCGACCCATACGCGATCAGGATTGCGCAGCAGCGTATTGTCCAGATCGAGCAAGACCGCCTTAATCATCGCTGCTTTCCAATGCTTGGCGGAATATATCCAAGCCCGGATGGTCGTCCGGGCAGCCGACGTAAGGATCAACTTTTTCGCCGTTCTTGAGGCAGATCGCTTCAACTTCCACCCGGCGGACAAAGCCGAGGAAACCCGCTTTGATAGTGAGGATGAGTTGCGTGTCCGGGCTGGCGTTGGCCAGAACAATGTCGGGCACAGGGCATTTCAGGCAATCCTTCGGATGCCAGGATTCGGAATCGGGATTGCTCTTGGCCAGGCGGCATTCTTCGATGTCGCGCGTGTGGCGATTATGGTCGGCGTAGTAATGAGGGCATTCGCGGCCGGCGGGGGTTTGCATTTTCCGTTCTTAATTCCTCTTTATCCAGGCGGACGCGACCTTTGGCAAGTTCTCCAACGGGCCATATTCTACTTCGCAATCCGGCAGCGATTCAAGAAAATCGGCGCCGTAGCGCTTGCTGATGACCCGGCTGTCAAATATGGCGACCACGCCACGGTCACTGCGGCTCCGAATCAAGCGGCCGAAGCCTTGCCGAAAGCGCAAGATGGCATCGGGCACGGCATATTGCTGAAAGGGATCGCTGTAAGTCTCGGAACGGGCGGAAAAGACGGGATCTGAAGGAACGGCGAATGGCAGCCGCGCGATAATGAGGCCGCTGAGATCATCGCCGGGTATATCCACGCCCTCCCAGAAGCTGCGCGTACCCATCAGCACGGCTCTGTCCGCCGCTTTGAAGTCTGCCAGCAATGCATCCCGGCTGCCGCCGAAACTCTGGTCGAAAACGGCAATGTCGCCAAGCGCGAGACGGGGCGCAACCGCGCGCGATGTCTCCCGCAACTGGGCGTAGCTGGTGAACAAGACCATCACTCGGCCCTGCAGTTCAGCCGCCAGTTCGATGATGCCACGTTCGACCATGCGCTGATAATCATGGCGCTGGCTCGGCTCGGGCATGTCAGTCGGGACGTATAGCAAAGTCGAAGCTTTGAAGTTGAAGGGCGAATCCAGCGATACTCTTCGAAAGTCCTCCGTGTACAGTCTTTCCGAGATATGCTCAAAGTTGCCCTGTGTCCTTAAGGTCGCGCTGGTGAGCACGATGCTTTCCATGCGCTGGCTGAGGAATTCCTCCATCATCGGTCCGACGTGCAAGGGCGAACAATGGATTTGCAGCCGCTCCGGACTATCTCTGGAGGTGACGGCATAAATCGCATTGCCCTCGGGATCATTGGTGAAGTGCTCCAGCTGCTCATGGATCTCCGCCAGGAAACGCCAATGCGCCCGAATCTCGCTGCTGAAATCATTGAATTCCGGCATCTGGAAGCGCTCGTAGCGCGGCAGAGCCTTATGCAGATGCTCCAGAGAATCGGTCACCGCCAGGAAGTATTCGGCGAGACGCCGCCAGGCTGACTGTACGCTGACGAAGCCGCCGGAATCCCGATGCGAATTCAGCATCCGCCGGGGATATCGACCGCCGATCTTGCTGTTCTGGCTGAAATCGTGAAGGGCGCGAAAGTAGCGGCGAATCTCTCGTTTCATCTCATCAACGGCCGCGCTGATATTGGTGATGAATGTCTCGAGGCGGATCACTTCCGTTTGGGGAAAATAGTCGCGCGCGGCGGCGAGAAACAAGCCGAAGGCGCCGCTCCTGGCCGTGCCGAGTTCGCGCAGGCGCGTCATGATCAGTGGCTGATCAATGCGGCGGCTCAAGCCATCGGTGATCGCGTCTTCGAGCTGATGCGCTTCATCGACGACCAGATGGTAATAATCAGGCAAGGCGCGATTGTCGATTCTGGCATCGGCAATCAAGAGCGCGTGATTGGTAATCAGAATGTGAGCCGTTTCCGCTCGTTTGCGCGCCTTGTAATAGGGGCATACGCCGTCCATTTCGCTGGCGCAACGGAAGGCGGTGCAGTCTTCGTCTTGCGCGCTCAATCGCGTCCACACGGTCCACTCGCCAGCGCGCAAGTTAATCTCGCCGCGGTCGCCCGATGAACTGTCTTCGAGCCAAACGAGTATCTTGGCCAAGGTCCGCAATTCATCCAGGTTCACCGGTTTGCGCCGCCGCAGGGTCGCCAGCCGCCGCGGACAGAGATAATTGCCGCGGCCTTTCATCAACGCGGCTTGCAGTTCGGCGCCGACAATTTGACGAACGAGCGGGATGTCCTTCTGAAGCAGCTGCTCCTGCAAGTTGATCGTGTTTGTCGAAACGGTCACCCGTTGTCCATTGGAGACCGCCCATAGCGCGGCTGGGACGAGATAGGCGATTGATTTACCGGTGCCGGTGCCCGCCTCAATTATGAGGTGTTCGCCATCATTGAAGGACCGCGTAACTTCATGCGCCATTTGAACTTGTGGCTCGCGCATTTCATAGGCGCTGTGATAGTTGGCTAGCTCTCCGCTTTCGCCGAAGACTTGGTCAACAGAAGCTGGATTTAAGGGCTTGTGCCCAGCCTGCGCGATATCCAGCGCCGGGGCTGTCAGCTTCTCGGCCGCGAAGGGCTTTCGCGCGCGCGTCATGCCCTGATTTTGTAAGCCAACCGCCAAAGCCGCTTGAAAGACCTCGCGCATGTGCCAGGTCAGTCCGTCGCTGGCTTTGATGATCTCTGTCACCAAACCGGTCGGCAATTGACAAACCATCTCCCAGAGCCGCCAATAGAGCTGGCCGGTCGCCAGCGCGTCATCAAAAGCGCGGTGGGCGCGCGCCAATTCGATCCCCATGGCTTTGGACAGGCTGCCGAGATTGTAGCGCGGCGCGGAGGGAAGCATGATCGAAGCGAGTTCGACGGTGTCAATAGCGAGATGCGCTTCAAGTGGCAGGTGCTTGCCCAGGAAGGAGACATCGAATTGCGCATTATGCGCGACGAGCGGCAGGTCCCCGACGATGCGCGCTACGTCCGGCAGGAGTTCCTTGAGGCGCGGCTGGTTTTCTACGTCTTCCTGGTCGATTCCGGTCAGCTGCGTGATCTCAGCCGGGATGGGCTTCGTCGGTTTGACCAGCGACTGATACTGATCAACGAGTGCGCCGTCGCGAAAGCGCGCGATCCCGATCTCGATGATTTCATCCGCTGCCGCATCCAGTCCGGTGGTTTCGAGGTCAAAGGCGATGAATTCGCCATGCATGGGCTGCTCCGATCTGGACGACGCGCGAATCGGATGAAGTATAGCATCGCTTGAATTTGAAGGCCGCGGTTACTAGCTGCCTGTGTCTCGTTGCATCAGGCTGACATTCCGATATTCCGATTTCCTCATGCTCAGCCGGAATCGTCTTCCGGATTCTCGCTGTCGCCTGCGGGTTCGCTCACATCGTCGACCCCCGAAAAGAGCGCTTCAGCTTCGGCGAACCAGCCCTGAAGCTCCAGGCGCAAGCGCGGCAAGTCGAGCGCCGCAAGCCCCACGAAACCTTCTTGTTCCACGTTCGGCCAGTTTTCACCATCAAAGAGCGTCCACAGAAAGGACTGCGCGCTGATATCAGACAAAGACTCCTGGCGGATGAGCAGGCTCGCCGGGCGCGAAAGCGCATAACTGCCGTCGTCAATGTTCGCGGATGAGGGCGCCACGCAGCCGCCGCCGGCATCGACCTCGACCACTTGGATATCCGCCTGACCATTATCGAGCACGCGCTGATAATCGGTCCAATCCATATAGGTCAGCGCGCCGGGCACATTGCCGACCGCAGCCGCGCGATACAAGGGATTGAAGTCTCTCTCGGTATCGCGTCGAATCGGCGGGATCACTTGGCCAGCGGTCTGCAGCAAGATATCGGTCGTCTGGTCCAGCAGCGACATGCCGAATAGCGTCATGCCCAAATCAGGAAATGATGGATCGACATCCGACCAGTTGAGCACCATTTCAGCCGACTCGGCGCGCCAAATCGTATTGATTTGGTTGGCGCTCAGGCAGCGCGCATGCTCATCGGCCGCGTTGCCAATCAAGATGGTGGCGAGCGATCCTAATTTCGTTGGCACGGTGGCGATGCCGCTGGCGGTACACGCTTCGAGGTCGCCATCGGTCAAGTCGGCGTCCACGAGCGCAATATCGGCTTCTCCCCTACAAAGCGCCGCGAGGCCGTTGGCGCGTCCGGCGAATTCCTGTACGATCTCCAGGCTGGCGTTGTTCTGCGAGAGCGCGCTGGCGACTCGATCCATCACGTTCGCTGCGTTGGCGGCGCCGACAATCGTAACACTCCCACTTAGTCCGCTGGGAACCAGGAAGTCGGTGACGCCGGCGCTGGAAGCGTCGTCAGCGAGCAGCTTCACGTTCAGCTCATAGGTGGCATCGCTCGGCGGAGTGACGTCCGACAAGCGAATAAGGGCTTGATTCGCCTCGTCGGTAACAAACTGCATCAGGTCGAAGACCTGCTGATTCGACGCCATCCGCAGGCGATTAACATAGACATACATGGAGAGGGCAGCGCTATACTTCTCTTGTTCCACGTTTTCCGCAGATGGCAGCGCGCACTCGCCCAGTTCGCCACTGCCATATTCCAAAAGCGCAATCGAGTCCATTAGGTCGAGCGACTCATGCCAGCCCACCAAGGCCAGGGCGCCTTCAGTCTCGCCGACGATCGCCAGCGCGTCGTTGGCATCCTGATATGTGCGAGCGTCGCGCCGCAAGCCATCACCGGGCACTAATCCGTCGGCAATGGTGAACTCGATATGTCCGTTTGGCGGCAGGATCAGCGATAAGGGCAAGTCGTTTTCCGTCTCGCCGCTAACGGACCAGTCCGTCGCAGCTCCGCTTGCGGAGGGCTTTAGGATCGCCTGTGCTTGGCTTTCCGACAGGCATTCGAGCGGCGCATCGGGATGGGTGATAAATGCGAGGATGCGATGGCCAATGAGCAGTTCGCTGTAAGCGACGTCGTTTGATCCGCAGATGGCTCTTTCCGCAGCCGACATTGGCCGTATTGCTGTCGCAAGGTCGATATCGCCGTTACAAAACTTGTCGATGCCAGTTGCGCTACCGACCGTCCTGATTTCCAGCGATTCCTGTTCGGCTTGCTGCGCCAGCGCTTCCATTAGAGGATTGACGATTCCAGAGCCGATGACATCAATCGACTCGGATCCTTGCGCCAGAGCGGGAGTTATCGTCAATAGCAAAAGCGAGAGCAAGCCCGCCCATCTGATGATGTATCGCATAGTCGCGGCATCCTTGCTAAAACCTTGAGTGAACGCATGGATTGTACAATCGGCGCGACGAATGTAAAGTCAAAGTTTCTCGCTGTATTTGCGCCAGCACAGCGGATAGAATTCAATCGTTGTTGGAGCCGGTTTGCCTGACTAATTGGGCGCGGCGCTGGAAAGCGGGTCGCATGAGTTTCAAGCCGCAAAGTGTCTACGAATTGCTCGGCGGAGAAGAACCGCTGCGCTTGATGGTGGATGCTTTCTACGACAAGATCGAGACTGACCCGATACTGCGCCCGATGTATCCGGCCGATCTGGCGGAGTCAAAGCGCCGCCTGTTTCTGTTTCTCGTGCAGTTCTTTGGCGGACCAAGCCATTACAGCGAAGAACGCGGGCATCCCCGCTTGCGCATGCGCCATTTCCCCTTCGCGATTGATCGGCGGGCGCGCGATCATTGGCTGCAGCACATGCGCGCCGCTATCGACGAAACCGGCATTGAAGAGCCGGCGCGTTCCATGATGGACGATTACTTCGAGCGGTCTTCCGCTTTCCTCATCAATCGACCGGACTCGATTGAAATCGAAGAATCGTCATGAACCTCAGTCTTCAATCTGCAAAATGTACTTGCGAAATGCTTCCGCCGTCCAGGGCAGGGCGGGTTTGAAGAAGTGCTCGTAGATATTGCTGGCGTAGGCGCGGATTTCGTATTGGGCGTCGCGCGCCATGCGCAGCCGGAGGAAGTGCATGAGATTGTGCGCGTCAATCTTCGTCACCCAGGTGTAATAGACGCTGAAGCCGGGCAGGAATAGCCGCGCCATTTCCTTGGAGACGCCCTTGTCCAGCGCCTCCGAATACAGCCGAAATCCTTCATCGTAGTGCGCCAGCAGCTTCTGCGTCAGTTCGTCGCTCGAGGTTGAATCCAGCGCGCCTTCGCTGGCTTGCTTATTATCCGCGCTTTGCCTGCGCCAGGGATCGGGCACATAAAAGTCATTCTCTTGAAAGGGCGTGTACCGGCCCGATTGGGCGTTCATATTCCAGGTGCGATGCCTGACCCATTGCCACCAGGTGACCAGAGGCGCGCGCACGCGAAATTTGAATTCGACCATTTCAAAGGGCGAGGTGTGGCGGTTGCGGAGCAGATAGAAGAGCAGCTTCTTGTCGCGCTCTGGCCCCTTGCTCTCGCCGAGGAAACTGACGCGCGCCGCATTGACGATGGCGAGGTCGCCGGTCACATCCGACTCGGGATGCGGCATCAGATCGACCAACTCGATCCAGCCCTTGTCGAGCACGTCAACGCGCTTGCCGATCAGTGTTTCTTCCATGGATTTCTCCCGCGATTGCTCGCCGCTGTCCGCCGTGCTGTCGCGCTTTGCGCCTTCAGCCACCCAAAATCTGCAGCGCGATCACGACGCGCTCTTCGACGCTTTCAGGCGCGTCCAGCGGGATCGCCTGAATCGCCGTCTGCGCTTCGACTACGCTGTACCCCAGCGCGGTCAGCGCATCCATCACATCGGCGCTCGTATCGCCGTCGGCGCCCAACGGAATGGTTTCCAAGGTTGAGGGCATCTTGTCTTGCAATTCCAGCACGATCTTTTGGGCGGTTTTCTTGCCGATGCCGGGAACGCGGCTAATCACCTCGGCGCGATCATGAACGACGGCGCTACGAATATTGTCGACGCTCAAGACGCTCAACATGGCGATGGCCAGGCGCGGTCCAATCCCGCTAATCTTGAGGACGGCGTCAAACAGGTCGCGTTCGCCGGTGGTGGCGAATCCGTAAAGGGTCAAAGAGTCTTCGCGAACCACCAGCCGCGTATGCAAGAAGACGCGGTCTGTAGTTAGTTTCTCGATTGTGCTGTAAGGCACGCTAACTTCGACACCGATACCGCCAACAGTAACGACCACATGATCGGAAGCTTTGCTGGCGAGAATCCCTTCTAAGGTGGCGATCATCGGCGGTCGCCCGCGTCACACCGTGCTGAAACTGGCGAGTCGAAAACTGTGTAAATCAGCAATCGCGACAGCCAGCGCGTCAGCCGCGTCATCGGGCCGGGGCCTCCGTTCAAGATTCAGGAGAAGACGCACCATCTCCTGCATCTGCGTTTTGTCCGCCCCGCCGTAGCCCGTGATCGCTTGCTTGACCGCGTTCGGCTTGTATTCCGCGATTGGCAAGCCGGCATTCTGCAGCGCCAGCAAGACCACGCCCCGCGCCTGCGCCACCGTGATGGCTGTCGTCACGTTGCGGGCAAAGAATAGCTCCTCCACCGCGGCTCGATCAGGCTGGTAGCGTTCAATCAAGGCGACAAGCTCATCATGAATGTGCTTCAGTCGTTGGGGCATCGGGGTATTGGCTCTTGTACGGATGACACCGTAATCAACACAAGCCAACGAGCCATCATCAGCCTCTCGAACCAGCCCGTAACCGAGGGATGCCGTGCCCGGGTCAATGCCAAGAGAAAGCATCTTACGACCCGAAGGCGGCCAGCGCTTCGTCTGTAATGTTAAGATTGGAGGATACGGTCTGCACATCGTCGGCATCCTCCAGCTGCTCCATCAGGCGCAGGTTCTGCAAAGCCTTGCCCGTTGGCACTTGCACTTCATTCTGTGGGAACCAGCGCAATTCACGGTCTTCGAATTCGTATCCTGCTTCGGTCAATGCTTGCTCGACGGCGGCGAAGTCGTCTCTCGCCGTGTACACCGCTATGATGCCGTCTTCATCGACCACATCTTCAGCGCCCGCTTCCGCTGCTTCCATGAACACCGTATCGAAATCCGCCGGGCTCTTCAGTGTGATGTATCCTTTTTGATCAAACTGCCACATCACTGCGCCATTGGTCGCCAGGCTGCCTTCGTGCTTGCTGAAGGCATGCTTGACCTCGGCCAGCGCCCGGTTCTTGTTGTCGGTGAGGATCTCGACGATATAGGCAACGCCCTCAGGTCCATAGCCTTCGTAGAGCATTTCGACCACTTCGCCGCCGGCGATTTCACCGGTGCCCTTCTTGATGGCGCGTTCAATATTATCCTTTGGCATATTGGCGGCGCGCGCCTTGGCGATCGCCAATTTGAGCCGGGGATTGGCGTTTTCGTCGCTGCCGCCTTCGCGCGCGGCGATCATGATGTCGCGCCCCAAACGGGTGAATATCTTGGCGCGCTTGGCGTCCTCGGCGCCTTTCTTGCGCTTGATCGTCGACCATTTGCTATGACCGGACATCGAAATATTTCCTCCGACTCGCCGCCGCTGGCTCTTGCGCCTGAATTATAGCGTATAATCACGGCGACAAAAGAGTTGGCAAATGCTATAATGAGCTTGCCAATCGAGTCTTGGATGCGGTTTTGAGCACGCAAAAGCTGGATATCACGCAACAGGCGGAACAGATCATTCAAGCCGCCTCGAGTCAGGACTTGGACTACGACTTTGGCGGCGCTCATTCTCCCGAACGCACTGCCTGGATCGTGCTGCTGTGCGCTTTTGCCTTATTTTGCACCATGACACTGACGGCCGCGTTCGGCGTCTGGCATTACCTGTTTCGCTCGACCGTACCAATTTCCGCCATGCTGCACGTTTCCAAGGGGACCGTCGGCATTACCGGCGCCGATTTGAGGGAGACCGTTGAGCGGAATCGTGAAGATTTGACCAACACGGCCACCAGCGTCAGCACGGATTCGCTCTCACAGGCGACAATCCAATTTCGTGATGATGCCGGCGCTGAGGGCGAGGCGACCAAGCTGCTCGCTGCCGTAACTTTGCAGGGCAACACCTTCGTTACTTTCAACCACGCCATTCGCCCGCGCTTCGACTGGAGCCGGGACCCTCAGCGCGTACAATTCTCGCGGCTGTCAGGGCAGCTTGATGTGATCGTGACCGGCGTCGACAGCCTTCCCTTTGTGATGGATATCTATAGCGATGACCTCAATACGGACAAGGGTGTTCACGTCCAGTCGAAATCGAATGGCCGCTATCGCCTCAGCGTCTCCGAAGACGAAATACGGCTGCTGAATCTGGCCGGCGAGGTCAGCGCATTCTTCGGCGATGATCCCAATCTGCGCAATCCGGTTGCGCCCGGCAACGAATTGGTGATCCGCATTGGCAATCGTAGCGTTCGAACGCTGGATGATACAACTAACCTGTTGCTTACCGGCGACTTCAGCTTGCAGAGCGCAAGCATCGGGCAAATGTATGCGCCCGGCGAACCATTGAATTGGAATTGCAGCCGTCTGCCCGGTCAAAGTCCACCGGGATCATTTTCCGTTATCGACTTCGACGGCCGCGTCGGCGTGAACTTGCAGCGCTACAACAATGCCGCCAGCCATGGCGAGATTTCCTGTATTCATGAATTTGAGGGTGAGGGCTTGGATGTAAGAACGCTGGATTCACTTAGTGTGCTCGCCACATTCAGTCTGAACTTCCAGTCGCTCAGTTTATGTGGCAAAGCGGGCAGTGAATGCCCGTTGATGTTGCATATCATGTACACCATGGAAAACCCGCCCCTCAACAGTCGAAGCGATTGGTTCCGCGGTTTCTACTATGAAGAGCAGGCGTCGGGTACGCACAAAAAGATCTGCGCCAGTTGCCTGCAGGAGCACGTCGACACCAATCCAACGGTTTGGCATACCTTTGACTCCGGGAATCTGCTCAACTTGATCGCGGAGGATCGCCGGCCCGCCTTCATCAACGCAATCAGGTTCTACGCTTCGGGTCATCAATTTGACACCGTAGTCAGCGAAATGATGCTATTGGCGGTTGACTCCAGCATCGCTGCGGCGAGCGGCCAGTGATTTCGTCCCGTAGCTCTGACGATCGACTTTGGAGACGGGCGCATGCCTGAAGGCTTCGACGATATTCTGCTGGTTGGTACAGTGTTTGTCGCGGTGACGCTGGCCGCGTTTTGGCTGGCGATGGTCATCTGGGCTTATCGCGACATGCGCTCTCGATCGCGCGACCCGCTGGCGCAGTTGCTGGTCGCCATTATCGTCTCGCTCTTGAGTGTGCCCGGTCTGTTCATCTACATCATGCTGCGGCCCCGCGCCACACTTTCAGAGACGTATGAACGCGCGCTGGAAGAAGAGGCTCTGCTGCAAGAAATTGAAGAACGACCGACTTGCCCGGGATGCGGCCAGCGCGTCCAGCACGACTGGCAAGCTTGCCCCAACTGTCATCATCGACTCAAAAAAGCCTGTGTGAATTGCGATTATCTGCTTGAGCTACCCTGGAATATTTGCCCGCATTGCACCACCAGCCAAGTGAATTACACTTCGGATGGTACCATTGCCACGCGCTCCCGCCACGTTAAACCCGCCGAGCCAAGCCCGATTGATGCAAAATGGGTTGCCTCGCAGCAAGTGGAACGACACTGAGCCGCCAGTGCGCCTTTCCGTAATTCGCAGGCCAATCCAGCTCGCTATGCTTGCGAGAAAAGACGGCTAAATCTCGCCTTCTTCGCCAACAGTATGGATCTTGACCAGGTTGGTCTGACCGTCGATCCCAAAGGGGACGCCGGCGATGATCAGCAGCCGATCGCCGCGATTGACCAGACGCCGGTCATGCGCCGTGCGCACGATGATGCTGATCATCTCGTCAATCGTAGTAAACTCCTGAATTTGCAGGGATGTGACACCCCATACCAGCGACATGCTTCGCTGCGTCTTGGTATTCGGCGTCATGCAGAGGATTGGGGTGTTCGGTCGCTCTTTAGCCACGCGCCGCGTTGTGTATCCGGACATGCTTGTCGTCACGATGGCTTTCGGCTTGATGGCTTGCGATAGTTCCGTTGTCGCCTTGCAGATGGCGTCCGAAATGTCTTCTCTAACTTCGCCGCCATTCGTTTGATTGAGTGACGAGGGGGATTGATAGCTGAGGTTCTTCTCGGCAATGGATGCGATCTCGCTCATGACCTCCACCGCCCGCACGGGATAACTGCCGCTGGCGCTCTCGGCGCTCAGCATGATCGCGTCAGTGCCGTCCAAGATGGCGTTGTACACGTCACTCGCTTCGGCGCGCGTCGGCCGCGGATTCTCGGTCATCGACTCCAGCATTTGCGTCGCCGTGATGACTGGCTTCGCCGCCAGGTTGCAGAGCTTGATAATTCGTTTCTGATGAAATGGCACTTCCTCCGCCGGCGTTTCAATGCCGAGGTCGCCGCGCGCGACCATGATGCCATCGCAGACCGCAATGATCTCTTCTATGTTTTCCAGCGCTTCTCCCATTTCAATCTTTGCGATGACGGCGGAGCGCCGGCCCAACTGCCCCATCAATCGCTTGAGTTCGCGGATGTCATCGGCGGAGCGCACGAAGGACATCGCCATATAATCGCAATCTTTGGCCAGGGCGAATTCGATATC
The DNA here is from genome assembly GCA_011523705.1 of Chloroflexota bacterium. Taxonomy (GTDB): domain Bacteria; phylum Chloroflexota; class Anaerolineae; order Aggregatilineales; family Phototrophicaceae; genus UBA6055. Next base: position 66,830 of record WTGC01000140.1, on the reverse strand, counting down.
CGACCGATCCTTGTCAGTGATGGCGGACAGTGTCAGCCGCGCGTTCGGCGCCGAAACGCCCTTGCGCGACCTTAATGGACCGCCCACCACGACATTGCAGACGAGATTGCGCCCGTCTGCATCGAGCACGCTGAACTGCAAGTTGCCGTCATCGAGCAGCAGGGTGGTTCCCGCTTCTATATCGCGCAGGAACTCCGGATGAGGCAGCGACACAATGCCGTCTCGGCCGATAATCTCATCCAGCGTGAGCGTGACGCGGTCCCCAATCTCGAGCATCATCGGCTCTTGCTGCAATTCGCCGATGCGAATCTTGGGACCTTGTATATCGCATAATACGGCGACGACAGCGCCTTCTTCGGCGGCGAGCCGGCGAATATGGTCGATTGTCTCACCGTGTGTCTGGTGATCGCCGTGAGAAAAGTTGATGCGCGCCACATTCATGCCGCCACGGATCATAGCGCGGAGCGTCTCGGGGTCACTTGATGCGGGACCTATGGTCGCAACGATTTTGGTAAGCTTGCTATCCAGGCTGAGACGCACGCGCATCCCCTCTCGAATGTGAATCTACTTGTCGCGTGTTCGCCGGGCAATTTACTTGCCCGTCATACGCTAAGCCCTCCGGCTATTTTACATCGAGATTGAGGTTGGTGAATGCGGCCATTCCGGCGTATTGGGCGGCGCCGCCGAGCTGCTCTTCAATGCGCAGCAACTGGTTGTACTTTGCCAGCCTGTCAGTGCGGGCGGGCGCGCCGGTCTTGATCTGCCCACTGTTCATCGCGACGGCGATGTCGGCGATGGTATTGTCCTCGGTTTCTCCGCTGCGATGGCTGGTGACCACTGTCATCCCGTGCCTTTGCGCCAGCTGCCCGGCGGCGAAGGCTTCCGTCAGCGAACCAATCTGGTTGACCTTGCAGAGCAGCGCGTTCGCCGCCCTTGCGTCAATCGCCCGTTTGACCTTTTCCACATTGGTCACCAGCAAGTCGTCGCCAACAATCTGCACGCGATCGCCGACCGCAGCGACCAGCCCGGACCAGTTCTCCCAGTCGTTTTCATCCAACCCGTCCTCGATGGAGATGATCGGATAACGGTCGCACCAGTCGCGCCAGAAGGCGACCATCTCTTCGCCGCTGAGCTGGCGCCCCTCGATCTCAAGATTGTAAACGCCATTCTCATAAAACTCTGAAGCGGCCGGGTCCAATGCGATGAAGACATCCTCGCCCGCGCGAAAGCCCGCATTGTCAATCGCTTCCATGATCACATCGAGCGCGGCTTGGTTGCTGCCCAAGCTGGGCGCGAAACCGCCTTCGTCCCCGACGGTGGTCTGGTGACCGCGAACATGCAAGACATCGTGCAGCTGGTGATAGATCTCAACGCCCCAGCGAAGCGCTTCGCGGAAGGTCGGCGCGCCCACCGGCATCACCATGAATTCCTGGAAGTCAGTGCTGCCCAAGGCATGTTTGCCGCCATTCATGATGTTCATCATCGGCGTGGGCAGCAAGTGCGCGTGAATCCCGCCGAGGTATGCGTAAAGAGGCAAGCCCAAACTGCTGGCTGCGGCATGCGCCAAAGCCATCGACACGCCCAAGATCGCATTGGCGCCCAGGCGGCTCTTGGTTGGCGTTCCGTCGAGCTCCAGCAACCTTTCATCCAGCGCCTTTTGGTCGAAAGGCGGAAGACCAAGCAGCTCTGGCGCAATGGACTCATTGACGGCGGCGACCGCCTTCAACACTCCTTTGCCCAAATAGCGCGACTTGTCGCCATCGCGCAGCTCGAGCGCCTCGTGCTCGCCGGTGGAGGCGCCGCTGGGAACGATCGCCCGGCCCAGCGCGCCATCCGTCAGACGCACGTCCACTTCTACCGTGGGGTTGCCACGCGAATCGAGCACTTCGCGGCCTTGCACCTTGCTAATCGTTGGCATCAAAAGAGACCTCCGCGTTTGCTTTGCCGAAGCGCAATCGTTTCCTCCGCCGGGCACTTCCAAGTCGATATCATAGTACAGCCGCCATCCAATTTTCAACTGCCATCAACTTATTGCCGCAAGATGCTGGCTCTATTCATTGAACAAGGCGGTTCAATTGGTATAAAATGGCGCATGAGAGAGCGCTGGCCGGTCGTTGTATTGAAAATTGCTGAGTAAATTCTACCGACGGGCAGGCTACAAAGAGACTCATTCAATGAAAAGAAATCGCGAAGTCTACCTCGATTACTCAGCTTCAACACCGGTCGATCCCCGCGTGATTGAAGCGATGATGCCATATTTCAGTGAGGTCTACGGCAATTCGACATCAAGCCACAGTCAAGGACGCCGTGGCGAAATGGCGATTGAAAAGGCGCGCGCGCGCGTCGCCCAAATCCTCAATTGCCAGCCATCTGAAGTCGTCTTCACCAGCTGTGGCTCGGAGAGCGACAATTTGGCGATTCGCGGCGCGGCCTGGCTTGCCCGCCAGCAGGGCAGACCCGCCCGCTTGATTACCACGCCGGTCGAACACAGCGCCGTCATCAACACCGTCCTGCAGCTTGGCGAACTGACAGATGCCGAGCCGGTTGTTGTTCCAGTCGATCGGCATGGTTTGGTCGAGGCGGGGCGATTTGCCGACGCTTGCCGGCGCGGCGCGGCGCTCGCCAGCGTCATTTACGCCAACAATGAAGTGGGCAGCGTCAACGACCTCGCCGAGTTGGCGGCGATTGCGCACGAGCACGATGTCTTGTTCCATACCGACGCGGTGCAGGCCGGCGGGCAGCTGACGCTTGATGTCGAGCAGCTCGGCGTCGATATGTTGAGCCTTTCGGCGCATAAATTCTACGGACCCAAGGGCATCGGCGTCTTATACGTTAAGGACGGCATCGAATTGCCCAGCGTGCTCACCGGCGGCGGTCACGAAGGCGGGCGGCGAGCCGGTACGCATAATACCGCCTTCATCGTTGGCTTGGCCACGGCGCTGGAACTGGCCTACACGGAGACAGATGAGCGTCTGAGGCATTTTCAAAACAGGCGCGACCAATTGATCAACGGACTGATTTCGCGCGTGGCCAGCGCTCAATTAACGGGTCATCCTGCTGAACGCCTGCCATCGCTTGCCAGCTTTGTCTTGCCCGGCATTGACGCGAATTCCCTGCTGATGCACTTGGACATGAATGGCATTGCCGCCAGCAGCGGTTCCGCCTGCAAGACCGGCCATCCTGAACCATCGGATGTGCTCTTGGCGCTGGAATATTCGTCCGAAGAGGCTCTATGCGGGCTGCGCCTTTCGGTCGGCATCCAGACAACCGAAGCGGACATTGAATATGTTATGGATATCCTGGTCGATTCAGTGGGCAAGCTGCGCAGCCTGAGGCGAGAATTCGTCACATGAGCCTGAGCGATAACCGCGTCGTCGTCGCCATGAGCGGCGGCGTAGACAGCTCGGTGGCGGCGGCGCTTCTGGTGCGCGCGGGCTACGATGTCGTCGGCATGATGATGCGCTTGTGGTCGGATGAAGCACTGGGCGGCGCTGAGCATAATCGCTGCTGCACGCCGGATCAGATGCTCATCGCGCGGACGGTGGCTGACAAGCTCGGCATTCCCTTCTATGTGCTTGACAGCAAAGCGGTATTTCGCGACACGGTCGTCCAGTATTTCATCGACCAGCACCGTGCCGGCTTCACGCCCAACCCCTGCCTCGAATGCAATCGGCATATTCGCTTCGATTGGCTGCTGCGCCACGCGCTCGCCTTGGACGCGGATTACCTGGCGACCGGCCACTACGCGCGCATCTCGGAGGATTCCGCGGGAAAGCGGCTGTTGATGAAGGGGCTGGATCCCGGCAAAGATCAGAGTTATGTCCTCAGCGTCATGGGGCAGGAGCAGTTAGCCAAAACGCTGTTCCCCGTTGGTGAATATCCCAAAGCCGAAGTCCGCCGCATCGCGATCGAATTGGGCTTGGACCTTGCCAATCGGAAGGACAGCCAGGATCTGTGCTTCCTGGGCAAGAGCGACTATCGCGATTTCTTGACGGCGCATGCCTCCGATGTGATGAGCAAGGGACCCATCATGACGACGGCGGGCGCCGTCTTGGGTGAACACCGGGGCTTGGCGAATTATACGATCGGGCAGCGCAAAGGGCTCGGCCTTTCGCATCACGAGCCGCTGTATGTTTTGGCGATGAACCCGTTCAAGAACGCGCTGGTCGTCGGCACGCGCGCTGAACTTGGGCGCGACCATCTGTTCACGGAGCGCGTCAACTGGGTTAGCGGCGCCCCGCCGGCCCAGCCATTCCGCGCCGAGGTCAAAATCCGCTATCGCTCGCGGCCGCAAGGCGCGCTGGTGCAGCCCTTGGGCGACGGACGCGCGCGCGTTGACTTTGATGAACCGCAGCGCGACATCACGCCAGGCCAAGCGGCGGTCGTCTATCAAGGCGATGTCTGCCTCGGCGGCGGCTTAATCGCCAAATTCGACGAAGCGGCGGATCACCTAGAGCCCGAAGATCAGCTGGCTCAGTTCAGCGCGTAACAGCAAGACGGCATAGACCGCCGCCAATATGCAAGGCGCGTAAGGAATGGCGCTGAACCGCTGGTAGCCGCCGGACCTGCGCTTGGCCAGCATATAGCCAGCCGCTGCGATTCCGCCCAACAGTATCGTCATCGCCATCACGACCAGCGCATGAGGAAACCCGACGATAAGCCCGCCCACAGTCATTAGATGCACATCGCCGCGTCCTAGAGCGGTCAGAGGAGACGACTGATGATGGCGTCTCGCAGCGAGTTGCGCGAATGAGCGCCCAACAAGATAAATTAGTGAGAAGACAACACAGGCGCAAAAGGCGCCAGCTAGCGTAGACGCGAAAGTTGGCGGAGACTGCGGGAAGGCGAGCGCGCGGACAACTGCGAGCATGACGCAAGCCAAAAGCGGCGGAATCGAAATGCGCATGTGTTCGATATCAATGACGGCAATCAGAACAAACAAGACGACCCAAATCAGATAGATCAGGGTCTCCTCGCTGGACAGCGATAGCCGGAATCTCGCGACTACGTAGGTAAATGTCGTCAGAGCCGACAGTGCAAGCTCTACCAATGGATAGCGCCAAGACAGAAATGCCGGTCGGCAGGCGTAGATTGGATTGTCCGCGACCGACGGGGGCGGGCAGCGCAGCCGCAGCGCGAAGGCGCCGATGCCCAGCCAGGCGAGCAGCGGGCGTCTGCTTCCGTCGGTATATCGTGGCAGCCGGGGCCTTCTGCCAGTGGGCAGGTCATCCGCCAGCGCATTCACGATGCCGCCCGCCAATAGACCGAAAAGCGCCGCCAGCAGAACGTCCACCCGTTTGCGACTCTCGACCTGTCAGGACACTGGCCTGATTTCGGGGGCGGGAGGCAGCAGCGTAAACGAGATAATCAGCAAGATCAGAATGGCAGCGACCGCGACAATCACGATGGCCGCTTGCTGCGAAGGCGAGAGCGCCGGTTCATCGTCCCCCACGTTTTCCGTTTCAAATACCAGCTCTATAGGGATCGCGGAATCACGGTCGACGCGCCACAGTTTCAGCTGCGGTTTGAGCCCTTCGAGCGAAACGATAAGCTGGAGCAGTCCGCTATCGGCGCACTCTTCCATGTCCGACTGCGAGGGAATCGGCGCGCTGCGCGGATGCGAATGGTAGACGCCGAGCCAATCCATCTCCGCCTGGTCGATCGCTTTTAGTGCCAGCAGTTGCTCTCGCGCGTCAATCTGAAATTGCGTCTGCGGGGAATCGGCCACGTTGCGCATTGGATGCGCCGCCAGAATCTGAGCGTCCCTTCCCGCCAGCAGCCCACAAGCTTCGCAAGGCATTTGATTGCGGGCATGGTCCACAATCTGGCGCGCGACCGGATAAGAAATCGTTGACGTCATCATCATGCGCTGTCTGAAGGCACTGCGAAGTCAATCTGGCGCTTGTCTTGCGGCGGATTCCGCGTCTCGTAATAGAGTTCGGCGGTCAGCGTATAAACGCCTGCTGGATCGTCAATCCCACGAAGGTGCATGGTGAACTCATTGTCAAAGTGCATCGTGGCGATGACGTCCAGGTCGCTCACCAGCAGCCCATCGGACCGGCGGGCGCTGATTGCAAGATTGGGGCGTTCTTGAAAAGGCGTCAGCTTGAGATTGACCTTGACGCGAAATCGATCGCTGTAGGGCGCGACCTGAAAGTCTTCGATTCTGACTTTATGCCGGGGCTGCGGCGCCAGGCTGGCGTCATTAAACAGGTTGATTTCCATGTCTATGCTCGTTGCCCCTGGAGCGCTCGCAGCGCAAGTATTGCTTTGTCGAAGTCGTCCTTCGGGACGAAGATATGGTCGCGCGAATAGGCGGCGAAGGTCAGAATAGGGATCCCGGCTGCGGCTAGCGCTTGGGCGATCCGCGCCAGCAAGCCGACAAGATCCAGTGCCAGCACTGCCTCTAATGTGATCAAGCAATATGCTTCATCGCTGGCGCTTACCTCGCGCAGACTCGCGCTATAAGCCTTATGCGCTCCCTCCGGAATCATCAGAGTCACTTCGTCTTTGTCCGCAATTAAGGCGCAGAGGGGCTCTCCGATTTCCGCCACCACGCCGGCGGCCAGCGTGATCGCATTCGGCGGCAGCTTCAGGATGCGATACGACAGCCCGTCGCTATACAGGCTGGCGCCGCGCAAAACCTCGTCGATCGAATGGCTCATTTGAGATTACTCATCAAAATGATAGGTCCCTTCGGCGTAATAGCGGACGCTGCGCCTGGCGAACTGTTCCCGCAGCCATTCTTGCAGCTGCTCGTTCTTGGTGGAGAGCGGCAGGGGCGCGCGCAATTTCTCCATCGGATAATTGAGATTAAGCGCGCGGCCGTGAATGATATGGCGGCTGACGCCTGGCGGCAAGTAGGCGGCTTGCAGCGCCGCTTCAATGATGTCTCGTGGCTGATAGGGGGGAAACATCACCAGGGCGACGCCGCTGGGAAAAAGCGGCCAGATTTGTCCGGGATCTGTCAGCGGTGTTCGGTAGAGAGATGCATTGCTGTGATAAGACTCGACCACGCGACGCAAAGTGGCGTTGCGCTGCGCCAGGCTGTCCACGACAGCGTGAATGCTATAGGCGGGTCCGCCGCGCAGTAGTATCTGCGCCGCCGCCTTTGAATCCCAGCCGTCTCGTACCTCAATCTGATCCAGGTCGTCCAGCATTCGCAGGAATCTTTGGGCGTCCCAGTCGGCGACGATGTGCTGCCAGACGCCGAGCTCCACGAAATCGGATTCGTAATCCGCGATCTGAACCATGATATGCTCGAATCCGAGCGACTTCAGCGAAATATGGCGATTGGAGCCATCCATGATGATATATTTGTCGCCAGCGAGGTCCGCCACAACGGGCGGATTGGTGAAGGTTTCGGCGCGCTTGAGTAGCTTCATCAGAGGCCGCGAGCGCTGAAAATCGCCTTTTTCGTGCGGCAGCACATCTTCTATGTCTACAATGCGCAGGTTTGGCGGCGGCACGCTTACCGGATTCGAAATCATCAATATACCGAGTAAAATGACAATTGATTAGCATAGCGTAACATCAAGGCGGCTCTGGGACAACTGTCCGCGGGCGGCGCGAATGGCGGGGAGCTTTGGCATGGGGGCAAGCGAACAGGGCGCGGACCTGACGGAGGATCGCTGGCTGACTATGCCGCGCACATTGTCCTTCGTGATGAACGGCGACGATGTGCTGCTGATGAGACGAGCGGCTAACAAACGGATCTTTCCCAATCAATACAACGGGCTGGGCGGCCATATTGAGCGTGATGAAGACCCGAATAGCGGCGCCCTGCGGGAAATTGCGGAGGAGAGCGGTTTGCGCGTGCATTCGCTCCGCCTGCGCAGCATTCACAATATCGATGCGGGCGGGGCGACGGGAATCCTGCTTTTTGTCTACACGGCAATCAGCGATTCGAGAGAGACGCGCAAAGATTGCCCCGAGGGAAAGCTGGAATGGATCGCGAAAGATCGGGTGTTTGAACTTGACCTGGTCGAAGACCTGCCCGAGCTTCTGGCAAGGATCTTCGCGATGGATGACAGCCAGCCGCCCATGAACGCGCATGTCAGCTACGATGTCGCCGACAGCATCGTGCTCCGCTTTTGTGAAGATCGAAGCTGAGCGCCGCGGCTAAGTGGCTGCGAAACAGCGCACGTCGTTTACCGTACATACGACAGGACACCGAATGTCTGAATCAGAGTTGCAAGCGAGGGCAGCCGAACTGGATCGAGAGTCGCAAAGCGAAATGTCGCCGCGTCCTCCAAGACCTGGTATCGCGCGGCGGCTCGGCTGTGGATTGGGCTTGCTATTCTGGTTTGCGATTCTGTTGACCCCTTGCGCGCTCTTTTATCTGGCGGCCAAGGGCGAGATTCGACTTCAGCATCGAGAGATCCCGCAGCCTTACGCGCATCCGCTTCTGCTGGTATCGCTGGTGAGCGAAACCGACGATCGGGGCCTGCGCATCGAAACCTCCTGGATAGCGGATTCTCAAGGGGAAGAGGGATTGCTCTGCGTGGAAACGGCGGTGCGATTCTTGCTATGGCAGTACAGTGGTGGCAACCAAAATGTCAGTTTTTGCGACTGCTACCGGCGCCAAGACGTAGACGCAAATTGGGAATTGGTCAGGACTTATGGCGGGGTTTGCTAAGCGGATCGCCCGGATGCAGCGCCTCGCCTAGAAAACGGGATGATGGACCTGTTACAAAACATAGATCCCACGCATTTGCCATTCATCGCGGTCGGATGCGCCTTGCTCTGCGTCGCGCTTGTGGTCATCGGCTTCGTGCTTCAGGCGGTCAGCAGCATATTCGACGTCATCGCTGGCTTAATCGAGGTCCTGGTCGAGATTGTGCAGGGAGGTCCCGTCGCCTGGTGCGGCTGCGCGCTGCTCATCGTCGGATTGCTCGCTTGCGCCGGATTTACCTTTCTGTACCTGAACGCGCCCGAGAGCTGCGCCCAAAATCCGACGAATTTCTGCCAGTGGTTCGGCTTCCTTCCCTGATAGTCTCAACGCAATTCAGCGTTCTCCCAAAGGATTTACTTTGCGTTGCTAAATAAATCTTGTATAATTGGGTGAGCTAAGGGCGTTGGAGATCCTTCATGGCCAGCACTGCCATTCCACTGTCAAACGCCGATCTGTATACGGCTGAAATCGACAAGCGCAATTATTGGCTGCGCAACAAGCGCTGGGACCTGTTCTTTATCACGCTCAGCGTTGTCGTCGTGCCGCTTCCTTATCTGATGTACCTGCTCGGCATTCAATTAGGGCTGGAAGACGATATCAGTCGCAACTTGGTGAATACCTTCGTTGCGGTCGCTATCGGCGGTCCGCACATGATGTCCACCTTTTTGCGTACCGGTCTGGATGAACGCTTCAAGGAGCGCTATCCGACGCTGGTTCGTTCTTCGATCATCATTCCAATCCTGGTGATTTCGCTCGCATTCCTGAATCTGAATTTGATGCTCACGTTTTTCTTCTTTTGGGCGTCTTTGCATGTCTTGCACCAGGTGACCTATATCGTCGAACTTTACAACCACAAAGAGGCGAATTTTGTGCGCAGAAGCACGCTGAGTCCGGTATCGCGCCTTGTAGACTACGCGATCGTTTTGACCAGCCTCTTTCCCGTCGCAATGTGGAAAATCAGCCAGGGCGCTTTTGAAATCGGGCAGAATGATCTGGGTGAAGCAATCCCCGATTTATTTCAGCAGCCGGACAATCCCTGGTTCTTCGTCCTGGTGTCTGTCGTGTTCGGCTGCGCGCTTTTGTCTTTTGTGGTCAAGAGCATTTACGAGTACTATCACGGTGTGCTGAACCTTCCCAAATTCAGCTTCATTTCGCTAACTGTCTTAGTGGCGTTTTTCACGCCCTTCCTGCCAAATCTTGACACGGCGTTCCAAGGGCTTAACACCTGGCACTCTTTTCAGTACTTGGCGATCACCTTCTATATCATCAAGATCAGGCAGATGGCGGGCGAATTGGACAAGGATGCGCCCCTGGTCGCCCGATACAGCCGGCGCACGAAAGACGCGCGCGCTCTCTACGGCTTTAGCGCCGCTCTGCTCGTTGGATCGGCTCTTATTTTCGTGCTGGTCTATGTGCTGGCTGCCATTGTACGACCCGGCATTGACGGCAACAGCCATTTTGACATCGCCTATTACACGGCGATTCTGTCATTCTTGTGGATACACTATTATCACGATCATTTTCTCTTCACCGACTTTGAAGCCCTGGACGGCGCCTACGTCAACTAATGCGCCAGCGTAGTGTCCTTGCGTGACTAGGGAAAGGCTTCCTCCACCCATTGCATCGGGTCGACGTTGACACCATTCAGCCAAGCTTCCCAATGCAAATGCGGTCCCGTGCTCCGTCCGGTTGAGCCAACAGTGCCGATCACTTGGCCAGTTGTGACATCCGCCCCTGCCGCGACCAGCGTTTCGTCTTGATGTGCGTATAGCGTGTACAGTCCCCAACCGTGGTCAATTAGGGTCGTGTTGCCGCGGATCTGCAGGCGATCCACCATGATCACCGTGCCGTCGGCCGCCGCCAAAATTGACGTGCCGGGCGCGCCAGCGAAGTCCACGCCACCGTGATAGCGATTGAAGGGGCTGCCGTTATAGGAGCGCAGCGTGCCAAAAACGGCGTTGATCGGCGCGGTAGCTGGTAAACTGAGCCCATCGCTCCAGGAACGCTCCGGGTTGAAGCCGCCTGTTGCGCCCGCCAGCCGAGAAAACTCCTCTTCTTCCACCGCTGGCGCCAACAACTCGCTGTCAGCGATTTTAATCGTTTGGCGACCGTAGCCGCCGCTGATCACTTGCACGTTGGCGGCAACCGGTCTGACTTGTCCCTGTTCATCGGTGAGCTCGAGCGTCAAGGGGTAGACGCTCATCTTCGTGAACATGGGGATGCCGATCAGCATATTGTGACGCAGACCGCCCTCGCTCTCTATGACACGCAGCTCTCGCCCAAGAAATTGACCGGTGATCGTCGCCGGTTCGCTGGTGAGCAATTCGACTCGCCCGCTTCGCCCCGCCTCAAAGACCAGCGGATCGATGGTGAATGCCATGACCGATTCCGGCAGTTCCAGGGTCAGTTGCGGCAATAGGATTCCCGGTATTGTCAGGCGCTGGCCCACGCTGAGGAAACTCGGGTCCGCCATATTGTTGGCGCGCGCCAGGGCGTCGATCGTCTGGTGGTAGCGCAGCCCAATCTCCGACAGCGTCTCGCCAGATTTCACCGCATGAATAAAGACTTGGGCCGGATCTCCAGAACGAGAAAATATATGGCGGATGCCCAAACTGGGAGCGACTGTGGGCACAAGCGAAACTTGGCTTTCCGTCGGCGCGCTCTTTTGCGTGTCGTCCAAACGCTCGTTTTCAGCTTCATCATCCCCGGCGACGATTGTCAGTTCCTGTCCGACATAAATGAGGTCGGCTGAGGTCAATCGGTTTAGCGAACTGAGTTCCGCCAAGTTCTTGCCATAAACCGAGGCGATACTGGCGAGCGTATCGCCAGCGGCAACGATATGCGTGATGCGCTGCTGCGGAACCCCCGCCGCCAGCGGTATGATCAGGCGTTGACCAACGGATATCGTATCGCTATCGGCAATGCCATTGGCTTCGGCGATTTCCTCGGCGAATCGGTTGTATTTCAGCGCGATCCGAAAAAGGTTTTCGCCACGCTGAACGACGTGCACGGCAAATGCCTCATCGCTGGACTCTTGCGCGGCATGTGGGGCAGGCAAGAATAGGAGCAATGCCAACAGAATTATCAGACAATTTCTTAATGACTCATTCAAGAGACATCCTTTTGCGCCTTCGCTCATGTGACGATCCGAACCGTATACCGCTCATTGATGTGGCGTCAAGTATATCGTTCGCGGGCTAAGGAGCGTCACAAATGCTTCGGTCCGCAATCCGGCAATTGGGATCATCTTGGCGCGGCAAAAGACTTCAGTTGTCTCGGCTGCCCAAAACGAACTTGATGACACTATCAAGCTGTTGAAGCGGCAATGTGTTCCCAGCTAGTCAGGCCCGCTCGCCAGTCGCCAAATTGTAATGCCGTCCGTCAAAAAAAGCAGCCCGCGCCTGGTCTTGCGCGAGCTACGATGTTGAGAGTCAGTCGAAATCCGTGAAACGCCCCGATTTGACTCAGCCGGGGATGGTTAATACCTGGCCAACGGTCAGGTCTTCGTAATCGACGATCCCGTTTACCTGCGCCAATTCAACGACGCTGAGGCCGTAAAGCGCGGCGATACTGAAGAGCGTGTCGCCCGCCTGCACGGTATACGTGACCGGAAAATACGTAGGCAGCGGCGTGAAAGTCGGCTGCGGCGTAATCGTAGGCGTGAGCGTCGGCGTCGGGTAGGGTGACGGGATCTTGATTTCCTGACCCGGATCAATTCTGCCAGGATCGGAAATATCATTTAGGTCCACCAAGGCCTGGACGGTCGTGCCATGTTCCCGCGCGATCTCATCCAGCGTGTCGCCAACCTGCACGACATAAATCGTGTACCAAGGAGGCGCTTCGGTGGCCGCCGGATCCGGCGTCGGTCCGTCGGTCGGAAACAAGGTCACTGTCGGGCGCAGATTTTCGTCAGGCGTCGGCGGGATCGCCGTAGGAATCAACAGAATTTGACCTACTGAAATTTGATCAGGATTTGGAATGTTATTGGCTGCGACCAACAAGTCTACGGTGGTGCCATACTGCTGCGCGATATTCACCAATGTATCGCCCGGCTGGATTTGGTAGGTTATCGGCGTCGCTGTCGGCGATGGCGTTGTTGTTGGGGTCGACGTAGGCGTATGCGTCGGCGTTGGGGTTAGCGACGGCGTTGGAGTGAAGGTGGGGGCAGTGTCGCCCGCGCCAACCACGGCTGAGGCGGGCGGCAAGTTCACCGGAATAATGAGCCGTTGCCCGACTACGATTAGACTGTTCGCATCCAGATCGTTCGCCCGCCGTATCGCATCCACGGTGCTGCCGTACTGAACCGCCAGCCCGCTGACCGTGTCTTCGGCCACCACGATATGCACAACCGTATCCGGGAACTCGCCAGATTCGGTGGCGGCTGGGGTCGAATTGTCTTCCTCCGTGGCTGGAACGGGCGAGGGCGTTGCCGTCGCAGTTGCCGTTGGGGTTGCCGTTGCAGTCGGCGTTGGCGTTGCAGTCGCTTGCTGCTGTTCGCTGCGCCCTTCTTGTCCGGTGGCGCCATTCTGCTGATCGTCTTCGGTTGGCGAAGGAGTCGGCGTCGCTGTGTCATCAACAAGCCCGGTGTTGGTTTCCGAGGTCGGCGTATGTTCGACCACCACCACCGTTTCGCTGGCCACCTCAAGCACGGCATCATCCAAATAGATGTAGTTATTGGCGCGCGGCTCGCCAACGGTCGATTCGACAAAAACGGTGACGGTCGTGCTTTCAGCCGTGGCAATCACCGCGTATTGGCGATAGGCGTCATAGAAGAAAGTTGCCGCAGTCGACCAGATAATGTCCTCGCTGGCGCCATCCGTGCCGCCATTCGGATCAATGCCGACGCGAATCACGACATCGCCGGGATCTTCGCTGACATCGACGTCCTCAAAGCTGGACGACCAGACGTAGGCATAGACACTGAAGCGATAGGTCGTGCCGTTCGTCAGCGAATCCACTTCTTGATAGATGCCGCCTTGATGCGTGGCGAACAGTGTGAAATACTTCTGCGCCTTGCCAGCTTCGTCCAACCGAACGCGGTCCGTCTCTTCATCGTAATTCGGATTGTGATTGGCAAAGGACGGGCTTGTGTCTGATGCGGCGATATGCCAAGGCGTCCAGGATTCGGCCACGTTCCGCGGGTCCGCGCCAGTCAATTCAACAAAGTTTCCTTCAAAGTCGCCGTTATCCAGAAGGTTGGTGACGGAGTTTTCTTGGCTGAATGATATGCTGATGATTAGCAACAACGACGTGATGAAAATAATCGACAGTCGTTTTTTCATCGTCTTCTCCTGTTACCGTGAAACATGGCTCGGTGGCGATCACTTTTGTATAGTCTACTCAGATTCGGCATAGCGCACAAAGCAAAATGACGGCATTCCGCGCTGTGGAATTCTCACTTGAGAATAAGCCGCCGATATCGTAATCTAGCCACGCCCGCGCGCAGTTTCGGTGAGGTCGTATGGAGCCGCCAGCCGAAGCGGTTCGCCCGCCGCCTGTCTTAAGCGTAACGCGCCAAAAGAAGACCCAGAAGACCGTTTGTTCACGTTTCATCATGCTAGAGCTTCGTCTTTCAAGCATCGGACTCGACACAGCGGAGTCAGCCAAACAGCTGTGAAAACTCAACTGTTGGCAGTTATGCCTGGCTGACCGAATACCCCATCGGAAGAGTCATGGAGGTCATTGATTTTGAATTTGCACGAGTATCAGTCGAAGTTTCTTTTTGCCGAATATGGCGTTCCCATTCCGCAAGGCAAGGTCGCGACAAGCCCGCAGGAGGCATACGACATCGCGCGGGAGCTCGGCGGCGTCGTTGTGGTGAAGGCGCAGGTGCATGTCGGCGGCCGCGGCAAAGCTGGCGGCGTCAAAGTAGCGCGCAACGCGGATGAAGCGAAATCTCATGCCGAGCATATTCTTGGGATGGACATTAAGGGACTCACGGTCGAACGCGTGCTCGTTGACCCCGGCGCTGATATTCGACAGGAAATCTATCTGGCGGTCACCAACGATCGCGCCGAGGGCAAGCCGCTCATCATGACATCGATGGAAGGTGGCATGGATATTGAAGAGCTGAATCGCGAACGCCCCGACGCTATCATTCGCGAGCACGTTGACCCGATTATGGGTTTGCAGAATTATCAGATGACTGTTATCGCCAGCGCCATGGGCATGCCAAGGGCGCATTGGCGGAGTTTCGCCAAGATCCTCAGCGGGCTGTACCGGTGCTATCGCGAAAGCGATGCCGAGCTGGCGGAGATCAATCCACTCGTCATCACCGGCGAAGGCGAATTGCTGGCGGTCGACGGCAAAGTGATCATTGATGACAACGCGCTTTTTCGGCAGCCGGCCTTGACTGAGCAGCGCGATATCAGCGGCGAACCGAGCTCGGAACGAGAGGCGCGCGAAGCCGGCATCACCTATATCAAGCTCGAGGGACAGATTGGCTGCATGGTGAACGGCGCGGGCTTGGCCATGACCACGATGGACATGACCAAGCTCTACGGCGACGCTGACGGCATTGGTCCGGCGAATTTCCTGGATATCGGCGGCGGCGCATCGCCCGAGCAAGTGGCGGCCGCCCTTCGCATAATTCTCTCGGACGACAACGTCAAATGTGTGCTCTTCAATATCTTCGGCGGCATCACCCGCTGTGATGAAGTCGCGCAAGGCATTTTGACCGCCTACAATGAAGTGAACCCCGATGTGCCGATGGTGATTCGGCTGCAGGGCACCAATGCCGCCGAAGGCAGCCAAATTATCAATGAAGCGCGAATTCCCAATATCACAAGCGCGAATACGCTGACCGAGGCCGCGCAGCAAGCGGTGGCCGCGGTAAAGGAGCAAGGCTGATATGGCAATCCTCATCGACAGGAGCGCGCGCGTTCTGGTACAGGGCATCACCGGCCGGCAAGGCGGCTTCCACTCCAAGCTGATGATGGAATATGGCACCGATGTAGTGGGCGGCGTCACGCCCGGCAAAGGCGGCGAATGGTTCGAGGGGGCACCCGTCTTCGATACCATGCGCATGGCGGTGGAGGCGACCAATGCCGATGTCAGCCTGGTGACGGTTCCGGCGCGCTTCGCCGCCGACGCCATCATGGAAGCGGCGGATGCTGGCGTCGCGCTGGTGATTTGCTTGACGGAGCATATTCCCGTCTCGGACATGATGACGGTGCTCGCCTTCTGCCGGGCGCGCGGCACGCGCCTGATCGGGCCGAATTGTCCGGGTGTAATGACGCCGGGGCAGGCCAAGGTCGGCATTATTCCGGCGATGGTCGCCACGCCGGGCAACGTCGGCGTCGTATCCAAGAGCGGCACCTTGACCTATGAAGTTGGCTTCGCTATGAAGAATCATGGCATTGGGATTTCGACCATAGTCGGCATTGGTGGCGATCCGGTGATCGGCACGACCTTCGTCGATGTGCTGGAGATGTTCGAGAACGACCCGGAGACGGAGAAAGTCGCCTTGCTCGGCGAGATCGGCGGCAGCGCGGAGATCGCCGCCGCCGACTTCATCAAGAATGCGATGACCAAGCCAGTCGCCGCTTTCATCGCCGGTCGCAGCGCGCCTCCCGGCAAGCGCATGGGCCACGCCGGCGCCATCGTCGATGGTGGCGAAGGCTCGGCTGATGAGAAGATTCAGGCGCTGGAAGCGGCCGGGGCGCGCGTCGCCGCCAACCCCGAAGAGATTCCGGGCTTGCTTGCCTAAGCTGTGCTGGGTCAGAAATTCGTACGGGCGACCTGGCGGCTCGTCCTCTCTTGAGAACAACTTGATATTACTTTTCGTATGACTGACTGGGCTGCGGCAAGAGTCGCGCCGCGGGCAGGCGCTTAGTGGCTGGCAGGCCGCACTTCGTGGTGCTGTCGGCAGCGCGCTTCGTAAGACTCTTGCGCGCCAACCATAATAATCGGATCGTCAAGGGCGGCCGGGCGGCCATTTACCAGGCGCTGCGTGCGGCTCGCCGCTTCGCCGCAGACTACACATATCGCCTGCAGCTTCAGCACCTCCTCGGCAATGCTCAAAAGATGCGGCATGGCGCCGAAGGGCTGCCCGCGGAAGTCGGTATCCAGCCCGGCGACGATCACGCGGATCGCATAATCGTCTGCCAGACGCTGTGCAACGCTTACGATGCCCTCATCGAAAAACTGCGCTTCGTCAATCGCGACCACCGTGGTATCGCCATTGGCCTGCTCAAGAATGTCGCCGGTTGCCTTGACCGGTATGGCGTCTACCGATTGGCCCGTATGGCTGGTGATCCGCTGAATGCCGTAGCGGTCATCGATTTCCGGCTTGAAGACCTTGACCTTCTGCCGGGCGATGATGGCGCGGCGAACGCGGCGAATCAGTTCTTCGGTCTTGCCACAAAACATGCTGCCGCAAATGACTTCAATGCGACCGGAATGATGATTCATCGCCTCGATACCTCGCGTGAATGCACTGGAGGAAGCTCAAATGCAAGTTTATCGTGAACAACTGATGGGAACAGCAAGAAAGCCAAGAGCCGTCTTGACGAGCTCCAACGCGATGTGTTTTCCGATCAGTTGCTGAGTTGGTAGCCGCGCGCGCGCAGGTTCTTCTTCATGTCGCTAACTACTTTGCGCCCGATGCCCTGGATCGCCAAAATGCTGTTCTCGTCGTCTTCATCGCCCAGGCGATCAAGCACATCGGAGACGACAGTGATGCCATTCGCTTCCAGGATACTGGCGTAGCGCGCGCCGATATCAAGGTCCTCAATCGGCAGATCAAGCGGCGTGCGCTCCGCCGCGGCATTGTCGAGCGCGGTTCGGATCTCGTCGCGCTGCTGCAAGCGCTTCATGAATTTGTCGACGCGGCCTTCGGTATCGACGATGCGCTGCTCGCCGGTATAAAAGGGATGACAATTCGAACAAATTTCGACCGTCAGCGACTCAACGGTCGATCCGGTCGTCCAGGTGGTGCCGCAGGTCATGCAGCGCACCGGCGTCTCATGCCATACCGGGTGGATGCCTTCTCTCATGGATTCCTCCGCGCATTTGCGGCTCATAGGAGTGGCGCAAATGACTTGTGCTGCCGGCTTAACTGACGGACTGGCCCGTCTTCGCATGCGTATCGTAAACAGAAATCCGTTTCTGCCCTTTACGACCGCGGATTTTCTCAAAGGTGACGAAACCAGCCCGCGTGGCGAAGATCGTGTAATCCTTGCCCATGCCGACGCCTTCGCCCGGGTGAAACTTGCTGCCGCGCTGGCGAACGATGATGTTGCCGGGGATGACAAATTCGCCGCCGAAGTTCTTGACGCCGAGTCGTTTTGAATTGCTGTCGCGCCCGTTGCTGGATGAGCCGCCGCCCTTTTTGTGCGCCATTGCAGTTTGCCTCCTCTAACGGGACCTACATCTGAATCTCTTCAATGCGGAGCCGCGTGTAATATTGGCGATGTCCCTGTTTGCGGCGATAGTTGGTGCGCTGACGGTACTTGTACACGATGATCTTCTTGCCGCGGAATTGGTCTACGACAGTCGCTCTGACCATCGCGCCGTCTACCAGTGGCTGCCCGATGCGGGTGTCATCGCCATCGGCAATAAGGAGAACATCGGCAATTTCTATCGATTCGCCCACGTCTTGCGGCAGTCGATCCACATCAATCGTCCCGCCGACTTCCGCTCGATACTGCTTGCCGCCACTGCGGATGATTGCGTACATGCTTACTTGCTCCAATCTTCACTTGACTTCTCCGCAGCAAAAGCCATTTTTCAAGGGCTCCGCTCACGGGGAAAATTGGTCTTGGCCTAAATTGCCCCACTGCATTCAATAGGCCGCCGAGCATTGTATACAGTTCAAATGCCATAAGTCAAGTCCAAGTTCAGGGCGCGAGAGGCGGACTCTTATCAAGTGATGAACATCGCGTCGCCAAAGGAATAGAAACGATAATTCATCCCTAACGCCGTTTCATAAGAGGCGAGCAAAACATCGCGGCCGACGAAGGCGCTGAGCATCATCAGCAGCGTCGAGCGCGGCAGGTGAAAGTTGGTAATCAGCGCATTGACCGCGCGCCATTGGTAGCCGGGGTAGATGAACAAGCCCGTCTCCGCCTCAAATGCCGCGAGCGGCTGACATTTATCGGGTGGGGCAATTGAGCTCGGCCGGGCTGGATCGCCGCCGGCGGCAAAGATCGCGCTCGTCTCAAGCGTGCGCGCGGCGGTGGTGCCGACAGCGATGACGCGTCCGCCCGCTCGCCTGGCTTCGTTGATGATTGAAACATTGTGCTGGTCGAGCGCGGCGTATTCGCGATGAATCTTGTGATCGCGCACGCGCTCGACCGACACTGGTTGAAAGGTGTCGAGGCCGATATGCAAGGTGCAGCTGGCGAGCTTTGTGCCTTTCCGCTTCAGTTTGTCCAGCAGCTCCCGCGTGAAATGCAGCCCGGCGGTTGGCGCCGCCGCCGAACCCTCAATCTCGCTGTACACCGTCTGATAGCGCTCGCTATCTTCAAGTCGCTCACGGATGTACGGTGGCAGCGGGGTTTCACCGTGCTCCGCCAAGAGCTCGCGCGCCGGTTGGCTGAATTCGATGACGCGCTGGGACCGCTCCAGCTTGTGGATGACGGTACACGTGGCGTCGCTGCCAGGGAGCTTCAAAATCGAGCCTGGCGTTATATTTCTACCGCCTACCAGCGCCTGCCAGCGTCGATCCGTCAGTTGCTTCAAGAGCAAGATTTCCGCCTTGCCGCCGCTCTTCGCCTTGATGGCATGCAGGCGGGCCGGAATCACGCGCGAATTATTGAGAACGAGGACATCGTCTGCCGTCACCATGTCGACGATATCGCGGAATTCGTGGTGCGAAAGCGCGCCCGTTTTTCGGTCCATTCGCAGCAGCTTTGCCGAATCTCGTGGCTCGGTGGGCTTCTGCGCAATGTAGCGTGGGGGCAAATCGTAATCGAAGTCGGCGACATTCATAGCAGGCGCTGCTGGCCGTCGTCTGGGTCGACGGGGTAGTCGATGCCGAGGTGACGATAGGCGTGTTCCGTGCAAGTGCGCCCGCGCGGCGTGCGATCGATGAAGCCGAGCTGAATCAGGTAGGGCTCATAAACGTCCATGATTGTGGCTCTATCTTCGCTGATGGCGGCGCCTATCGTATCCAGCCCCACGGGACCGCCGCCGAACTTCTCGATGATGGTTGTCAGGATACGCCGATCTACATCGTCCAAGCCTAGATGATCAATCTCCATCAATTCCAGCGCTTCTTGCGTGACCGCCAGGGTGATGACGCCATCGGCCCGCGCTTCGGCGTAATCACGCACGCGCCGCAAGAGACGCAAACCGACGCGAGGCGTCCCGCGAGCACGCCGCGCAATCTCGACCGCGGCGTCGCCCTGGATCTCGACATTGAGCAGGCGCGCGGCGCGCAGGACGATGCTTTCAATCGCTGGCGGTTCATAAAAGTCGAGCCTAAAGCGGGCGCCGAAGCGATCGCGCAAGGGCGAGGCCAGCAGCGCCAGACGCGTCGTGGCGCCGATGACGGTAAAGCGCGGCAAGTTTAAGCGCAAGGTCTTCGCCGCCGGTCCCTTGCCGATGACGATATCGAGCACGAAATCTTCCATCGCCGGGTAGAGGATCTCTTCGACCGCTTTGCCAAGTCGATGCACTTCATCGATAAAGAGAATGTCACCTTGTTTGAGGTGGGTCAGAATAGCCGCCAGATCGCCCGGGCGTTCAATCGCCGGTCCGGCCGTCACCCGAATATTGGCGCCGACTTCATTGGCGATGACATAAGCGAGCGACGTCTTGCCCAAGCCCGGCGGACCGTAAAACAAGACATGATCGATCGCTTCTTCGCGCGCGGCCGCTGCGTCGATGATAATGCTCAGATTCTCGCGCACGCGGTCTTGACCGACGATGTCAGCCAGGCGCTGTGGACGCAGGGCGATATTGTCTCGCTCAGATTGCTTTGGTCGCCCGCTGACGACGCGCCCATCCTCAGACATCGATTGCGCAGTCGGTTCCCCTACGATTCCACGCCAGTATAGACGAGCGGTTTGCGGTTTCAATGCTCGCTTTATAGAATGGGAGTCTGTCCATCTTTCGCGACCGCGCCGAGCAGAAAGGACGCCTATGCAGTTGCACGTTTCGTCCCATCCATTGGCCAAACACAAACTGACCGTGCTGCGAGACACCAGCACCGATCATCGCAAGTTCCGCGAATTGGTGCGAGAGTTGGCGCTGCTGCTTTGTTACGAAGCGACGCAGGATCTGCAGTTGGAGCCCACAACAGTTATTACGCCGATGGGCGAAGCGGCCGGCTGGGCAGCCAGTGAAGTCATCGGCTTGGTGCCAATCATGCGCGCCGGCTTGGGACTGGTTGACGGCATCCAGGAACTGCTGCCAACTGTGCAGGTCTGGCATATCGGGCTCTATCGCGATGAAGAGACCCTGCGTCCGGTGGAGTATTACAACAAGCTGCCGGCGGCGCCGACGGTGCAAGTATGCCTGGTGCTGGACCCCATGCTGGCGACCGGCGGCTCCGCCATCGCCACCATCAATATCTTGAAGCGTTGGGGCGCCCGGCGCATCAAATTCCTCGGCATCCTGGCGGCGCCCGAAGGCGTCGAGGCGCTCTCCGCCTCTCATCCGGATGTGCCGATACACGTGACCGAGCTGGATGAACGGCTCAACGATATCGGCTTTATAGTTCCCGGTCTCGGTGATGCCGGCGACCGAATGTTCGGAACCTGATGCTGCGACTGTACGCATTCATCATCGTCTTTAACACGGCGCTGGCAGCGGCTCTGTTAATCGTGCCCCTGGCGCGCCACTTCAGCATGCGCTTTGGCGTGACCTCTGTGCCCGGCGGCCGCCGTCAGGAACGGGTGGCGATGCCCAAACTTGGCGGCATGGTCATCTTCGGCGGCTTCACCGTCGCCGTCATTCTGGCGCAATTCATCCCAATTGAACGCAGCGATCCTTATGAGATTTTCCGTCTCGTTGGTCTTGTTGCGGGCAGCGCGGCGATATTCGCCCTCGGCCTCGTTGATGACATCTTTGGCTTGAACTGGTTTCAGATATTTCTGGGACAGATCTTCACGTCGGCGATCGCGATTGTCTTTCAAATCTTTATTGCTTTCTTCAATAATCCCTTCACTGGCGCCCAGACGGCCGAATGGTCGCCGATCGTGACGGTTGCGCTGACCATGTTCTGGCTGGTTCTGATGATGAATACCGTCAATCTCCTTGATGGGTCGGACGGGCTGGCCGCCGGCATCGCCTTGATTGCCGCGATTGTGCTCTTCCTCAATAGCGCTGTCCGCCAGTCGCCGCCGCAGACGAGCATCAGCCTTCTGCCGCTAGCGCTGGCCGGCGCGCTGCTGGGCTTCCTGATCCACAACTTTTATCCCGCGCGCCTTTATATGGGCGGCAGCGCCTGGTTTCTTGGCTATGCGCTGGGCACCTTGAGCATCATCGGCGGTGCCAAAATGGCGACGATCCTGCTCGTGATGGGTTTGCCGCTGATGGATTTGGGTTGGCAGATCGTCAATCGCGTCCGTCATGGCAACAATCCATTTCGCGGCGACCGCGGGCATCTGCATTTCCGCCTGCTGGACAGTGGCATCTTCAGCCCGCGGCAGATGGCGCTCGTCTATTATTCGATTTGCGCCTTTTTCGGTTTTCTGACGCTAGTGACCACCAGTCAGATCTTCAAGTTCATCGCCTTTGCCTTCATGCTGATTTGCATTGCGATCGGTTTTGTCGCGGTGGGGCGGATTTCGGCGCTTCAAGACGATGTTGGCGCCAGGTCCTCGTCGTCTTCGCCGTCATTGTAGACCTCTCCTGCATCCAACGGCTCGTATGTAAGTTCGTTGCCGCTCGGCCGCGGCGTCTTCTTTGGAGAGCGCGTGGACGGTTTCGGCGCCGGCTTTGTCCTCGTGGTGAAAGCCCGAGGTTCGGAGGCATCGCGTTTGACCCCATCTTGTTGCATGGCGTCTGCATTCGGCAAAACAGGCGACGAGTCGCTGATGTCAGGCGCGTCCTCCGCGCGAGTCTTCATGGCGAATGGACGCGGGAAATAAGCATCTTTGGCGGATTGTCCGGCATCGTGTGAGCCAGATTCGTCATCATTCTTGCTTGCCCCTGCATTGACGAACGGACGGCTGAATGGCGCATTCTCGCCGTCAGTTGCCGCATGATTAACGACATCAGGTTTTGCCTGCCAGAGATCTTCTTTCGGCTGCTGCGATAAGTCGGCTGCACGGGGAGAGGCGCTGTCGATTTCCGCCGACTCCCCGCGAGTTGGAGACGGCCGCTCAAGTTGCGCCGATGCTTGGGACGGCAAGCTCGTCGGCTTCGCCTTCGTTACATTGCCTGGCGCCGCGTCTGTATGCTGTTCATCAAGGTTAACGACGGCGACAGCGCTCCGGCTCACCGGTTCTCGCCCCGGCGGTCCCGGTATCGGCAGCTTCAGATCATACACAGATCGAATCACCGCCTTTGACTCTTTGCCCGGCTGCTCCCGGCGTGTCGCCCGTCGCTCCCGCCCTCGCATCGCCTTATGTTCCTGCGCTTGTCGCCGCGACATCGCAATCATCTTGCCCGCCGCAAAGGTTGCGCTCTTGCCGGTGACCCGTTCGACCAGACTCTCCAGGGCGCCCAATACGAGTACGGCCAAGGCGTTTATGAGAATCATCTGTAGCATAACCAGCGCGAGGCTGCCGGCCAGGCTCTCGATTCCCCCGGCGATGGACGCCTCAAACCGGCCGCCAATCCACCAGGCGACCATCATCAGCGCGCCTGTCGTGGCGAAAGCGGCGGCTTTATGGACCGCGCTTAACTCCCTTTGAAGCGCCGGGAACATCGTGTTGGCAACCGTGAACGCCAGATAGAACCAGAGCCAGAAGTCGGCTGTCCTGGTCACGCGGGTCAGGGCGCGCGCCAAGTCGTCGATACTGCCGGATGCAACGATGGCGGCGGCGTCTTGCCAGTTGAAAATTCGCGCGGCGATCATCCACAAGCAGACCAGCCCCGCAAATACCGGCGCCAACTTGCTTAACGAATAGCGTAAGGCGCCCGCTTGCGGGGAAACGCGAATGAAATTTAGGCGGAGCTCGCCGATTTCTTGTTCCGCGGGAAACGCGATGGCGCGTTCCGCACGCACGTTTAAGATGCCTGCCGCCAGCCAAAGCGACAATTCGTGCAGCAGAATGCCGGGCAGGAACAAGGTGTAATAAAGAATCGTGGTGATTTGAAAATTGTTCGTGAGCAGCCAGCCGACTTTGAAGATGTGTTGATGCAGCCAGCGTTCAATTTGGCGAAACAGGACGAATAAGAGACCGAGCAGGGAGACGAGGGCAAGAAAATCCAGCGCTTGCAGATCAGTGTCCTTTCACGCGAGCGGCGATTTCAACCAGGGCGGCGAAGTCTTCAACATCAAGCGAAGCGCCGCCGACCAAGGCGCCATCGATATTCGGCTGTGACAAGAACTCTTCCATATTGCCCGGCTTTACGCTGCCGCCGTATTGAATGCGAACCGATTCAGCAGTATTGTCCCCGTGTAGCTCGGCAATGGTAGCCCGTACGGCAGTTCGTATGATATCGTCCGCCAAATCGCCGCTCGCGCTTTTGCCAGTTCCAATCGCCCAAATCGGCTCGTAAGCGATAACGACGCGAGCCATGTCCGCAGCTGCGATGCCGTCCTGCGCGGCAATCACCTGAAAACGAACAAAGGGCACGGTTTCGCCGGCTTCATATTGCGCCAGGCTCTCGCCGACGGCGATGATCGGCTGCAAGCCCTCCGCCAGGATCGCCTTCGCTTTGCGGTTTACATTTTCGTCAGACTCGCCGAGATAAGCGCGGCATTCCGAGTGGCCGATGATGACGTAATCGACGAATGGTTTCAGCATCGCTGCCGATACTTGCGATGTGTAGGCGCCGTCCGCCTGCCAGTGGCTATCTTGCGCCGCAACCTTGACCGGCGAATCTTTCAGTTCAGAGGCGACTGCTGTCATAGCCAGGAAGGTCGGCGCGACCACTCGCTCGACCTCGCTGTAAGCCGCGATTTTCGGCGACAATTCGCGCGCGAATGCGACTGACTCGTCCGGCGACTTGTTCATCTTCCAGTTGCCCGCGATGATCGGCCTTCTCGCCATCATTTGCTCCTCGAGAGAAGTGAACCCTCAGTTCTATTTTTACAACGCGAGTGTATGAAGCGCCAACGAAATGCGCATGTTTGGACTGCGAAAGATCCCGCAGGGTTAGCGGTGCGATAGCGATTCGATGCCTGGTAGCGCCTTGCCTTCGAGCAATTCCAGGCTGGCGCCGCCGCCGGTCGATATGTGCGACATCTGCGCCGCCAGACCGGCTTGCTCAATTGCCGCTGCCGAGTCGCCGCCGCCGATGATCGTCGTCGCGCCCATGGCGGTCGCATCCGCCAGCGCCCGCGCCACAGCGACCGTGCCCACAGCGAAAGACGGCAACTCGAAAACACCCATCGGTCCATTCCAGACGACCGTCTTCGCCCCATCCAGAGCTTGAGCGTAGGCGGCAACGGTCGCCGGACCAATATCCAGCGATTGCCAACCCGCTGGCACATCGTCAGTCGCCGAGATCAGTCGCTGACCCGCATCGTCCCTGAACGCATCAGCGATGACTTGGTCGACCGGCAAGACGAGCTTGTCGCCGGCGCCAGCGAGAATGCGCCGCGCCAGATCCAGCGCATCGGATTCCACCAGCGAATCGGCCATGTCGCGTCCTTGCGCGGCGAAAAATGTATTCGCCATCCCGCCCCCAACCAACAGCTTGTCCACTTTGCCCAGGAGCGCGTCAATCACATCGATTTTGCCAGAGACCTTAGCACCGCCCAGAATCGCGATGAAGGGCCGCCGCGGTTTTTCCAGCGCTGTCGCCAGACAATTGATTTCGTTCTCCAGAAGCAGCCCGGCGACTGCGGTCAGGCGCGCCGAGACGCCAACGTTTGACGCGTGCGCGCGATGCGCCGCGCCAAAGGCGTCATTGACAAAGACATCGCCGTGCGCTGCCAGCGCCGCCGCGAAGCGCGAGTCATTTTGGGTTTCTCCCGCATGAAAGCGCGTATTCTCCAACAAGATTACGCCACCGGAGGGCAGGTCGTTGATGGCGGCCTCTGCTTTGGCGCCAATGCAGTCCTCGGCGAAAGCGACATCGCATCCCAGCAGCTGAGCCAGAGCCGGCGCGACAGGCGCCAGCGACAAGTTCGCCACTCGTTCGCCTTTGGGTCGGCCCAGGTGCGACATCAGAATCACAGCTTGAGGCTCTCGGTCCAGAATATACCGAAGTGTCGGCAGCGCAGCGCGGAATCGCGTCATATCCGTGATCGTTTCGCCGTCCAGCGGCACATTGAAATCGACCCGCAAGAGCACGCGTTTGCCGCGCAACTCGATATCGCGTAGGGTCATCTTGGTCATATCTCTACGCTCCGCTTGAGGCGAAATGGGCGGGGTAAATCCCTCGCCCTTTCATCGATTCAGTCCCTGGCGCTACAGGCGGTCGCCGACGAATTTGGTCAAATCAGCTGTCCGGCAAGAGTAACCCCACTCGTTGTCGTACCAGGTGATGACTTTCACCAGGTCGCCAGCCACGTCTGTCGCCAAGGCGTCGATGATGCTGGAATGCGGATTGCCAACGTAATCGCTGGATACCAGCGGCTCGTGCGAGACGTCGAGATACCCGCGCATGGGTCCAGCGGCCGCTTCTTCAAAAGCGTCAATCAATTCGGATTTTCCGGGCGTCCGCTCCACCGATGCGACAAAATCGACCAGGGAGCCAGTTGGCGTCGGCACGCGAACAGCCATGCCATCAAATTTCCCCTTCAACTCCGGCACGACTAGCGCGACAGCTTGTGCGGCGCCGGTGCTGGTCGGGATCATGTTCACAGCGGCTGCACGCGCGCGGCGCAGATCTTTGTGGGGCAGGTCGAGAATCTGCTGATCGTTGGTATAGCTGTGGATGGTCGTCATGAACCCTTGCCGAATGCCAAAAGCATCATTGACGACTTTGGCAGCGGGCGCCAGACAGTTTGTTGTGCAAGACGCGTTCGACAAGACATGGTGCGACGCCGGATCGTACCAGTCCTGGTTGACACCCAAGACAATCGTGATGTCTTCGCCTTTCGCGGGCGCCGAGATGATGACCTTGCTGGCGCCGGCAGCGATATGTTTCGAGGCGCTGGCTTTGTCGGTGAAGATGCCGGTGCTCTCGATGACGACTTCGACCCCCAAATCGCCCCAGGGCAATTGCGCCGGATCCCGCTCCGACAAGGCTTTGATCTCATCGCCGTCCACAATCAGCGCGCCGTCTGTGGCCTCTACCGAGCCAGGATAGACGCCGTAATTGGAATCGTAGCGAAAGAGGTGGGCCATCGTATTCAGATCGCCCAGATCGTTGAAGGCAACCACATCAATCTCGTTTGGGTAATATTCGCGGATCGCTTTCAGCACCTGGCGGCCGATGCGTCCAAATCCGTTGATGCCGACGCGAATCGTCATGTCTTTCTCTCCTTCTACGTCCTGCGATCAGGTTTCAATTTGTTGCCCAAAGCTTAGTACACTGTAAAGAATAATTGAATGCTGAATAGCGATTTGGACGATGGTCCTTGCTTGCGCGGCGCCAGCTAGCGGCTTGAAACTGCAGCCATTCCAGTTGAATGCTGGCGCGAGCAGGGCCACTAAGTCCATCGTAAGGGAGGCAGCTGACCGCCAAACCGGAATGACAAGTCTTAGGACGCAAGCGTCAGTAGCTCAGAGAGAGGAACGGGCTTCATATTCCAAGACCGGAGGAAGTTCAAGGTTGGTTGAATCGCCTGGAGCGAACTCTTAATCGTATGGTGCAGAATGATTGTGCCCGGGCGCAAATAGCTCTCATAATTCTTTAGGATCACATCCACGCAGCGTCTATCGCATTGCTCTTCGCTGCAGATTTCCTCCGGCATTCTTGGACGCCATTCCGGCGCGTAAGATTCGTACATGGCCTGGGCGGCGCATTCGCATGGCTTGTCCTCGAACTTTTTGGTACATACCGCGTCTTGCGAATCCAGCCCCCAGAGGATCAAGGGCATGCCGTAATTGGCCGACATTTCCTTCAATGCATCGGTGACATGCCCATAGGGAGGCCGGATGCCTACCGGGCGAAAGCCAGGACCGAGCGCCCGCCGCATCGTATGGAGCGCCGGCTCCATTTCTTCGTCGATAAGCTGCTGCAGGCTGAAATCCCCAATGACGCGGTGTGTAAAGAGATGGCAGCCGAATTCGTGCCCCATATCGCGCAGCCGGAGGTAGAGGTTTTCATAGCCGGGGTTGGGGCGCTCCAGGTTATTCAGCACGGCGCGGCCTGCGGGGAACAAGGTCAATCGGATGTTGCGCCGGTGATATTCGCGCCCGATGCGCAAAGTGTAGTATTCGCTCCAAAGGTCATCGTAAGTGAGACTAACTTTCCGTGCATTGGTGTACACGTGCCGGATGACCTTGGCGCTGTTGGCGCTGGCGCCTATGCCGGACAAGCCCAAGACCGAAGCAAGCGCAATGCCCGCGCCATTGCGCAAAAACTCTCGCCGCGAAATGCTTGCGTTCATGTCGGGATCCGAACTCGATGTCTATTGGACGGTAAGCTGCAATCGCCTGAAGCTAACACAACTTACAGTCGAGCACAACTTTTGCCGAGCTTTTGAGTTGCGACGTATACTTGTGGTGTTATTCCCGGCTTGCGAGCTATCAGTCACGCGTCCGCGCGCGCCGTTCGCGAAGCGCCAACAGGCGAAGCAAGGCGACGGCGGATAGCGACACAAATGCGGCGATCAACAGTGCGGCGTCAATGAATAGCTGCTCCGGATAGAGCCGAATCAAGCTGTCTGAAAAGGGAAAGCGCCAAGTGCCGGCGGCGAAGAAAACGTCATGGAAAGCGTCAAATGCTCGATCCCAGGCGGTCAATGATAAAATCGCCAGGAATACGATCGAGAACAGAGCGAGCTGGCAGCCGCGCCGCACGCCGACGGCCATATCTGATCGCAGCCCCTCATTGTGCCGGCTGGCTAGCGCTGTACAGGCGCCGACGAGCGCGCTGATGATCGCGAGCGCGAATGCCAGCGTCGTCGCGCGCTTGACATCCGCCATATGCCTTAATTCGCGCTCGTTGAACAAGGGGCAATCAGCCACGCCGGGCGCCTGATTCCAGCACTTTTCACCCGGAAGGCGCAAGGAAGCCAAGTAGTCGATGGCCTCGCCAATGAAAAGAAAGTTGACGGCGAATGGACCATAGTCGATGCGATCTTCAATGTCGAAGCCATAGGCATCGGCGGGGAACCCGGGCCGCCGATATTCCAATTGCAGGAATTGCTCGCCGAGCAGCAGCCTAACTCCCGATAACACGAGCCAGAGCGGCACAGCAAGCGCAAAATACAAGCGGACGAAGTATTGAAATGCGCGCGAGTTACTCATGGTCCAGCCGAAACTCCTCAGCGCGGCCCGCCAGCAGAAAGTCCAGCACAATGGAATCCACCAAAGTCTCGACCGGCGCCCGATCGTCGGTGAACACGATGTCGCTCTCGCCGAGTGGCACGATGTTGTCGGTAGCTTTAGCCAGAATGTCATAGAGAACAGGATCAAAGCTGCCGACCGGATAGTTCAGGTTTGCGCGCAGATTGCCTGCGCCGGTGGCCAGATTGGACGCGACCAGAATCGAATTGAAAGATTGCGGCACGTCTATCGCGTGTACACTGGGAAAGACTTCTAAAAGTGTCCGCGACAACGCATCGACCAGGCGCCGGTCGGAATCCGTCCGCCCAACATTGATGGCGACGACTCCTTCTTCCGTCAAGCGAGCTTTCGCTTCGGTGAAGAATTCGACGGTGGTTAGATGCCAGGGAATATAGGGCGGACGGTAAGCATCGATGGCGATCACCGTGTACCGCTGATCCATACGATTGAGCAGGTAGCGTCCGTCCCCGATATGCGTTGTCAACTGGGGCATCGCCGACGCATTCATGTCGAAATACTCGGCGCCGACCGCGACAATCTCCGGGTCTAGTTCGATGCCGTCGATAGCGATGTCGCCATAAATGGCCGTGTGCTGCCGCGCAACGGTGCCCGCCGCCGAGCCAATCAAGAGGAGGGAGCGAACTTGGTCGGCGCGAAAAGGCGGCTCATTGAAATATGGCGCGGCCAGGAAATAATCCCAGGTCCCGCCGTAAAAGACTTCCGTCTCGTGCCACAAACTGTGAACGCCTTGGCCTTCATTGAGATACAAATAGCGATAGCCGGCAGGATCTTCCTCAACCTGAATATAGTTGTATGCGCTTTCGCCGGCGTACTTCAGGCTGGCGCCGGGCGCCGCTGGACGCAGGGGACGGCCGAGAACGCCGCCGGCGGGCAATGCCAGAATGAGGGGCAGCAGGGCATAGGGCAAGGCGGCTCGCCGATGGTTGCGCCAGAGCGCAACGAAGGCGACGACGAATAGCAAGCCCGAGAACAATAGGAAAGTGCGCGTCGTGCCTAACTGGGGAATCGTCACCAGGACGGGCAGAAATGTACCCAGCAGGCTGCCAAGCGTGCTGATCGCGTAGACTTGTCCCGCGACTTTGCCGCTGTCCGCGATTTGGGTCATCGCAAGGCGGATGACAAAGGGCGAAACGGTGCCAAGCAGAGTAACAGGAACCGAGAAAAGAATCAGAATGACGATGAATGAGCCCAACGCCAGCGCCGCTTCCGCGCCAAATACAGCCTGCGCCGCCCGTGTGATGATGGGGCGCGCCGCGAGCGGTATCAGCGCGCTGAGGAAGGCCGCCCACAGGATGAGCCGCAGCAGCACATCCGCTCGCGGGAAGCGATCGGCCAAGCGACCGCCAAGGAAGTAGCCAGCGGTCAGATAGAGCAGCATCAAGCCGATGACATTTGCCCACACCAGATTGCTGTTGCCGAAGACGCTGCCGAGCAAGCGCGAAGCCGACAGCTCGATCGCGAGCGTCGCCATGCCGCTGGTAAAGGCGATAAGGTAGAGATACGGTCTGCTAAGCGCCACAGGCTGTCGCGCGGGTGTTGCGACTGACAAGATTACACTCGATAATGCTGGCTGGACTGCAAGGCTTCAGCGATTCATTATGGGTCGCGCAAGGCGAAAAATCAATGAGCGTACAGATCCGGCTCGCCAAACCCGAAGACGCCCCTGCGATCGAGCGCGTCGCCTCGGAAACGGGCGTCGCTTCGATTGACCCTGGCTCGCCGCGAGCGCGCCGTGTTCTGGCTGAAGGCCAAACACTTGTCGCGACCAAAGACGCCGCGGTCATGGGCTTCGTCGGCTGCCTCTTCACGGCTTATCCGACGGGCGGACGCCGCTTTGAACTCGACTTGCTGGCGGTCGCTCCAGAGGCGCAGAGGCGCGGCGTAGGGACTAGATTAGTGGCGGCGAGCAAATCATTTGCCGCAGATGCGGGAGCGCGGCAGGTACGCGCGCTCGTGCGCTGCGAGAACGCGGCGATGCAAAGACTTTGCCGCCGTCACGGTTTCGCTCGGTCTTCCGACGTCTTCGAGTTGCACATCGTCGATCCGCAGCCCGTTGCTCACCAGTCGCGTCTTCACGAGGCGCGGGTGATCCCAGTGGAGACGCTCAGCTACTCCGGCTTGTGGTTGGAAGGGAAATTGAGCCGCGAAGCGATCGCCGACGCCCATCAGCTGGCTTCGCAAATTGAAGTAACGGTCATTGGCGCGGTGATTCCCAACAATGCGCTTGAGACTCGTAAGCTGTTGCAGGCGAGTAGTTTCCGAAAAGTCGGCGCCTACCATTGGTGGACGATTAATCTGAAAAGCGACTGATTTTGAACAAGAGATCATTGTGTGGCGTTTGACCGTCGAGCGCGATATCTGTGAGCATCTTGCCGATCATCGTGCTGAACTTGAAGCCGTGACCGCTGAAGCCGGCGCCGATTGCGACATGTGCATGCTCCGGATGGCGATCGACGATGAAATGCTCGTCGGGCGTCCGCGTATAAAGGCAGATTCTGCTCTCCTTCGCCGGCGCTGACGCGATGCCGGGAATATGCGCGCGCATGAAGGGCCGCAGCGCTTCTACATTGCTCGCATCAGGCGCATAGTCGATGTCCGCCGGGCTGCTTACTGGCGGGCCGCCGTGGAAGGCGATCTTGAAGCCAGAGCCGTCGTGCGACGGGATGCCGTAAAGCGAGGTCGCAAATCGCTCGCTGACATGAGCGATCCAAATCGGGCAGCGTTCGGATTCGAATGGTACCCAGTCGGCCGGCGCCATGAAATTCAACTGGCAGCGCAAGACGGTCAGCGGCAATTCAAGCCCGGTCTCTGTGAGCAGCGCCTTCGCCCAGGACCCAGCGGTGACGATCAGCCGGCCTGCCGAAAAATCCTCGCCCCCAGTGCTGACATCGACGCTGTCGCGAGCGACTTTGATGTTTTGAACCTGTGTCTTGTCCCGCACATCGGCGCCAAAACGCCGGGCCAATTTGATATGCCCGCGCACGGCACTGGAGGCGGCGACGAAGCCGCTATCGGGCTGATACAGTACCTGGAAGCCGTCGGCGAAGCGAAACTGAGGGAATCGCTTATGCGCCTCGTCTGCCGACATGAGTTCGTGGCTGATACCGCTGGCTTTTACCGCCGCAATGGTCGCCTGAAGCGAATGATCATCAGCTGGTCCGAAGTCAATGCCGCCGGTTCGGTGATACAGCGTTTCTCCCAGTTCGTCCTCCAAGGCGAACCAAAGCGGAAAGGTGTCCTTCATAAGGTCGACGTATTCAGGACGATCGTAGGAATAGCGGATAATTCGCGAATATCCGTAAGAGCTGCCCTTGCGGTGATCAATTTCGAACTGCTCCAGCAGCAAGACGCGCTGACCTCGTCTGGCCAGGTAATAGGCGGCCGCGCTGCCCATTGCGCCGGCGCCAATCACGATGATGTCGTAGCTGTCGTTCATGCCTAGCCTCTCCGATTGTCGTCGCTCATGCGGGCCGCTGCTCTAGCGCGACCGCCAGGTCGTCGTCTTTGCTGATGACGATAGTGGGGATCTTCGCCAGCTGCAGCATGCCCCGAATTCCGCTGGAATCCTGCTCACTGCCGAATGTATTCGGGTTGATATAGACACATATTAGACGGATTCCGCGCCGCTGCAAGACTTGCGCTTCACTAATCCAATCCTGCGACACCGACGACGTGATAATCATCAGCGACGTACCTCTGGTGAAGAGAGGCGTCTCCAAGGACAGCACGTCTTTCAGCGAGTGATTGGATGTGCTGCGCGCCGAAGCCAACGCCTCGAGAATGCGCGTCAGCTGCCGGTTGCCGCGCTCCGGCTGGAACACCTGTCGGTAGGGCGTATAAGCGGCGTAGCCGACCACACGCTCATCATCGAGGAAATGCTTGGCGAGCGACGCCGCTATGATCACGCCATATTCTTCAGTCGACGGCGGAATCCGCGTCGAGCTGGGGATGATATTGCCAACTCGATCGACTCGGCGCACGCTCGCGTCTTCGCAGAGCGAATCGGCCGAAAAGTCGTTGAGCAGCCAGATATCCACCAGCGGATCCAACTCGAACTCTTTCACCATGATGTTGCCGGTGCGCGCCGTCGAGCGCCAATGAATGCGGTTCATGCTGTCGCCGGATACGTAATCGCGTATGCTGCTGGCGTTGGTCGTGATCTGGTGCGTCAACTGCCGCTGGGCGTCTCCGCCAGAGAGGAAGCCGACCGGCAGAATGACGCGATTGATTTCCAGCGTCATTGGATAAACGATGAGTCGGTCGGTCGCCCCAATGCGCCGCGGCGACTGAAAAAGACCGAAAGGATCGCCGCTGACGACGGTCATTGGACCCAATTGGAATTCGCCGCGAACCGCGCACAATGTCTCCGCGTCCCAGGTGTATTCCCGATTGCCCACTAAAGCAGGCACGACATGACCAGCGAAGTGGCCTGGCAAGGTCGAATGATCGCGAATTTCAAGCCAGAGCTTGGGCAAGACGCCCGTCTTGCGAACGCCAAAGGATTCCTGAAAGACGCGACCGACTTGCGAACGTCGCGTCCGCGTGGCGCGCCGCAGGGCAATCCCGCGCAGTGATAGCCAAGTCCACAGCAGCGACAAAAACATCATCGCCGCGATCAGGTAACTGATGTTGAATAGATCGGAGCGCCCGGTGAACAAGCCAATCAACAGGCTGAAAATCGCCAACAAATATAATGCGTTACGGCGGCTGGGCATGGGAACTCAACGAACGGAAGAACCGGGAACCGGCGTCGAATGCAGGATGTCCTGCACGATCGCCCTCGACGTAATGTTCTTGAGACGCGCCGCCGGCCCCACAATGATGCGGTGAGCCAGCGTCACTTCCGCCAAGGCTTTGACATCGTCTGGGATAGCGAAATCGCGTCCGCTCATCGCCGCTCGCGCTTGCGCCGTGCGGAACAACGCCAGGGAACCCCGCGGGCTGCTGCCTAGGTAGACATCGCTGTGCCGCCTGGATGCGGTAATCAGGTTGATAATGTACTGCTGGACCTCTTTGGCGACATAGACGTCTTTGATCAACTGTTGGACGGCCAGCAGTTCCTTCAAGGTGACAACCTGCTGCAGATTCTGAATCGGATGCTGATACTGCTGCGAGGCGAGGATATTCAGTTCATCCTGTGGCTGCGGATAGCCCATTTGGATGCGTATCAGGAAACGATCCAACTGAGCCTCCGGCAACGGGAAGGTGCCTTCGTATTCGATTGGGTTTTGCGTCGCCATAATGAGGAAGGGGTTGCTGAGGCGATAGGTGACGCCGTCAACGGTCATTTGCCCTTCTTCCATCGCCTCCAATAGCGCGGATTGAGTCTTGGGTGTCGCCCGGTTAATCTCGTCGGCCAGCACAATCTGTGCCATGATGGGACCGGGCCGAAACTCAAATTCGCGGGTTTTGGGATTGAAGATCGACACGCCGGTGATATCCGAAGGCAGCATGTCCGGCGTGAATTGAATGCGATTGAAGGTACAGCCAACGGCGCGCGCCAGCGACTTTGCCATCATCGTCTTGCCGACGCCGGGAATATCCTCCAGCAGAATATGACCCCGGCAAAGCATGCCCAGAATCGTCAGACGGATTTCGTTATTTTTGCCCAATATGACCCGCCCAACGCTGTTCGCGATCCTCTCGGTGATTTCCTTCACCGTCTCCGCGGCTTGCCGAACATGACTCGTCTGGCTAGTCGTTCTCAACTGCTCGCTCATTCTCCAGCTTTCAGGTAGAGCCGATTCTATGAACCTAGTATAGCGGAATCGCCGATTAAAGAATGCGGCTCGATTGACATTCACTCACCCGGCAACTTGCCGTCCAGCCTATTGCGAGTATAATGAAATCCAGCGATTCGGATTTTGTCAGCTTCGCCCGTCCGAGATCATCGCTTAGAAATCAATCGCCATTTTGGTCGCCTTTAGATAGTATCATGAGTCTGTGGTTGCACAATGTTGGTATTCGGTTTGTCCAGCGGCGGCGACCCGTCGGGTGCAATAGATGAGCGCGCCCAGAGAAGATCTGATCGAGCGGCGGCTGATTGCCCTGGAAGCGCTGACGCCAGAGCTGGAAGGGACCGCCGTTATCAGCGTCGAAGGACTGATGATCGCCTCGCGCCTGCCGAACGGGCTGACCGATGATCTAATGGCGTCGATGTCGGCGGCAATGCTGGCTCTTGGTGAGCGAATCGCGCATGACCTAAAACGCGGCGAGCTCAGCCAGGTGTACATTCGGGGCGAGTTCGGTTATGTGCTGCTGATGGCGGTGAATGAGTACGCGGTGCTTACCGCCCTCGCCAGTGAAAACGCGAAGTTAGGGTTGGTCTTCCTCGATATGAAGCAGGCGGCGATGGAGTTGCGCCAAATATTGTGATGCGCTGCCGCCACGGATAGTTGGGCGCTGCTAGATAGAATTCGTGAGCTCGCGCGTCAGGGATGTGGAGATTGGTCGGTTTAGTGAACACGAAGCCCAAATACATCTTTTGTACCGGTGGCGTAGTCAGTTCCGTGGGCAAGGGGCTGACTGTCGCGGCGATCGGGCGCATCTTGAAAGCGCGCGGCTTGAAAGTCGCGATTCAAAAGCTCGATCCTTATCTCAATGTCGATCCCGGCACGATGAGCCCGTATCAGCATGGCGAGGTATTTGTCACGTCGGATGGCGCTGAAACCGATTTGGATCTGGGTCACTATGAACGCTTCGTCGACGAAAACGTAAGCCGACTCTCGAATGTCACCGCGGGCCAGGTCTACCTCACTGTCATTGAGAAAGAGCGCAAGGGCGATTATCTCGGCGGCACGATTCAAGTCGTCCCGCATATCACCAATGAAATCAAGCGCTGCATCAAAATCGTGGGCAAACAGACCAACGCGGATGTGGTGATTGTCGAAGTCGGAGGCACCGCCGGCGATATCGAGAGCTTGCCCTTTTTGGAGGCGCTGCGCCAGTTGCGGGCAGAATTGAAACGGCGTGAGTCACTCTATGTGCATGTCACATTTCTGCCGCATATTGGCGCGACGGACGAATTGAAGACGAAGCCGACGCAGCACAGCGTCCGCGAATTGCGCGGCATTGGTATCCAGCCGAATGTGATCATCGCGCGTACCGACCACCCGGTCACCGACGACATCATCAACAAGATCGCCTTGTTCTGCGATGTCGATGAAAATGCCGTCATTCCTTTGGAGACGGCTGACAATATTTATGCCGTCCCTCTCATGATTGAGGAAACCGGCCTAGGTGAATTCATTTTGAAGCGATTGCGACTCGAATCCAGCGCGCCGGATCTCGCCGAGTGGCAAAACATCGTGAGCAAGTGTCGTTCGGCGAAGGAAAAGCTGCGCATCGCCATTGTGGGCAAATATGTTGAATTGCACGACGCTTACATGTCGGTCAAGGAGGCCATCGTCCACGCAGGCATTCAGCATAATCAAGATGTCGAGATTCGCTGGATTCACTCCGGTCTGTTGGAAAAAGGCAAAGGCATCGCTGAACTGGACGAGCTGGACGGGATGATCGTAGGGAGCGGGTTCGGATATCGCGGCATCGAAGGCAAGATTCTCGCCGCCAGATATGCGCGTGAGAACAAGGTGCCCTATCTCGGCCTCTGCCTGGGAATGCAAGTCATGTGCATTGAATACGCCCGCAATGTCCTGGGGCTGGACGACGCCAACAGTTCGGAATTTGACCTGAGCACGCCGCATCCGGTGATTGATCTCATGTTGGAACAGCGCGCCATCACCGACATGGGTGGCACGATGCGGCTGGGAGAATACCCTTGTGTGCTGGCGCCGAATTCCCTGGCTTCGCGAGCCTATGCGCGTGGCGAAATCATGGAGCGCCATCGCCATCGCTTTGAATTCAACAACGAATATCGCGACGTTTTCGCGGCGAACGGCGTCTGCTTCAGCGGCTTAAGCCCAGACGGCATCCTGGTGGAAATCACCGAGCTGCAGGACCATCCTTTCATGTTGGGATGCCAATTTCATCCTGAGTTCTTGAGCCGGCCAAATCGACCGCACCCGCTCTTCTCCGCGCTGATTCAGGCATCGGCCGAATACCGCGATGAACTGGGTCGCTTGCGGGCGCCGTCCAGCATGAGAATGGATCGAAGCTAAGCAAGTTCGTGGCTCCCGGCTAGCCAGGGGAGCCAGCATTGTCGCTTCCCGCTACAAACCAAACGTCGGCAGAAGTGGAAATAAACATGTCATTTCGGGACTTCATAGCGGCGCTGCCCAAAGTTGAATTGAACTTGCAGTTGACGGGCGCATTGCGCATGGAAAGCCTTCTGCTCATCGCGAATCAGAATGGCATACCCGCTCAAGTGGATGACTTTAGCCAGTGGGTGGAACTGCTCAACAATCCGGACCCGACGCGCATTGATGAGATCGCCCGTGTTGCGGGCAGTTGGGTGATGTA
This sequence comes from Chloroflexota bacterium, assembly GCA_011523705.1. Classification (GTDB taxonomy): domain Bacteria; phylum Chloroflexota; class Anaerolineae; order Aggregatilineales; family Phototrophicaceae; genus UBA6055. The sequence goes on along the minus strand of WTGC01000140.1, from coordinate 29,249 downwards.
TCCAGAAGACATCGCGCTCGTCGTCTATGATATTGGTGTGGCGCTGGCCAAGCAGAATGTGCGCTATGCCGAAGTTGCCGTCGCGCCATCCGACTTTATCGGCAGCGCCAAAATGAACTTCGATACATTCATCGACGCGCTGAACGACGGTCGAGATCGCTCTCGACGCGCCTGGAATGTCGACCTGTCCTGGATATTCTGCATTCCCCGCGACAACCCGCGCGCCGGTGATGATGTCGCGCGCTGGGCGAGCGGCAGCGCCGGCCGAATGGGTAACGTGGTCGCCATTGGGCTGGTTGGACCGGAAGACGCCCAGCCGCTCGGGCAGTTTCACCGCGCCTTCGCCACCGCTCAAAAGAAAGAGTTGCCGACCGCGGCAAGCGCCGGCGAGGGCGCTGGCGCAAACGAAATCCGCGAAGTCATCGACGAACTTCAGCCTGGTCGGCTGGTCAACGCCTGGCGGCTCGCTGAAGACGAGTCACTGCTCAATCAGGTGGTGGAGGCTGGCATTCCACTTGTGAATTCAATGACGCGCGCCCTGAACACCGGGCAGGTGGAGAAGGCGCCGGATATTCCGGCGGCGCGCCTTTATGAAGCGAATGCGCAACTGGTGCTTTCTTGCGACAATCCCTCGCTCTACCATAGCTCGCTGGTTGATGAATATGTATTGGCGCGCGAAGAGTGCGGATTATCGCCGGAGATCCTGGTTCAAATGGCGCGGCGCTCGATCGAATTGTCCTTGCTTGATGATGAGCGCAAGACAAGCATGCTGCGCGACTTCGATTTTCTGGCCAATTCGCCGCAAGCCCGCTTTCTCGATCAAGACTAAACCCAGCCGCATCACTGTAGACAGACTCACTGCGCGGCAGCCGCTGACGCAACATAGCTTGCGTCCCGCTGCGATCAGTTCCCCCTCCCTTTTTATGTGGGAGGGGGCCGGGTCACGTAGACATAGACCTTAGGGGGTGGGGGTCTGCCGTCCTCACGTCGAAGACTCGCTATTCGACCGGCGTAACCGTGATGTTGCCATAGACGCTATCGTCAATTGGCAAAGTGATCAAGAGTCGATTGCCGCCGTCCACTTTGGCGCGCGCTTCTTGCCCCTTCACCGGAATGGACAATTCGACGCTTCTAGACAGCGGACCAAAGCGCCGCTCTTGCAACAGATAACGCGCTGATGTCGGCGTCGCTTCAGCTTCGGTCTGCACTGAGATCGATAGAATGTTGGATTCGAGACTGATCTCGATGCTGTCTTTGATCAAGCCGTCGACCGGCTGCGATATCACATGCAGGTCGCCGTCCGCCTCGTACATATCGAGCAGCAGCGCATCCTGGCTGCTGGTAATGGTGCGAATTCGCTTCTCGATTTCCTTGGTAAGCTGTTCGCCCATGTTCTGGATTTCTTTCATCGGGTCGAAGCGCGGTTCGTTTGTCATTGGTTCTCCTCGCGTACAAGGTCTTTCAAACTATTATACGGATTCGCCCAAAATTTGTCGCGGAACAGAACTCTTCGTCAGCCACGCTGTGCGACTTGTTTCTACTGAGAAGCTCTAAACTAGAGACTTCAATAATTGATGCGCGTTGATTATGATTTGCCAAGTGTCTCAAAAGCGGGCATTAGTCGCATGATAAAAGTCGCGTATCAAGGTATTCCCGGCGCCAATTCGGAAATCGCGGTCAGGCAGCATTTCGGCGATGACGTCGAAACCTGCCCGTGCCAAGATTTCAACTGCCTTTTTGACGCGCTGCAATCCAACGCCGCCGACTTCAGTTTGCTGCCTATAGAGAATGCTTTTTCCGGCTCAGTGAGCGGCGCCTATGAGCTGCTGCTGGATCACGATGTGCGCATACAAGCCGAAGTGATCTTGCACGTGCATCATGCCTTGCTGGCGAATCGAGACGCGACCCTGTCAGAGATCAGACAAGTGCGCTCGCACCCGCAGGCGCTGATGCAATGCGAGCGCTATTTGAAACGGAACAATATGGAAGCGGTCGGCTGGTACGATACCGCTGGCGCCGCCCAAGACCTCGCCGAGAATCCCGAGCCGGGCGTTGGCGTAATCGCCTCGACTCTCGCCGGCGAACTCTATCAGCTCGATCTTTTGGCGAGCGAGATTGAAGACGAACAATACAACTATACGCGCTTTCTTTTGATGGGGCATGGCGATCCGGAGCCGTCAGACTACAACAAGACATCCATCGTCTTCGCCACCCGCAACCGCCCGGCGGCGCTCTATCACTGCCTCGGCGAGTTTGCCAAACGCGACTTGAATCTGACCAAGCTGGAATCGCGTCCGCGGCGGAATCGTCCCTGGGAGCCGCTATTCTATCTCGACTTTGAAGGGCATTGGCATGAGCCGCGCTGTCAAGAATTGCTGACGCAGCTTCTACAATTGACATCATTCGTCAAGATGCTGGGTTCCTACCCGGCTGTACGGTCCGGCGCGGTGGGCATGTAAATCAGGAGAGGGCGATGCGGAAACTCGAAGTGGCGATTCTTGGCGCAACGGGCGCTGTGGGCCAGCGTTTCATTCAGCTGTTGGCGAATCATCCCTGGTTTCGCGTTAGCGAAGTCATCGGCTCGCATCGCAGCGCTGGCAAGACCTACGGCGAGGCCGCGCATTGGATCCTGAATGACAGCCCGCCGGCAGATATCGCCGAACTTACGGTGAAAGCGCTGGATGATCCCATTCGCTCGCCGCTGGTGTTTTCGGCATTGCCCAAGGAAGCGGCGATCACACGTGAGTTGGACTTGGCGGCCATGGGCCACGTCGTCTGCAGCAACGCCTCCGCCAATCGCATGCTGCCGGATGTGCCGCTGCTCTTGCCCGAAGTCAACGCCGAGCACATCGGCCTGGTGGACGTGCAGCGGCGCAAGCGCGGTTGGTCCAGCGGCGCGCTGATCGCCAATTCCAATTGCACTGTGATGCCGGTCGTGATGTCGCTGAAGCCACTGCTCAAATATGGAATTCGCCGGCTGCACCTGGTGAGCGAGCAGGCGATAAGCGGCGCCGGTTATCCGGGCTTGTCGTCAATGGACATGATTGACAATATCATCCCGTACGTGCCGGGCGATGAGCAGAAGATGGAAACTGAGTCACGGAAGATGCTTGGCTATTTCAACGGCCAGGACATCGAGACCTTGGACATGGTGGTGAGCGCGACTTGCACGCGCGTGCCGGTTATTGATGGCCATTTGGTCAATATCTCGGTGGAACTGGAAGAAGGTCCGGCGCTGTCGTCGATTCTGGACGATTGGACGACCTGGCAAGCGCACGATCCGATTCCCAGCCTGCCCAGCGCGCCGACTTTCCCGCTGCAATACCTGGATCATATCGACCGCCCCCAGCCCCGGCGCGACCGCGAAGCCGGCCGCGGCATGATGACCAGTATCGGCCGCTTGAGAGAGTGCCCGATTCTTGGCTACAAATTCGCTGCACTGTCTCACAATACGGTTCGTGGCGCCGCAGGCTGCAGCATTATGAATGCTGAACTCTTGGCTGTTCAAGGATATATCGAGGCTTTCCAACCGGCCGAATCCGCATTCGCGACCTAGGTGTAAGGTCTTGAGGCGAGCGCCGAGTCGCCTCAGTCGTATACGCCGCTCGAATACACGTAAACTGCTGGACCGACCAGATCGCCAACGCGGTAGTTGTATTCGCTTTCCGCCCACTGGAACAGCCAGTGCGCGTCCGTGATTGTTAGATTGACGCAGCCATGGCTCCGCCGAAATCCGAAACCATCATGCCAGTAAGCGCCATGCAGAGCGATCTGATCATCGAAATACATCGTCCAGGGCACTTCTTGCAGATAGTAGAAATCGGGCTGACTGTAGGCGCCGCTCATTCGCGTACGCTCGAAGCGTACATAGACGTGAAATACGCCCTCGTTGGTGGGCCACTCCTCCAGGCCTGACGAAACCAAGGTGGCGAATACGGGCTTGTCGCCCTCGTAGGCGACCGCGACCTGCTCATACAAGTCGACGCTGACCCACTTTTCCGTGTCGATCTCGGCTGGCTTTTGCACCGGCAGCAGCTTGGCGACCTTGAACTGATGCACCCATTGATTTGCGCCGATCTGGTACCAGTAATAGCCATTTACTTCGACGGTGGAGTAGATATAGACGCGCGTGTAGCGATAAAGGAAGGGGTTGTCAGCCGCCTCTGGCCCGCCAGGCGTCTTGGATCCCCGCAGATGCCACAGCGTCCAGGCGACGGGATACGGCAGCGCGCCATCAACCGGCAGCAGCGCGCCGGCGAACCGCGAGGGCGCGATCGCGTCGCTCAAAATCGCCGACTTCACCCATTGATTTTCACCAACTCGCGACCAATCGCCGCTTTGTTCAACTACAGTCATAAATGTATAACCGGCTCCGTAGGTTTCGCTCGCTGCGCTGTTCGGCGCTGAGTGTACACTGAAGCTGCCTTCAATCTGCCGATACTCGCGATCGTTGAGCAGCGCATCGTCGATATGAAGCGGCTGAACCGCGGGCCAGCGATTCGCTTCGATCGCGCTCGCCGATAATCCGCAGCCGTCGGGCGGGCATACGCTCTGGGCAAAGACTGAATGGCTCGTTATGGTGAACAGCGCCGCTATGAATGTGAGACAGACGAAGCGCATAGGAAATCCTTTAGTGCCCTGCTTCCCCCACCATTAAAGCGCAAAAGGGAAAATACTTCAATTTGCGGCACGGCGAAAACTCGCAATCGCATACGAATCGCAGGGTAGAGTCTGATTGCTCGGCATCGCCGACCGGGCTACGGTCAAGCGGCGCGCGCGACCTCACGATACCTCTGGACTGGTTGAACTTATGGTAAAATCGGCGTGATTAGTCGCAATTTGGGAGCGTACTCCATGGAAGCGTTGGGAGTCGATATCGGCGGATCGGGCATCAAGGGCGCAATCGTCGATACCGCAAGCGGCAAATTTGTCACCGAGCGCCTGCGCATTGAAACGCCGCAGCCGTCTTCACCCGCCGCCGTTGCCGATGTCGTCGGCGATATCTCGGCTCACTTCAACTGGAAGTCCGCCATCGGCTGTACCGTGCCGGCTGTTGTCAAGCGCGGCATCACCATGACCGCGGCCAACATCGACCGGGGCTGGATCGGCGCCGATGCCAGGAGCATTCTGGAAAAGGCGACGGGCAACCCGGTCATCGTGCTTAACGATGCCGACGCGGCCGGCATTGCCGAAATGAAATTCGGCGCGGGGCGCGATCGCGACGGCCTGGTTGCGATTCTCACCCTGGGCACCGGCATCGGCAGTTCGCTCTTTATTGACGGCAAACTGGTGCCAAATACGGAATTGGGTCATCTGATCATTCGCGGCAAGGATGCCGAGGAGCGCGCAACCGACCGCGCGCGGCAAGAGCGTGGATACAGCTGGAAACAGTGGGGCAAACACGTATCCGAGTATCTCGAATATCTGGAATCACTGATTACGCCAGATCTTTTCATCATCGGCGGCGGTGTCAGCAAGCGATACCAGAAGTTCTTTCCATATATCAAATGCAAAACGGAGATTGTTCCGGCGCAGCTGCGTAATCGAGCCGGCATCGTCGGCGCGGCCGTCGCCGCGCTCGATCTAGTCTAGGCTACGCTGATGACTGGTCACTTGTCTTCGGTCGCCTGGAAGATGCCCCAGCGGCGATTGTGATAGAGTAGGGGAGTTTTGTCGTCGGTCCAGGCGCCTTCTCTGACAAAGCCGACGAACATCGTGTTCTCGCCGAAATTGATTTGCTTTTCTACCGTGCATGACAACCACGCCATCGCATCGGGAATGATAGGATCGCCCATTGCTGTCGTCTTACAAGTCATGCCATCAAATCGATTGTTGAGGCGCACATCGAAATATCCGGCGAATCGCTTGCCGAGCTCCAACTGCTTGTCGGAGAGTATGCTAACGGCAAAATGCCCTTCGCTCGCCATGTACTTGCGGATATCCAGCCGATTGGCGACATTCAGACAGATCAGCGGCGGGACCATGCTGACGCTGGCGAAAGAATTGACGGTGATCGCTTGCCAATCGCGATTCGCCGAAACACTGGCGACGGTGATGCCCGCCGCCCAACAGGCGAGAATATTCTTGAAACTCTGTCCATCAACTTCGCTCATGGCGCCTCCCTGTTCAACGGCGGGAGTATAATCTCAAAGGGACAATCTGTCATCTGTCAAACTGGTTTCCGGCTCTTGTAGCACATCTCGATATCGTGCGGGGAGCCGCGCTGATTCGCAAAAGGACATGCCGTCATGCGCAAGGATTTGCCGCCATTTCGCAAGGTCAAACGCCGCTATGCAGCCTCAATTATTCACAGCGCGCTTTCCGGTCCCCGGGGCTCCGCCTTGCTTCAGCTGCTGGAATTTGATGATCATCACTTCCGCGCCGTATTCGACATGAGTTATTTTCAGCTGGCCGCGGGGGACGCTATGCCGAGCAAGTCACAGTGGAATTCGCTGAAGAAACGGCTTAAACGACGCGATCGATCGATCTTCATTTTTCGCCAATACGGTCCGATCGACTGCGGCGCCCAGGGAAAGATACCGTCCGCGAATGCCTGCCTGTACATCGATTTAGGATTTCTTTGGGATTAGACGCGGCTGGCGAGCATTCACTTGCTGAAATCGACGAAGCGGTAGCCGACGCCGCGTTCGGTAATGATATATTGCGGGTCAGCGGGATCCGCTTCGATCTTGTCACGCAGGTAATTCACATACAAGCGGACATAGTGCGCCTCATCGCGATACTCGTATCCCCAAACCTTTTGCAGCAGTTGATCGTGCGGGACAGTCCATCCGGCATTGCGGATCAGGTGATAAAGCAGGCGGTATTCGGTCGGGCGCAGCTTGATGCGTTCGCCCTGGACGATGACCTCGCGCCGGTTGAAATCGACGCTGAGGCGCTCGTCAATTTGCAGGATCGCCTCTTCAGTGCTTGGCTTCTCCAATCGGCGGAAAATCGCCTTGATGCGGCTGGACAGCTCGCGGGGACCAAAGGGTTTGGTAATATAGTCGTCGGCGCCCAGTTCAAGCCCGTGAACTTTGTCGTTTTCCTCACCCTTTGCCGTGAGCATGATGACTGGGATGTCAGAGAATTCCCGCAGCATGCGCAATGTTTCGAAGCCGTCCAGTTCGGGCATCATCACATCGAGCAGCACCAGGTCTGGCAGCTGCGTACGGATGGCGTCGAGGGCTTCCAAGCCGCTGTGCGCTTCGATCACCAAGTGCTCTTCCAATTCCAGGTTCATGCGAATGAAGCCGATCATGCGTGGTTCGTCGTCGACCACCAAAATCCGCCTTCCCCTATGCTTGGACTGAATGCCGGGATTTGGATTCATGCGCGTCTCCGATTTCGTCGCTTTTGGGCAGGGCGGCGTGAAGCGAGAGCGAGTCGTTTGAAACCAGCCACTGCCGGCTGCGAGCGTCTAAGTCGCGTCTTCATCGCTCGGCGCCTTCAATGCAATGACCGTAATGTTGTCGCTGCCGCCGCGGTCGTTGGCGATGCGCACCAATGTGTCGCAGGCTTCTTGCGGCGAGCTGGCATCCAAGGCGACTTCGCGGATCATATCGGGCTCAACTAAATCCCAAAGTCCGTCGGTGCAGAGCAAGATCTGCGCTCCTGGCGGCAGTGTACGAATCAAGCGTTCCATCTTCAGTTGTTCGTTCTGCCCAATCGCGCGATAAAGAACGTTCTTTTGCGGGTAGTATTCCGCCTCTTCCAGGGTTAGTTCCTTCATCTCAACCAGGCGCTGCACCAAAGTGTGATCGGTCGTCAGCTGTTCGATATTGTCGCCGTGCACGAGATAAGCGCGGCTGTCGCCAACGTGAACCAGATAGGCTAAATTGCCTATAATGGCGACCGCGGAGAGAGTCGTTCCGCCGCCGGGAACGCGCTTCATGACCGTTTGATTCGCCTTCTCAGACGCGTTGACGAGCGCTTCCAAGATGGTTGGGCTGCTGCCGGCATTGAAATCTTTCAGCATTGGCACGTAGATGCTGTCAATCATTTCCGCCGCCAGCGTTTGCACGGCGACGCCGGAAGCGCGTTCGCCATCCAGGTGCCCGCCCATGCCATCGGCGACGATGAACAAGCCAAAATCCGGTCTGTCGTCCACCGTGATTGAATGCCATTGCATGCCGAAGCAGGCGTCCTCGTTGTTGTCGCGCACGATGCCGACATGGCTGGCGATGCCGTAGGTCATGGATTGGCGCTGACGAGTCAGAATCGGTTGCGGGCTTGGTATCCTGGTTGGGGGCGGCGCAGTTAATTCCGGCGAGTCGTCCTCGACTTCGGCGGTAGGGGGCGGCGCTGTGTCCCCTTGTGGATGAGCGCTGGACCCGGTAAAGGCAGTCTCCGGTTCGAGCTCAGTAATGTCTGCGGCCGGCGCCGGCTCAGCATTGGTCGCTTCCGCTTCCGGCGCGTTGGCCACCGGAATAGGCAGCTCGGGCTCGCCTTCGAGACCCGCTCGAAGAGGCGGCTCCTCCCTTATCGGCATATTGACGCGCTGCGTCCGACTGGGCGTGACATGCGACGACCGCCGAGACGAACCGCCGCGCCTCGAATCTTGGGATGACTTGCCGAATAGCCGTCGGAGGAAGTCCATCGCGAATGCCTAAGGGATGATAAGGAAAATTCTCGGGACCGCGCCATCCCTCACTGGTCCTGACCAGGTTTAGCCAGTACGCCGCGTATGTTAATGCCTTCAGGGAAAGACAACTTGCACAATTATATTTTAGCAATGACAATGACGCAATCATTGGCTAGGGGCGGGTTGATGTCGTGCCGCGGAGCGACTCGAAACTTTCAATCTATATTCATATCCCCTTCTGCACCGTCCGATGCGGCTACTGCGCATTCAATACTTATACTGATTTGGAGCACCTGATACCGGACTACGTCGACGCGCTTTGCAGCGAGTTGGCTTTCGTTGCGATAGATGTACGCGACCAGCCTGTCCACACAATCTATTTCGGCGGTGGAACGCCGTCGCTGCTGTCCCCGCGTCATTTCGAGCAGATCCTCTGCCAAGTGAACGGACTTTTCCCCGTTGACCATGATGCAGAATTGTCGCTGGAGGCGAATCCGGACGACTTAAGCGAAGCCTATCTGCGCGATTTGCAGCGCTTGGGATTCAATCGACTGAGCATCGGCATGCAATCGGCCAATGCGGCAATTCTGCAAATGTTTGATCGGCAGCACGATCTCGCGTCTGTCGGCGCTGCCGTGAGCTGCGCCAGGCGCGCGACATTTGACAACATCAATCTCGATGTGATCTTCGGCTCGCCCGGCGAGACGCTAACAGACTGGAAAGAGACGGTACAGGCGCTTCTGGGATTCTCGCCGGATCACATATCCACGTACGGCCTGGAGTTAAAAGGCGGCACGCAATTGCGAAAGCAGGTTGACGCCGGTGAATTGCCACGACCGGACGACGATGTCTTCGCCGATATGTATGATTTCGCATCGGCGGCGCTGGCGACTGCCGGCTACGATCAATACGAGATCAGCAATTGGCGCCGGCCAGGGAAAGAGTGCCGCCATAACCTGCAATATTGGCGCAACCTAGAGTACATCGGCGTCGGCGCGGGCGCCCACGGATTCTTTGGCGGCTGCCGCTATTCTACGATTGCGTCGCCGGCGCGATATGTTGCGGCTTTGAAAAACGGTGTCTCAGGCGGTAAGCACACGGCGCCGACGCCGGCGGTGGCCAAGTCCGTCGAAGTGTCGGTGGCCGATGACATGTACGAAACGATCATGATGGGTTTGCGCCTCACGCAAGAGGGCATCAATCGCGCGAACTTCAGGCGGCGTTTCGGCTGCGACTTTGTCGACGCGTTTCGCGATGCCACGGAAAAGCTGACGGCGGCCGGACTGTTGATTGCCACAGAAAAAAACGTAGTCCTAAGCGAATCAGGACGCCTGCTGAGCAATCTTGTGATTCGAGAGTTCGTCGAGCAAATCAAGTTATGACATGAAGCTCGGCTTGCTTCAGCGCGGCGATATCGCCTGAGGCGGTGCAGAGCATCGCGATTCGCAGTTGCGCGGCAAGCTCCTGAATCAACTCATCGACCGCTGAAAACGATTCGCTGGCCGCGCGCAAGAATGGGCTGGCCAAGCCGGCGATATCCGCGCCGAGAGCGATGCTCTTGGCGATGTCAATGCCATCGCGCAAGCCGCCACTTGCGATGACCGGCAAGTTGGGCGCGGCGCGACGGGCATACTGGATGGCGTCAACAGTCGGTATGCCCCAATCGGCGAAGCTGCGCGCCACCCTGGCGTGAAAGGCGTTTGGCGCCCGGTGATATTCCACTTCGCTCCAGGAGGTGCCGCCGGCGCCAGCGACATCAATGGCGGAGACGCCGGCGTTGTCAAGGTCGCGCACAGCCGAATCGGAAAAGCCCCAGCCAACTTCCTTCGCAACAACCGGTACGCTAACTTTGGCGCAAATGGATTCCACTTTGCGCAGCAAGCCCGAGAAATCAATATCACCTTCCGGCTGCACCGCTTCCTGCAAGACATTGAAGTGGAGGATCAAGGCATCGGCGCCGACCATGTCCACCGCCTCTTGACACTGTTGCAGTCCGTAGCCGTAGTTCAACTGCACCGCGCCTACATTGGCGAATAGCAGAATATCCGGTGCGATATCGCGGATGCAGTAGCTGCTCGCAAGCGCGCGGTCTTCAAGTGCGGCTCGCTGTGATCCCAAACCCATGGCGATCCGATGCTTTTGCGCGCCGCGGGCGAGGTTGCGATTAATGGATTGGGCGATCTCGGTCCCGCCGGTCATGGACGAGATCAAGATCGGGGCGCCCAGTGTCTTGCCAAAGAGACTCGCCCTTGTGTCGATATCATTCAGGCTTAGCTCGGGCAACGCCTGGTGCATAAAGCGATATCGTTCCAGCCCGGTCGTCAGCCGAGGAAACTGCACATCGCTATCCAGATTGATGCGAATGTGGTCCGCCTTGCGGCTTTCGGTGGCTGTCTGTTCCGTCACTTTTGACACGAATTGGTGTTCCTTATTTCAGAGCGCGGCAGCGGCAGTTTCGTCGCAATATCGTACTCATGTTGCCGCGGCCTGTCAATCATTGCGCCTGCGGCGAATCGCCTAGCAAGGTGCGTGAAAATCGGTATAATGAATTGTCATGAGGGAACCGGTTTGATTGCATTCGGGAGGTAGGGCAGACATGGCATCGATTGAGGAACGGGTGAAGGGCATCGTGGTCGAGCTCTTGGGCGTGGAAGACGAACGTGTCGTGGAAGGCGCCAGTTTTCGCGAAGATCTTGAGGCGGACTCGCTTGACCTGGTTGAATTGATTATGGCATTTGAAGAGGAATTCGGCGGCGAGATAAGCGACGAAGACGCGCAGCGCATCGAGACAGTTGGGCAAGCCGTCGAATATATCAAATCCAATATGGAGTGAATTATCCCGCATAGCCAACTTGCATTGATGACAGGGTAGCATTCGCTGCCTTTTTCGTTTTTTGGCGGCCGCCAGCGGCAACACGCGGCTAGCGCGCAATTCGCCCGCAAGGCAAGCGATTGAATAGCAAGCCCTTGATTCAGAGCTTTGAGTACACAGCTGAGATCATCCGTCAGCAAGTCTCCGAGTTCACCCCGAGCGAGAGTCTGATTCAGCCCTTTAGCGGAAGCCACAGCATCAATTGGCTGCTAGGCCATATTCTCTCTTCGCGCACATATCCGCTGAAGCTGCTGGGAGAAGCTCAAGTTTGGGACGAAGAGTCACGCGCGCGCTACCGCGATGGCGGCGATCCAATTGGCGGCGAGGGACCGGGCGTGATCGCAGTCCAGGAATTGATGGCGCTGTTTGAAGCGAGCCAGAAGCGCTTGATCGCCGGGTTGAGCCGGGCGACAGGCGAGCGCTTGGCGAGTCCCTCAGGCTATGCCAGCAACACCGTGCTCGATAGTTTGCTCTACTTTCATTTTCATGAAACTTACCATGTCGGGCAAATGACCGTGATCGCCGAATTGCTAGGCAAGCGACCGAAATATCTGCGTTCATAGTCATCTCCGGCGCGAAACTGGCATCTCGCGAAAGGCGATGGCGATCAGGGCGACATAGCTCAAGCCCAGAACCCAGATCCCGGCGCCGGCAACAGCATCGAGTTCGAATGCGCCGTATAGTCCGAGCGCCATTGAAAGCCCGAGAGCGCTGGTCACGAGACCGGCAGCGGCGATGGACAGGAACACCAATAGAGACGGTCTCCGAGTCTGCAAGGGAATCAGGCACAATCCCGCAATCAGGCTGAAAGCAGCCAGGCTGAATTGCTGGCGGTAATTCAAGTTGTTGATATCGTAGACAAACTCGAAGGGCGGCAATTGCGCGGCCCAGAGCAGGCAAATTGCGACGGCTGCGATCGCCATCCTTCGGCGTCCGGCCGCGATCACGCCCAGCAGCATAGACAGCATCACCAGCTGAAAGCGAAGAAGCAGCGGCGCCAATAGCGGCGGCGACGTGGCGCGCTGTGACGGGACGAGGCTCGCCCATTCCGCCAGGTCATGCCCATTGAGCGTCATGGACGCGGCGGGAACGACAATCCACGGCAGCGCATAGCCACAACAAGCCACGGCGATTAGAGCAAGCATCGTCAAATACGAATTATTGGAATGGATTCGCTGGCTCATCGGCATCATTCCTTTGAGCACATGATGGTAATGGTTTTCCTACGCGTCATAACAATACTTTCAAACCTCCAGGATTTCATCATATATCGATTTGAGTTGCCTGGCCGCGCGCACCCAGGAGAATTCTTCCGCTTGCTGATAACCGGCCTCGATCAACTGCATACGGGTTGCCCCGTCCATCTCAAGCCGGAGGATTGCGTCTCGGATGGCCTCGCTATCGTGCGGATCGACCAGCAGGGCAGCGCTGCCGCCCACTTCGGGCAGCGACGACAAATTGCTGGTGATCACCGGCGTGCCGCAAGCCATCGCTTCCAGCACCGGCAGCCCAAAGCCCTCGTAGAGCGAAACCATCGCCAGCATGCGCGCGCCGCTGTATAGCGCAGGCAAATCGACATCGTCAACCAATCCAAGCATGTGAACATATTGTCCCGTTCCGGTGCGCTCAATTGTCGCTCCCAGTTCATCTTCGAGCCAGCCGCTTCCTCCGGCGATGACATAATGGAGATCATGCCCCGCATGGCGGAGCGCCGACAGCGCTTCCACCACCCGGCTGTAGTTTTTGCGCGGCTGCACGGTGCCGACAGAAAGCAAATAGCGCGTATTCGACAAGCCATACTTGCGCCGCATGCTCAAAAGCGCGTCGGCGTCATCGACGCGGCGGAATCGCGGATTGACGCCGCTGTAAAGAACCGTGATCTTGTTTGCGGGCGTTTGATAAAGCTCAATCAAGTCCGCCTTGGTCGCTGCAGAATCGGCCAGGATACGATCCGCCGCCGCGACCGACGGTGGGACGACCGCATCCAAATAAGCTTTGAGTGGCGGGCTGGCCGCGCTCGGAACGCGCACGAAAGACAAGTCATGCACGGTTAGCAAGGTACGAGTGCCGCTGCGGGCAGGCGGCAATACAAAATCGGTCGCGTGGTACAAATCGACGGAACCGGTAAACGTCTCGATCGGAAGCGGAATGCCGGCTCGATGCCAGAGCCGCGCGAGCCACTTGCTGCTGACGCGCGTCGATCTCCAACTGAAATTCTTGCCGGGGAGTACTGGCAGCTCAGCAATTTTCGAGCCCGCAGCGAATAAGCGATACGCGTTGGACCGATCGACCGTCGCCAAAGCGTCGGTGAGCTCGCGAACGTAACGCCCGATGCCGCCAGTCTGTTTGAGCGCGGGGGTATAATCCAGTGCGATCCGGTGCACGTTATTCGACGTCGTTATAGGTCCAGAATCGATTCGCCACGAAATTCCAAATCAGCACAATCAGCACGCCAAAAACCAAGGCAATCGTTGTTCCCAACTTGTTCTGGTCGACCAATTGCGGCGCATAGCCGGCATTAGCGCCCTTCAGAATAGTCGTCGACAGCTCTCCGAATTGCTCGTATGTGCCGCTGATCCAGACATTGCGGATAATCAGCCCAATGACGCTGACAATCGCGAATTGCGTCAATTGGCGGCGCACCGAATAACTGCGAGAATCCGGATAAGTCCAGACGCGGTTCCAGATGAAATTGCTGCAGACGGCCAAAACAAAGCCGACGCTGTTGGCGATGAGCACGTTCTGATCGTTTTCCGGCGGCAGCACGGTATTCTGCAGGATGATCACGGCGCCAATATCAATGACGAAGCCCAATGTACCGACAAAGGCGAACTTGATGAATCGCTCAACTTCCTTCGCCTTGCCCCGTCCGACTTTTAGCGAAAGGGCGGCAATGAGACCATCAACTGGCGTCTTCAACTGACGATGCGATCTGGTTGGGTCGGGCGCGTCCGGCGTCACAGCGTGGGACATTGCTAATCCAATTCAAGCGATGCGGCAACCTGGCGATGAAGAATCGCCAACACAGCCAATAATACACCGATATGCAAAAACAGGTTGTTCACATACAGATTGTCAAAGACGCTGTGAACGGCGATATAGGTCCAGCAGCCGAGCAAGCCGACGGCGACGGCGCGCGCAGTCCGGTCCGGATGCTTGAGCGTCCTCCAGGTCACGCGGAAGATGGCAATCCAAAAGACGAGATAGGCGGCCAGCCCCACGACGCCGGTTTCGGCAAGGAAGTTCAGATACAGGTTATGCGCGTGGCCCAGGGGCGCCTCCCAGTTGATCAAGCGGTAATCATCATAGCGAAGGGCATAGTTGCCCAATCCGACGCCGAAGAGCGGGTGATCTTGCGCCATGCCGATGGCTGCCTGCCAATGCGCCAGCCGCTCAATGACGGCAAAATTCGCCGGCGTGAAGTTGGCGCCGCGCACATCGCTGAATGAAAACAGATCGGTCGCCGCGGTCGTGATGCGAGAGACGACCGAGCTGGGCAGCAGTCCCGCCGACCACAGGGCAAAGAAGAGCGCCGCCAAAGCGAAAGCGAGGGATATGCCCTTCAGCAGGCGTCTGGGCAGGGCGACCAGCATGACGACAAGCGATACGGCGAAGCCCAGCCACGCGCCCCGGCTCCAGGATGCGAAGAGCGCGGCCGCGATGATGCCCACAGCCGACGCGGTCGCCGCCAGCAGAAGAATTCGCGAAGGCACTACGCGGCGCCCGGCGCACAGGTCAAGCGCGATCTGATAAGACTGGACGGCGGCGCACATTAGAGCGAGCGGCAGGGCGATCCCCATGAACCCTCCGAAAGGATTCGGCTGGCCGAAGGTGCCAAAGGCACGGAAAAACCGTCCCAGGATGAGCAGGTGATCGGCGCCGCTTCCGCCCAAAAAGATGTACAAGCCTATGACCGCATTGGCCGCGGCGCTCACGAGGACGGCAAAGGCAAGCCAGAGCCAGTTGAAGCGGGCGCTCTGCGACAGATGCCAAATCATGATGGCGATCACAACCCACTTCAGCCATTCAGTAAGCCAGTTGCCGATGCCATCGCTGGTCCAAAGGCCAATGGCGAAAACGAGGCAGAGCGCGGCGGCCGATAGCAAAACCGGCTCGCGGCTGACACCTGGCAGCGGCCGGCGTTTCATTACGGCGTAGGCGAACCAGATTCCAAGGTATAGCGCGAGCAAAATCTGTCCAATGTCGAGCGGCAGATGAATGCCGGACTCGGTCGCGATGAGCGCGCGCAGTGGGGCGAGCGACAATAGCACGACCAACATGGCGAGGGGCGTAAGAGGAATCAGCAGCAGGCAAAGGCTCAAGGCGACTATGAGCAACAGACTGGGCAGGGGCAATAGCGAAGTGGCGACGGCGGCGATGACTGCGGCAACTACACAGGACCAATGAATGTGGCTCTTGGATTGCGCCAAGACCATCTTAGCTGGCCAGGGATAGGACAGATCGAAAATACTCTAGCGTCCATTCGAGGCCATGTTCCAGCTCGACTCTTGGCCGCCAATTCAAAACCTCGCGCGCGCGTGCGGTATCGGGTCGGCGCGTCTGCGGATCGCCATCAATGCGGGAACCGTCAGCGAATACGATGCCGGCGCGGTTGTTCGCCACGCGATTCACGATCTTGGCGAAGTCGAGGATGCTGATTTCCCGTGAGGTGCCAATGTTCACCGGCTCCACGAAATCACTGCGCAACAGACGGACGACGCCCTCGATCAAATCGTCAATATATTGGAAGCTGCGCGTCTGCGAGCCATCGCCGTAAACGCTTAGCGCCTCGCCGCGGAGCGCCTGTCCGATAAAGTTCGGCACCACCCGCCCATCATCCAAACGCATTCGCGGTCCGTACGTGTTGAAAATGCGCACGATCCTGGTATCCATCTGATGTTGGCGGTGATAAGCCATCACGAGGGCTTCGGCATAGCGCTTGGCTTCGTCATAGACGCCACGCGGCCCCACCGGGTCGACATTGCCCGCATAAGACTCTTTCTGCGGATGCTTCAGTGGGTCGCCGTAAACCTCCGATGTCGAAGCGAGTAAGAACTTAGCCCCTTTCGCCAATGCATGACCGAGAGCGTTGTGGGTGCCCAGCGCGCCGACTTTCAGCGTCTGTATCGGGTATTTGAGGTAGTCGATTGGGCTGGCCGGCGAGGCAAAATGCAGCACCGCATTGACTGGTCCCGGCACATGAATGAAATTGCTGACATCGTGATAGATAAACTCGAAATCGCGATTGCCAGCGAGATGCGCGATATTCTCTTGCGAACCGGTGATGAGATTGTCCATCGCCACCACACGATGTCCGTCGCGCAAGAATCGGTCACACAGATGTGAGCCAATAAAGCCGGCGCCGCCAGTGATCAAGACGCGCAATTTCAACCGCCTTCCCATCGTCGAATTGACGGAATATTACCACAGTTCGCCTTCACCGTGTATGCGTAGGCTGGGCTGCTGTCCAGGCGTCACGTTTCTGACGGTGAGGCGAGTTGCCCGAGCCTGATCATGGCCGCGAGTTGAAACATGAACAGGAAAGCCAAATCAATGACGAAGACACTGTTGTCGACCAGTCCGTGCGCCAGCAGCGCCGCCATACTCCCGCTCAAGCCCAGCGCCAGCGCATAGAGCAAGCTGTCGCCTTGACGAAACGCTCGTGAAACTGCCATCGCCTTGCGCCAAAACAGGAACTGAATCAGCCCAAATAGGAATACTCCAAACAGGCTCAGCCGCGTCCAAAAGTCCAGGACAAAGTTGTGAGGGTGAGAGAGATCCGCGTCCCATATCACGTCAGGCCTTATATACTGGCCGCCGAAATAATAGAGAAACTGATCAAGCCCGAATCCGGTTACGGGCCGGTCTTGAAGCATGGATATCGTGCTCTCCCACAAGCGAAGCCGCACGAAACTCGTGCCGCTCGTGAAGTCGAGGGCGTTTGCAATTGTGGCTGAAAACTGCGCCAGCAACATTACAGCGGCAAGGCCGAGCGCGGCGAGCGCTACCAAAGGCGCGATTGCCTTGCGACCGTATCGCCCAATGAAAACCGCGGCGATACCGGCCGGCACGCCCAGAAGTATCGCGCCGATGCTCTGTGTCAGCACTAATGCGGGCAGCATGATCGCGAGGCTGCCCGCGGCAAACCAGCGCAAGCGCGAATCGAACCTTACCAGAGCCAAAGCCAGCGCCAGCGGAATCGCGCGACCCAATAGCAAGCCGACATTGTTTGGCGAGCCATACACGCTCTTCAACGGCAGATGCCCTTGACCCAAAATGACATCGTAAAGACCGACCAAACAGACAACAGCGCCGGCAAATAAGACTGCCAGGAAGCAATGGACCAGCGTTTTTCGGTCCAAGCGCGCCATTCGCAGCAGCAGGTAGAAGAGTGCCGGCTCGATTATCAGCGTTCGCAACTCCGTCATCGCCGTGTCCAAGTGTCGCGTCCAATAGAGCGAAACTACCGCGAGAAGCACCATGCCGCCGACGGCAATGTCTATCGCTGTGACGCTCCGCAGCGATCGGCGGGAGAGCGCGGGGAAGGCAGCGTTGTCCATCTGCAGCTTCCGGCCGATGCCGACCACTACTCTGACCAAACCAGCCGCGGCCGATATGAGCAGGATCACTTCGACCAGGGGAAAGGCATAGCTGTACAGCTCTACCGGCGACAAGAAGAATGGCGCCCAAAATATGGTGAGAATGAGTCCGTTGGAAATCCGGTGGTAAATCTGTATGAAGAGCAGGACAGCCAGAATTAGCGTGATGAGTACGCTCTCGGAAACATAGAGCGCACCGCCAGTCAGGAGCGCGAGCGCGATATTCACCTCGTCGCGCACAAAGATGGAGGCTTTCGGCGTTTCCCAGGTCCACAGCATTGCCAGCATCATGAAGATGGATGTAAGGCCGGTCATCAACAAATGGATCGTGGCATTGAGCCCAGCGAACAGATTGCTCAGCCCGGGCAGCCAATCTTTCCAAAGCGCACTCGCGACCGAAACCGCGAAGACGATCAATGACAACAGGGTGGCGAGGGCGCCCAACGCAATCTGCCGATTGTAGGGCGCGAATAGATCGCCCGAGCTGACGGCGTAACCGGCGATCGCCCAGCGGTCCCAGCCTTGATGCGTGCTGGCGCGAAGCGTGTGGCCGCCCAGCGGCAGATTGGACGCGATCGGGACGAGATTCACTTCCGGCGCGCGCGAATTGCTGCGCAGGAATATGTAGGCGTTGCCGCTGGCGTCATGCTGCACGGCATTGGGCGCCCCTCCGTCCACGGTTGGATAAATGAAGGCGAAGTACTCGTCTTCTCTAAGCAGCATGGCGACGTCTGCGCCAAAAAAATCGAAGGACAACTGGCTGTCGCTAGCCGGCAACCAACCGATATCTGCGCCCAGCTCGCCGAATTCCCAGACGCCGCTGTAGCTGGCGTGTCGGTTGCGCGCATGGTACAAGCCATCCTCGGCCAGGTTCGGGTAGGGGTACGCCTGCAAGGCATGGAGGAGCGCGGAAGCCGAGTCGTCATGCTTGACAAGCGCAAATCCCCATTGCGCGCTGGTCGGCTCTGCCGCCGGCTGCCAATGCTGCAGGAAGAGCGGACCAAGCCAGGGCATCTCGCGATGAACGCGATCCAGCGCCTCCAGCGTATATTGCACTTGTTCGTCTTCAGTAGCTTCGCCCCAGATTGACGGGTCGCCATCCCAATCCCCGGGCAGCGCATTCCAACCGTAGTTGCTCGCCCATAGTGGTTTCTTGCCGTCGCCATGGGCCAGCATGACCTCGCGCAGCGCGATGATGCGCGAGAAGTTCAGCAGGCTTTCGTCGACTCGTCTATCGGATGGCGGAGAAAACTGTCCATAAGGTTTCCCCGCGACCACATCCATCAGTTCGCGCGCGCCAAGCGCATACATCGCCTCTAGGTAGCGGATATCACTGATGTTGCGCCCGGCTGTCTCAACCGTAGGCGCGAGGCCAGCGGCGACGATTCTCGCGGAGGGATCCGCATGCAAAATCGCTTCTCTCGCAGCAGCGAGCAAAGCGACATAAGACGCCGGCCGCGGATCAGCCCCGCCCCAGGCATCGCCGAGGTTGGGTTCGTCCCATATTTGATAGTAGTCGATGACATCGCCGTAGCGCGCGGCGAATTCCCGGCTGAAGGCGGCGAATTCGGCCAGGGAATAGGGTGGGGCGGTTCGCGTTGATTTATTATCGCCGCGGTTTTCCCGCGCCCAGGACGGCGAATTCATCAAGACTACGACCGGCTCAAGCTCCCGGTGCTGGCGCAGAGCCTCCGCCACGCGATCCCAAGCGTCCCAGTCATACTCGCCCCGTTCCCTCTCGATTTCATCCCAATAGGCAAACTGCCGGACCCAGCGAAAGCTCGCGCCGCGAATCTGCTCCAGCGCGCTTTCCAGGTCGGTTGCGTTGTACAGAAGCAATTCGACGTTGACGCCGGGCCGCTCAACCATGAAAGGGAGATTCTTGTCTTTGGTCGGGTCGACGTAACCACGCAGCTCAAAGTCGCGCAAATCGATGGTGGCAAGGGTGGCCACCAGGCTCCCGGTCATCAGCATCAGAGCAACGATCAGTTGAATGAGTTTGCGCATTATCTTGTCCAGACGGGGTTCGAGGACTGCCCGTCAAATGTCAGCTCTAGCGCGGCTGAGGTCTCAACTTCAATGAGCCACAGGTTGCCCGCGTAGATCAGGGCGATAAAACGCCCATCGGGGCTCCAGACGTAGTCGCCGGCTCGCGAGCCAAAGTCATGTTTGCGAATCCCCTGGTCGCCGGCTGCTGGAAAGAGCCGCCGCTGATTGCTGCCGTCACGGTCGGCCAGCATCAGATCGTATTCGCTGCTCATACTGTTTTGCGGCTCGCGCGCTTGAAGCCAGGCCAGGTATCCGCTTCTGGTTTCCGCGCCTGGCCGCGCTAAATCGGGCGAGAACGAGGGCGACGACCACATGCCGGAGGACAGACGGATCGGCGCGACAAAGCGCCCGTCTGCGCTGGCGACAACCATATCGAAGATGGGGCTGGCCTCCGCCGGTTCATCCGCGAGCGGCGCGCCATGCGCGATGCCCGCAAGCAACTGGCCGTCAAAGGACCAGGACAGCGGCGACAGCCAGACCCAAGTCGCCGCGCTGTGAAATACGGCGTATTGCGTCAGGGGCGTCAGTCGCTTGCTTTCAAAGTCCACCAGCCCAAAGCCATCCGCCCGCGCCCAAGCCAGCTTGTCTCCAAATGGCGACCAGCTGAAATTCTTGCCCCACCAGCCGTAAAGACCGCCGCCCGATTCGGGCAACACCTCTTCTATGTCGAGCGTTCGCCCGCTCTCCAAATCGATGCTCATCAGCCACAGATTGTTCAAGGACTTCTTGTCAGTTGCGCCTGGGCTGCGCACGCCCGTCGAATAGGCGATTTCATTTGGCGCGCGCGGGCGCCACTGGGCGAAGAGCACATCGGTGGGCGTCATGCGCACAGGTTCGGATTCGCGCTCCAGATTGATCATCCAGAGCTCGTTGAAGAAGTCATCTGTCTCATCGGTCTCGCTGGTGAATATCAAGCGCGAGCCGTCTTGATTCTGGTGGAATACAAAACCGTCCAGCTTGTGATCACGAGTCAGGCGGACTTTGTTGGCTGCGTTACTGGCGATTGTCCAGGCGTTTTCGTGATTGATATAGCTGAGACGGCCGGGGATATCCAAGGGCTGAACGGTATTGCTCGTCCCAACATAAATGACCTCATCGATCGGTTCTCGCACCACTGTGGGATTGCCCAGCCGAACGCGGTCCACTTCCGTCTCATCTTCCAGCAAGACGCGATAGCAAATCTCGCGCCGGCCATTGACGCCCGCCTGGCCCTTTTCACGCTGGCCAGCCTGCAGGCCTTCCTTGGGCAACAAGAGCCGCTTATGAGCGATCTCTTCCTGCTCGCAGATATCCCGCTCGGACACCCTTCGAATCGTTATGCGCATGCCGTCGACGACGGGCGATACCAGGGGGTGGCTGATCCGGTCGCGCGGTCCCAACTCGATTTGCGCGCCAGATAGCACCTGGTCAACGGTCAGATCGCGCGTGAAGCTAAAGGTCGTTTCGCGCCCATCGGCAATGACTGCGACTTCAAGCGAAATCTCTTCTTGCGCTGAACGGCAGGCAATCGCCGAGCAAGCGATGAGCGCGTAGACGACAATCCGTGAAAGCATTCGATTCCTTCAGCGCTCTCGTGCAAAATACTCCTTATATCCTAGTCGAGTTTCGCCTGAGCACAAATACGCGTGGATGAAGTCCGCGCAAGTTGATTCTAATTTCACTCGATATTGCCCAGGACGACTGCTGGAGGCAGCGGCGCAGCAGCTTGACCTCATGCGTAAGAATGATAAACGGGGCACGGGAACGAGCCAATCGCTCCGCTTCCTCCAGAATCGCCGGATAGAGCCGTCTGTTGGTTTCATGCGACCCAACGTGGTGGCCGAAGGGCAAGTCGGCGTACAGCCGATCGGCGGAATGCGAGGGCAATGGCGATTGGCCTGCGTCTGCCTGTATGTGTAGAATGCGATGCCCAATGCCGCTGGCGGATGCGTTTCGCGCGCCCGCACTGAGTGCGGTTTCGCTGCAATCAATCGCGATCAGCTGATGCTGCGGCTGAACCAAGGCTTGTTCGATGAGGATCGTGGAGGCGCCGCTGCAAAGATTGACCACGGTTGCGCCATTGTCCAGCGATTCGAGCTGTGTCATGGCATAAGCGGCTGTCGCGTTCAGCGAGCCGGGCATGTTGACGACGCGGTATGCGCGCGCGGAAAGCGGTCGCTGCGATATACGAATCAGCAATTCCCAGCCCTGGGCTTCCCGCTTGGGCTGCAGGCGGACGAAGAGCTCCCCTTTGCCATCCTCAGCGGGCGCCAGATTCAGCTTGTCCAACAGCGCTTGATGCAGACGGCGCATGACCGACGTGCGCGCGCCGGCGGCGCCTATACCAAATGTCCGCGGAGGCTCAGCGAATGATTGCGCTGTCTCGTTCAAGATTTTCGTCAAGCGGGCGAAATGTTCATGACCGAGCAGGGCTTTTGGCCGGGGTATCACGAAATGGTGGACCTGATATACAGCGATGACCGACCGTAAGGCTAGAAGCAATTGCGCCGGCTCGCTGAATCGAAATCGAATGAAGCCCGCGCGCACGCGCCTGACCTTTGACGCTTCGGCGCCGAATCTGTCGTGCAACTCGTCAATTGCAAATGACTCGAGGCCCGGGATGACTTCGGCCTCGAAAACGCGCGACTTGATTTTTCGCCTTGGATTATTCACAGGCTGCTCTCAAGCAGGTGAATGCACATGCTTGCCGTGGCGATGGCTGGCGCTCAACTCCATTTGAGCATCCTATCCCTGCTGCCCGGCGGCATAAGGCGCCCTACGATCACGCTGCGAGCGGACCTGGAATCGCTTTCAATCTGATTCTAATAGAACTGCCCCGGCGCCCAATCCTATTCAAGCTCACAATTCTGCGCCGCAGCGAATCCGCTAGAGGTATGCTCTCAATTGTTGTAGAATGCCTCCGTTGCACCGGCGAGTTTTACCTTGACCTTGCTCCGCTCACAGGGACACACCATGAGACTACTCGCATCAATGATTATATTCGCCCTGGCGACGCTGAGCCACGCGCAAGATGCCACGCCGGCCGCTCAGCAAAGCGAAGCTGGAAATCAGGCGGCAATAGAAAGCACAGAGCCTTCCCCGACAACCGCGGTTGAATCGCCGCCTGCCGCGCTGGAGAACCCCTTCCTCCAATCCGATCTGGAATTAATCATCGGCAACGTGCAGCGGCCGAACGGTCTCGTCTGGTTCGATGATACGCTCTACACCGTCTGCAACGGCGACTGGACGATTTACAAGATCGACGACCGCACAGGAGATACCGTCACCTTCGTCTTCGGCGTGCGCAACGGCAACAGCTTGATCGCCGAATCGACTGAAGCCGGCTTTGATCTCTTCGTGCCCGACCCCGATACCGGTACGCTGTGGAAGGTTGATCAGCGCCGCGCCGCGCCCACTAGCGTAAGCGCCGAGTTGCCGGCGCCCTGGGGCATCACGCGGCTGAATGACGACGCCTTCCTGGTGACAGACACGGGCGCGAACGCCATCATTTCGGTCTCAGTTGAAGGCGAACAAGAGACGATGCACGGCGAGTTGCGCGCGCCGACCGGCATCGTCCGCGACGCCGATATCGTCTATTTCGCCAATGGCGGCAGCGCCAGAAGGGGCATTGAGTTCTTCCAACTTGCCGACGATGGAAGCCACACAGAGATCATGCCGCTTGTTTCCGGGCTTCAGAACACGACAAATATCGTCATGGGCGCCGATGGTTATCTGTATTTTTCCTACGCGCTCGGCACGCGCGGGGTCGTCGGCCGCATTGACCCATCACAATGCCTTGCAAGCGGCTGCAGCAATCAAGATGTGGAGATGGTGGTCTTCTCTGATCTGCCGGCGCCGCTCGCCATCGCGCTCTCCGACGACTTGCGCCTTTTCCTGCACAGCCGCTACCGTCCGGAGATATACTGGGCGCAGCTCCCGCACTAGTCACCGCTGAATCTTGAATAGAACCGCAGCTATTTCCCGCCGGCGACTGCGTATCGGCGATAACTTTCGCTGTGGGCGAGGGGCAGGCGCAGCGTCAGCCGCCAGCCATCGCTTCCGGTTCTCTCGGACTGGATATAGCCCCGGTCATACAGATCCGAATACACGCGACCGGTCTGATAGGGAATCAAGACTTCCAGCGACGTCATCTGCGTTGCTAGCGCCGCACGCATCGCCTGCAAGAGCTCATCAAGGCCTTGTTTATCCTTCGCCGATATCGCCACTGTGCCCTGGTAGGTGTCGATGAGATCGAAGGAAGGGAGCGGTCCAACTAGCTGATCAGACTTGTTCAAGACGAGTACGCGCGGCACGCCGGCCGCGTCGATTTCAGCCAAGGTGTCTTCCACCGCCTCGATATGCTGCGCGGCATTGGCATGGCTGACGTCCACCACATGAAGCAGCAAGTCCGCTTCTATGACTTCTTCCAGCGTGGCGCGAAAAGCCGCGATCAGCGTTGTCGGCAATTTCTGGATGAAACCGACCGTGTCAGTGAGCAGCGCCTCTTGACGATCCGGCAGCTGTACGCGGCGCGTCGTCGGATCGAGCGTGGCGAAAAGCTGGTCAGCGGCGTACACATGCGCCTCCGTCAGTGCGTTAATCAGCGTCGATTTGCCCGCGTTGGTATAACCGACCAGCGCCACCAGCGGCAGACCAGAGCTGCGCCGCCGCTGCCGATGAAGACGGCGATGCGCGCGCACATGTTCCAAGTCTTTCTTTAGTTTTGTGATTTTTCGCGTGATCTCTCGCCGGTCGGCTTCCAATTGGGTTTCGCCCGGACCGCGCAGCCCAACGCCGCCGGATCCGCCGCGGGCGCCGCCACCGCCGGCTTGGCGAGCCAAATGCGTCCATTGCCGCGTCAGGCGTGGCAAGCGATATTCGTATTGCGCCAATTCGACTTGCAAGGCGCCTTCGCTGGTGCGGGCGTGCTGGGCGAAAATATCAAGGATGAGCGCAGAGCGATCGAGGAGGCGCACCGATTCGCCCAAATGCTTCTCCAATTCGCGCTGATGCCGAGGAGAGAGCTCCTCATCGAATATGACGACCGTCGCCTCAAGCAATGCCACATCGTCGAGGATCTCCTGCAACTTGCCTGAGCCAATCAGCGACTTGGAATTCACCTGCCGCAGCTTCTGCCAGGTTCTGCCGACTACTTTGATGCCGGCTGTCTCGGCCAAGAGGGCGAGCTCGTCCAGCGAATCGTGGATCGAAAGCAAGGCGCGCCCATACTGCAAGGCAATCCCGACCAGGTAGCCGCGCTCCGATTCCATGTCATTTGTCAGCTGAGAATTCGTCATAAAGTCTCGCGCTCGGGAAGATTTTCTGGTTGCATGATCAAGTCGTCCTGCAATTCACTCAGCGAAGCCAGCATCGACTTTGCCGCCCGCGCTGCATAGGCTCGTTTGCGCGCCGCCTTGTCTTTGATCTTCGTCTCCAGAGGCGGCAAGATGCCCAAGTTTGCTTTCATCGGCTGGAAATGCTTTGGATCCGTATGCGTCACATAATAGCACAACGCGCCCAGCATCGTTTCCGGCGGTGGAACCCAGGCGCGAAGTCCCTTTAGCTGTCGAGACAGGTTGAGCGCGGCCAGCAATCCGGTGGCGATATTGCCGACATACCCCTCGACGCCGGTGATTTGGCCCGCGAAGTAAAGGTGCTCGTGATTGCGAAATCGCATCGTGTTATGGAGCAGGGCCGGCGCGTTCAAGAAGGTATTCCGATGCATCTGACCCAGGCGGATGAATTCGGCGTCTTCCAAGCCGGGAATCAGGCGCAGAATCTCCTTCTGCACTGGCCAGCGGATATTCGTTTGGAAGCCGACAATGTTATACAGGTCGCCGGCCAGATCATCCTGGCGAAGCTGCACAACAGCGTAGGGCCTCCGGCCGGTATGCGGATTGGTCAACCCGACCGGTCGCATGGGACCAAATGCCAAAGTGTCGTCGCCTCGCTTCGCCAATTGCTCGATTGGTACGCAGCCTTCAAAGAAGTTGGGGTCCTCCCGCTCGAAATCGCGAAGTTCAATGGTCTCGGCCGCCTGCAAGGCGCGAACGAACAGATAATACGCGTCCCGCTCCAGCGGGCAGTTGATATAATCTCCCGCCGCTTCTTGACCGCGGC
This sequence comes from Chloroflexota bacterium, assembly GCA_011523705.1. Lineage (GTDB taxonomy): Bacteria > Chloroflexota > Anaerolineae > Aggregatilineales > Phototrophicaceae > UBA6055. The sequence continues at coordinate 3,046 of WTGC01000140.1, read as the reverse complement.
CATAGCGATTCCCGCGATAGGCGCGCGTCATGTCGATGCTGCTGGCTCGCACGATGGGCGAAATCGCATCGTAAAAATACAAGTAGTCTTCTCCGGTCAGCCGGCCGATATCTTCGGCGAGCGCGGGCGATGTGAGTGGACCGGTCGCCACGATGGCCGGTTGATTCCGAGGCGCTTCTCGCGCTTCTTCCCGCAGTACTTCGATATTGGGATGCCCGTTGATGTGGCTGGTCACTTGGTCGGCGAAGCGCGCCCGATCCACAGCCAAGGCGCCTCCAGCCGGCACGGCAGCGTGTTCGGCGCAGCGCATGAGAAGCGAGCCCAGCATTCTCATTTCGTTCTGCAATATGCCGGTGGCGCGATCTGGCAGCTTGGAACCCAACGAGTTGCTGCATACCAATTCAGCCAGTTGATGGCTGACATGCGCGCCAGTCATTTTGACAGGACGCATCTCATAGAGTCGCACCTGATGGCCTCGTTCCGCCAGCTGCCAAGCCGCTTCGCTGCCAGCCAGTCCGCCGCCGATGACGATGATGTCTTGTGTCATTCAATTGTCCAGGCGCTAAATCTTACGCAGGATGATCGAGGCGTTTTGACCGCCCAATCCGAAACTGTTCGACATGATCGTTCTTATGCCCGGGACGGGCCGCGCCTCATTTGGCACGTAGTCGAGATCGCAGGCCGGGTCGGGCGTTTCATAATTCACAGTCGGGTGCAGAAGCTCGCGCTCGAGGCTCATTAAGCAGGCAGATATCTCCAGCGATCCGCAGCCAGCCATCGCGTGGCCAATCATGCTCTTGGTCGAACTGACCGGGATGTGATAGGCGTCTTCGTCGAAGACATGCTTCACCGCCGCCGTCTCGATCGCGTCATTCGCCTGCGTCGACGACCCATGCGCATTGATGTATTCGACCTCTGAAGGCGCTGTTTTCGCATCGTCCAAAGCCCATTGCATGGCTCTCTTGGCGCCGCCCCCGTCTGGATCGGGCGCCGCCACGTGATATGCATCCGACGACGCGCCATAGCCCAGCACTTCAGCGTAAATCTTCGCGCCGCGTTCTATGGCGCGCTCGAGGCTTTCGACGATGAACACGGCGCCGCCTTCGCCCAATACGAATCCGCTGCGATTCGCGTCAAAGGGTCGGCTCGCTTGTTCGGGCGCGTCATTGTAATCGCGCGTCAGCGCTCGCGTCGCGCTGAAACCGGCCAGGATGTAATCAAACATCACAGCGTCGACAGCGCCGGCGACTGCCAGATCGCATTTGCCCAGTTGGATCAGATCGCAAGCCTCGCCGACCACCTGTATGCCAGTGGCGCAGGCGACCGATGGCGTGACCAGCGGACCAAGAGCGTTCAGCATTTTGCTCACATAGTGGCCCGGCATATTGGGCAGGGCGTTGACAATGCTCATCGGATTGGCGCGCTTGTATCCTGAATCGCGCCAGGCTTTTATCCCCGATTCGCCCACCTCATAGCTGCCGAGCGTCGTGCCGATCAATGTGGCGACGCGCCGTCCGATGTCGCTGATGTTTTCGACCGTCAAGCCAGCGTCTTTGACAGCCATGACCGCGGCGACAATGGCGAACTGCGTTGCCCGGCCCATACGGCGCGCCTGCTTGGGCGGGATCGTTTCGGAAGAGTCAAAGTCGCGGATTTCGCCGCCGATCTTGACATTGAGATGCTCGGTCTCAATGTTTTGCAGTCTGCGTATTCCCGACTTGCCGGCGGCGATCGCGTCCCAGAATTCGTCTTTATTGCCCAAAGGCGAGACCACGCCCAATCCGGTGATGACCACCCGCTTGCGACCGTTTCGCGTCAATTCCATGCGGGTCAGCTCCGGGTCACAAGGCATCATTGGCGATGCCGTTGCGTATCGCCCCGATGACATTTTCTCTTACCGCCTTGCGCGCTTGCTGAATGGCGTTCTTGATGCCGATTGCGGAGTTGCCGCCGTGCCCGATAATCACGACGCCGTTGACGCCCAGAAGGGGCGCGCCGCCGATTTCCGATGTATCCACTCGTCGCCTGATGCGATTGAAGGCGGGCCGAGCCAAGGCGCCGCCCAACATGGAAATGGCGTCGTTGCGAAACTCCTGTCGAATCAAGGTCGCCACATAATGCGTGGTCGCTTCAAACATCTTCAGTACGATGTTGCCCACGAAGCCGTCCATGACAATCACATCGGCGACAGACGTCATCAGCTGCACCGGCTCGACATTGCCGACGAAGTTCATTTTGCTGCGGCGCAGGATGTCAGCCGCTTCCCGAATGAGCAAGTTGCCCTTGATTTCTTCCGCTCCATTGGAGAGCAGAGCGATGCGCGGCTGGGTACAGCTCAATACGCGCTCGGCATATATGCTGCCCATCACGGCGAATTGCTGAACCCATTCCGGCTTGGCATCGGTGTTCGCGCCGACATCCAGAAATATCATGCGGTGATCGTTTACCGTGAACAACGCTGAGAGCACGGGCCGTTTGACGCCGGGGATTCGTCGCAGCGTCTTCAGCGTCGCCAGCGCATGCACCGCGCCCGTATTGCCCATCGTGACAAACGCGTCAGCATCGCCCTTTTTTACCGCGTCCAGCGCGACGTGGATAGAAGACGACGGCGCCAACTTGAGCACATCGGTTGGCTTTTCATCCATGGCGATATCGCTCGGCGCGTGCAGGATTTCTACCTTGGCGCTGTTGATGCTGTGATGCTTGAGCTCCGCCTCAATCATCGGCTTGTCCCCGACCAAGACGATGGTATCGCCGAATTCTCTGGCCGCCAAAACACCGCCGGCAATATCGCTAAGCGGGCGATTGTCCGTTCCCATCGCATCGAGAGCAATGCGCATCCGATTAAGACCTTCCAAAAGGCAAGGCGCTGAGACTAGGGCGCCATGATACGGCAGGAATTGCGCTTCCTCAAGATGAATTCGCCCGTCGGCGGAAAGGCTGCATGCCATTGACATATTCGGCTAAGAGCCTATACTTGATGGCATTCTGCGCCCTGATGGCGGAACTGGCAGACGCGCACGGTTGAGGGCCGTGTCCTTAACGG
>WTGC01000042.1 GCA_011523705.1 Chloroflexota bacterium | reverse complement strand
CGATGTGGGAGAGTATGCCGCCGCCAACACTTCACTCCCCTGTTGCCGCCCTTTTTTGGGTTTCCACGGCCCGGCATCCTCTTTCCACGCGCAGCCCCTTCCCGGGCATCTGCCGCCTCCCATGATTTACACAAACTTTACAACCGAGTCCTAGCCACAAATCGAATATCCATTAGACTCAACCAATGTCCGCAAATCAGCGGGCTTGGAACGGAGACAATATGGAAGTGTTATTCGACTATTGGCTGCGCTTTGGCATCAATCTGGCCATCATCAGTATTTTGATCGCAGGACTCTATTGGCGGCGTAAACCGAACCGGAATTACGCGCTGGCGATGATCGTTGGCGGCACGCTCGTCTACGCTGTGATTCGCTTGCTCTTGCAATTCGAGATCAGCTTGGGCGTCGGCTTTGGCATCTTTGCCGTATTTTCGCTGTTGCGTTTTCGCACAGTTGCAATTTCACTGCGCGATATGACCTATCTATTCGCCACCATCACGCTGTCTTTGGTTAACGCTACGTTGATGACCTTCGGCACTTGGGAAGAGGTCGCAGCTGTTAACCTGGCAATTCTGGCGACCTTATCCGGGCTTGAATACAGCCGCGTCATGCGCAGCCGCGCCAATCTCAGCCTGGCCTACGACAACCTGGATCTGCTGCATCCCAACCGACGAGCCGACCTTTTTGCCGATATCGCCAAGCGCACCGGCATTAAGCCCGTTCGCATATCCGTCAACCACATACGCATAAAGAGCCAGACCGCCCGCCTGCGCGTCTGGCACATTGAAGAGGATGAATAAGATGACAAACCGTCGCCAGGGAATCACTTCGAAAGCGCTGATCGCCGCGATCCTGGCATGGCTGCTTCTGATCGCCGCTGTATTGCCCTTTTCGGCGCAGACTGTGGAGCGCCCGTCAGGCTGGACAGATGAATCGCATGGCAACCGCATTCCAGCCAACTATGAGGTTGGTCTGCCAGACGGCCGTGTCAGCGAGATCTTCATAAAATTTACGCCAGAAGCCTGGGCGGCGGAAGAAGCTGACATGGTGGAAATCTACGGCGAACGCGGCGCGGCTGGCACAGGTTTCGGCAGGCGCGGAAGGGCAGCCACAGGCGTCGCGCCCGGCATCCCACCACAGATGCGTGGGATCATCGCAGATCTTGCCGTTGCGCTCGACCGCAGCGAAGAGCAATTGCTTGAGGCGATGCAGCTTATGCCAGACATTGACAAAGTTGCCGCTGCGCTCGAAGTGGATATCGAGCAGCTGATGGATGCGCTACCGCTGCCGCGCAACATTGGTTCGCTAGTTGGCCAGCGTGACGGCGATGGCGAGCCACGCGTCAACATGCAGATTGCACGAAACCCCATTTGGGTGCCTGTGACCATTCACTTCGCGGATGGCGCGTGGCAAGAGGTCGGCTTCCGCTTCAGGGGCAACTCGTCACTTCTCATGGGTTGGGGCAGCGGCGAGATCGGCTTGCCCTTCAAGCTGGACTTTGACGAATTTGAAGACGACAACCCCGCCCTGCAGAATCAGCGCTTCTATGGCTTCAAGCAGTTGTCTTTCGCGCGCTCGCCCATCATCGACAGCTCGCAGCAACGCGAAAAGGTCGCCGCCGATATCTTTCGCGCTGCCGGCGTTCCAGCGGCAGAGACCGCTTTTTATGCGGTGTATGTCGATATCGGCGATGGCGCGGGCAGCGCATTTTGGGGCATCTACACCGCTATCGAGCTGCCAGACGATACGCTCATCGAGACGCAATTCGCGGACGACAACGGCAATATGTACAAGCCAGAGGGGACTGGAGCGACCTTTGCCAATGGCGCCTTTCGCGAGGCATCGTTCGACAAAGAGACCAACAGCAATAGCGATTATGCCGATGTGCTGGCGGTCTTTGACGCGCTGCATGCGCCTACGCGACAAAGCGACCCAGAAGCCTGGCGGGCAGGCTTAGAGGCTGCGCTGGATGTAGATGGTTTTCTGCGCTGGCTGGCGGTCAACACGCTTATCCAAAATTGGGATACCTACGGCAACCTGCCGCACAACTATTATCTGTACGCTGACGAAAGCAGTGGCGCGCTGGTTTGGATCCCCTGGGACAACAACATGGCACTGTCTTCTGGCGAGAATACGCCGGGCGGCTCGCGCGGCATGAGGGCTCCACTCACGCTCTCGCTGGCCGATGTAGACGCGGATGCGTACCCGCTGATCGGCTTCTTGATGGCAGACCCCGTCTACCACAGCCGCTATGTTGCGCTAGTTGCGCAGGTCTCGTCCGAGGTGTTCACGCCAGCGCGCATGGAGTTAATCTACGAAGCCAACTACGAGTTGCTGGCGGCTTACTTGCGCGATGTCGGCGCGCATGACGATCTGGAGGACCTGCGCACTGCTACCGATGGGCTGATCGCGCATGTGCACGAGCGGGCAGAGGCGGCAGACAGCTTCCTTGCGAATGTGTTGGACTAGCATTGTCAATTCGGGCAGGAGGGACAGCAATGGCGCGAAAACCGGCTCTCAAGGCAGCGAAAGACCCGCGGTGGATCGCCGTATACATCACTCACAACCTGCCCGAAACGCATATCGTTCTCGGCCGTTTGCGCGCCCACGACATGACCGCCATGCTGCATCATGAAGCCGGCGCTAGCGCCCTGGGCATCACCTACGGCAACCTGGGCGAGGTCAAAATCCTGGTTTCGCCCGCCGATTGTGACCAGGCTGCCGACCTGCTGCATCCGAAAAGACGCGCCGAACTCTTTGCCGACATATATGACCGCACCGGCATCATGCCGCTGCGCGTATCGATCAGCCAAATGAGAATCAAGAGGAAGAATGTCCGCATAGGGGTGTGGCATGAATGAGAGGATGAATAAGATGTCGAGCAAACGCATGGGACTATCGTCCAAGACATTCTTTGTCGCGCTGTTAGCCTGGCTGCTGGTTTTCGCCTCGGTGCTGCCATCATCGGCGCAGACAGCCGAGCGCCCGTCAGGCTGGACAGATGAATCGCATGGCAACCGCATTCCAGCCAACTATGAGGTTGGTCTGCCAGACGGCCGTGTCAGCGAGATCTTCATAAAATTTACGCCAGAAGCCTGGGCGGCGGAAGAAGCTGACATGGTGGAAATCTACGGCGAACGCGGCAGCGGCGGCGGCCGCGGACCCGGCGGGCGAGGAGCCGGAAGACCGCCGCAGCCAAACCCTGAAGAAATCGCGGCAATGCTCAATCGTGACGTCGAGACGGTGCAGGCCGCCTTGGCTCTATTTCCCGACTTCGATGCAGTGGCCCAGGCGCTCGAAATGGAGGCTGAGGAATTCTCCGAGGCGCTCGGGATATGGCCAGGCAACCGACGGCCGCCCGCCGCTAATCGTGGCGACGCGCCAGGCGGCGGGCAAGGTTTTGGCGGGCCCAATACCAGAAACCCCATCTGGGTTCCCGTCACCGTGGAATTCGGCGGTCAAACCTGGTGGCAGGTTGGCTTTCGATACAAGGGCAACACCGCGCTCAGTATGAGCTGGGGAAGTAACGCGACCGCCCTGCCATTCAAACTGGATTTCGACGAATTCGAGGACGACAATCCTGAGTTGGACAATCAGCGTTTCTATGGATTTAAGCAGCTGGGCTTCGCCAACAACTTTGGCGATTTCTCGCTGCAGCGGGAAAAGGTGGCGGCAGATGTTTTCCGCGCAGCCGGCGTGCCCGCATCGCAGACCGCCTTCTACGCGGTATATGTCGATATCGGTGACGGCGATGGCTTCCAACCTTGGGGATTTTATACGGCTGTCGAGTTGCCTGACGACACTCTGGTCGAAACGCAGTTTGCCGATGACGATGGCAACATGTACAAACCTTCTGGCGCCGGCGCAGCTTTCGCGGCGGGCAGCTTTACCGAAAGCAGTTTTCCCAAGCGCACAAACCGGGAGTCCGATTTCGCCGACGTGCTGGCGCTCTTTGATGCCCTGCATGACGAAATCAGACTGAGTAACCCTTTTGCATGGCGGGAAAAGCTGGAAGAAGTGTTCGATGTGGAACGATTCCTGCGCTGGCTGGCGAGCAATCAATTTGTCCAGAAAAAGGACACCTACGGCGCGAGGGCGAAGGACTTCTATCTCTATGCCGACAGCGCCAGCGGGCAATTGGTCTGGATCCCCTATGACAACAATGAAGCGATGGACGATGGCAGCCTCGGCGGGCTTAGCCCGAGAGGACCTGGCCCTGGGCGAGCCGATTCTGGGAGAGGCGGACCAGCCGACTGGAACTTTTTGCTGGATGAAATTGATGCCGAAGCCTGGCCGTTAATTGGTTTCCTCGCAGAGGATGACCAATATCGCCTAAGCTATGTTGAGCTTATCGAAACGGTCGCCAGCGATGTGTTCGCGTCTGAAATCATGACCGCAATCTACGATGACAACTATCAGATGCTCGCGGCCTACGCCACAGAAAACGACATCGCGCTGGACATCGAAGCGCTGCGCGATGCTACCGACGGGCTGATCGCACATGTGCACGAGCGGGCAGAGGCAGCCACAGCCTTCCTGCAGTCGCAAACAAACGTATAGATTTCGGCCAGGTTTGTCTGGCATAATTGGCGTCGACCGCAGACCCATGCTACGGGGCCAGCAATAGTATTCCAGCCGCTGTGTGGGATACGGCTCCGCGCGATAAAGCGACTCTGTCCCGAACCCGGAAGTTAAGCCCGCGAGCGCAGATGGTACTGCATTGGAGACGATGTGGGAGAGAATGCCGCCGCCAACACTTCACTCCCCTGTTGCCGCCCTCTTCTGTTTCGCGCTACGACATTTCCGAATCTTTAGCCGCGCTCAAAAGTCGCGATTTCAAGTTCTCGCTCGAAGCGTTGCATAGTCTTGATCACGGCGCCACCCACGCTGGCGCCTGTCGCATAATCGTACACAATGAGCTTCGTCTTGTATGAACCGCGACGCAAGCCGGAAATGTCCACGCTTTGCGCTGACACCGGTTCGCGCAGAATTACGCTGTCAGATTGAATTGCTTTATCGCCTTTTTCGTCAAGAATCTGTAGCGAATAGGAGTAGGGATTCTCAGATCTATTGGTCCACGACAAATAGAAGATTATCCGATCTGTATACAAGTCATACGACATATTATTAAGGAAAGTTCCACTATCAAAGCGCACCTCAAACTTTGATTGATCGGCCACTGCCTCGCAGGGAATGTTTGGCTTTAGGAAAAGGTCGATTCTCGCATTGTCCCGTTCCCTATACCTGTCGCAGAATCTGTAATTCTCTAGTAACCAGCCTTCGTAGGCTGGCATTTGCGTCAGCTGAGCGTCTTGCCTGCCGGAAATCAGCCAAAGGCCGCTGTTGAGGTCTGAGATAATGTCCAGGTTTGTCAACGAGGCATCGGTACTCTGCAAAACCAGATCACCCGCTGGGTTATATGAAATGTGAACCGCGCTCTTTTGATCAAATGATGTGTGAGAAAAATAAGACAAGAACTCAGGATGGACCGGTTGCGTCCGGTGAAGGCTCAACACGAGTCCGTGCCGTTGATGGATAATTGATGGCGAAAGATACGCGTCCGAAAATGGGAAATCCGCGACGATTTCCGCCACGAAGTCTTGCTCGCAGGTGGCGTGTAGATCGTCCAGCCGGTAGATCCTCACGTAGTCATCGGAATAAGACGGTTGAGCAGCCACAAAGCTACCCGCTAATCTGCCCGACGGCGATCGATTTCGATGAAGGATTACATGGGTAAACCCATCCCTTGCTAGCTCATCTAGCGCGGCAAAGTACTTTTCTTTCGTCTGCCATCCGCAAGTAACGGCCTTATATTGTCCCCATGCATGGAGCAAGAAATTCTGGTCCCAATAGGCAAAAGCGTCACGCGGTTCTCGCGCGACCAAGCCCGCGGCGTGCGGATAGCCCTTCAGTGTTTGATGAAACGAATACAAGGCTCTGTTGGACCAGCCAGACGGAGGCAGGTTTATCAGACGTACATCAACGGGTTCCGTCTCCAGCCAATCCAAAAACGCCAATTCTTGTTCGGTGACGACACCCGGTCGAACTGGCTGGTAGTATTCGAAGGACAGTATCCCAACCAGGATCAGCACGACAAGCGGTCGACGTGCGTTTGGGAGCGCATTGTCAAGCGCCTTACAGCCATAACACACAAGCGCCGCCAGCGGGATTAGCGCCCCGGCATAGAATCCAGACGTCAAGCTGAAGCCCTCGGTAATGCCCGGAAGCAAATCGTCCAAATAATGCTTGGGCAAGACAAATTCTGGATGAGGCACACCATCGATAGTAAGTATTGAACCAAGGCGAAGGACCAGGAACGGGAGAGCTAAGATCATCCAAGGTAACATTTTGCGTCGGAATGGTTTGCGGAAGAGTCCGAATCCGACGATTGCAAGCGCCGCGAAGCCGATGTATGCCGAGTAGCGTATATTTATGCTCGACAATCCCCAATCAAAAGGTTGCTGGAAAATTGATTTGATTATGGGGTGCCGAGCATTGACAAAGTACTCAAGCAGGTCCGTGCCGACCTCTAAACCCTTTCGAGAGGTCATGGCGTATTCAAGCGCCTGAACGCTTTTCAGCATTGGATACAAACGGGGAGAACAAACTATCGCCACAATTGCAGCGAACACGCCCATGGAGATCCAAAAAGCCGATTCTTTCCAGCGTGAGGCGGCAAAATAGAGCGCATACATTGTCAAGGTGATCGCGAGACAAACGGAGAGATGCATGCTTACGAAGGCCGTGGCGCCTGTCAAGACAGCGGCAACAGCCAGCAGCTTGTTTCGTCGCTCGGCGATGCCGCGGTGGAAACAATAGACGGCGAGCAGCAGCGTCGTTATGAAACGATACTCTGGGTGTTCCGGATACCCGACGACATAAGGGCTCATGCCGATTGCAACTGCACCGAGCAGCGCAATCCACTTGTCCTTGAACAGATAGAGCATGTACAAGTACGCGGAGCAGGCCACCGAGGCGACGAAAATCAGAAACGTCAGGCTAAAGGCGTTTGACGCCGGCATGAGAGCTTGCAAGCCACCGAACACCAACATGTGGGGGAGACTAAAGTTGTGATATAAGAGTGAGATTCCTCGCGGGTGATAGAATAGGTCGGTGAAGAAATAATCGGCGCGGCCAGAGAATATCAGTTTTCCATACCAGGCGTCCCAGAATTTCATCCAAGTGTCAGGATGGTTTCCGGTTGGAATCCAGAAAACTTCAGTATTGAAGACGTGCGCGATAGTCGGGAAGGTCATGACGACGATCAGCAGCGTAATCACGGCAATGAAATGACGATGATCGCGCAGGGAGCCGATTACCATTCTCATCAGCTGCATGCCTTTGGTGGACGGAGTAGCGTCGCGAATCTAATCTAGCCTAAGTTTATACGCGATTTGTTTTTGCCAGTCGCGGTTGAGTTGCTTGAATTGGGTGTTGAGGGCACGTGATTTTTTCAGATGGGACAATATATCATGACGCTAAGGAAGCGAGAAGGCGGCGCCCAGGGACCCGAATGGGTCGCCGTGTATATCACCCACAATGTGCCTGAAGCGCACATCATTCTCGGCAAGCTGCGGATCCACGACATTCCCGCCATGATTCACCAAGAGGCAGGGGCGACCGCCATCGGCATCACGCTCGGCAATCTCGGTGAAGTCAAGATACTCGTTTCTCCAGCCGATTACGAACGAGCGGCCGCGCTGCTATTCCCCGAAGATGCCGAGCAGATTGAAGCAACCAACGATAGAATTCAGTTTGTCTGGCCCGATGATGCCGAGCCGGAATCGGATGATGATGACGAATGACACATTGACCGCTGTGCCGGGGATCAAAGTCGGGCATTACACCGATTTGAAGGCTATCACCGGCTGCACGGTCGTTCGTTGCCCGCCGGGGACGGTGGGCGGCGTAGACGTCCGCGGCGGCGCCCCGGGCACGCGGGAGACCGATCTGCTGCAGGCGCACAATCTGGTTGCGGAAGTGACGGCGGTCGCGCTCTCCGGCGGCAGCGCGTTCGGATTGGCGACCGCCGACGGCGTGATGCGCTGGCACGCTGAACGCGGAATAGGCTATCAGTCCAGGAGCGGCGTGGTGGTGCCAATCGTGCCGGCAGCCATATTGTTCGACCTGACCATTGGTGACCCGCATGTTCGCCCGGACGCCGACGCGGGCTATCAAGCTTGCGAAGCGGCTACGGCAGAACCGGTAGGCATGGGCAGCGTCGGCGCAGGCACAGGCGCCAGGATTGGTGCAATACTAGGCAACGAGCGCGCGAGCAAAGGTGGCATCGGGTCGTCAGCCATTGAATTAGCCAACGGATTAATTGTGGCCGCTCTGATGGCTGTCAATGCGGTCGGCAATGTGATAGGCAAAGACGGACGGATCATCGCTGGGTTGAGAGCGGCGGACGGGCTGAGTTTTGTATCAGTACTGGAGACGATGGATAACTTGACAAGCGAAGCGCCGGACCCGCCCGCCAACGAAAGCACCGTCATTGGCGTAGTCGCCAGCAATGCCAGGCTCAGCAAGGCTGAAGCGACGAAGGTCGCGCAGATGGCGCAGGATGGCGTCGCTCGGGCGGTAAATCCAGCGCATACCATGTTTGACGGCGATTCTATCTTCGCCCTGGCAACGGGTGAAGTCGCCGGCGATCCAACAGTAGTTGGCGCTTATGCCGCTGAAGCCGTAGCGGAAGCGATCCGGCGCGCGGTCCATTCTGCGACCTCGTTGGGCGGCGTGCGCGCTGTTGGCGAGTCCTAGTCCCTCCTCGGGCAGCGGCGCCTGGATTGCTGGCCACGCCTAAACCGTTTAACAGATGGGCAGCCAACCGCAATGTCCTTAACAGAATGCTTAACATAAATTTAGTGGACAACGAGCAGGCTGAAATCCCGGCAGACCACATAATAGATAACCATGGTAGAGAAGAAGATTCTGCTGGTCGAAGACGACGAAAAACTCATTGCTAATGTGGCCAAAATGCTGCGGGCAGAGGGCTATGACGTCGTCACAGCGCTTGATGGCGACGCCGGCTGGGAGATGGCGCGCGGCGACACGTTTGACTTAATTGTGCTGGATATCATGTTGCCACGGTTGGACGGCGTCTCGCTTTGTAGACTCATTCGCAATCTTCCTACTTCCGCGCATGTGCCAATTATTATGTTGACGGCACGGGGCATGGTGCAGGACAGGATTCTCGGCTTGGAAACCGGGGCCGATGATTACATCGTTAAGCCTTTCGATTTGGGTGAGTTTTTGTCACGCGTCCGAGCGCAGATTCGCCGCACATCGCCATTCCTCAGTCTGAATCGAGTTGAACTGAGTTCAGGCGACCTGCGTCTGGACACTACCGGTCGGCGTGTGTTCAAAGGCGGCGCCGAAGTAAAACTCAGCAACAAGGAATTCGATTTATTGACCTTGTTCATGCGAAACCAGAACGCTGTATTGTCACGTGACTGGATTCTGAAGAATGTCTGGGGCGAGGATTTCGTGATCAGCAGCACCAAAAAAGAGATGCGAACGGTCGATGTGCATATCCGCTGGCTGCGCGAAAAAATCGAGGAGAACCCATCCAGCCCCAAGCGTATCAGCACGGTTCGTGGCGTTGGATATCGTTTCGAAGGCTGAAAATGGAATTGCTTCTCTTCATTTCAGTCTGCTTTTCCGCCGGATTGGCATTCGGCGCTTATCGCCAGCGACGATATTTGTCAGCGCTCGGCAAGACAATCCAAGCTCGCGATGCGGCGATCAAACAGCTTCGATCACAGCTGGACGGCGCCGAGCAGGATTGTCAGGAACGCAACGCGCTATCCGCCTCCGTTTCCGATCTGTCATTCGACACTGTTCTGCTGCTAGACGAAGACCTTAGGGTGATCATGGCAAATGGCAGAGCGCGGCAACTCTTTGGCGAGAGCGATCCGATCAGCAAAAGCCTGACGGCTTTGGTTGAGTCTTCGGAGCTGCTTAACTTGGCTCAGGTCGCCTTAAGCGAGAACGAAAGTCTTGAGGAACAATTTGTCATCCAGGGAACCAATTTTCGCGCGAGCGCCCAAGTGATTGAGCATCGTCAGACGCGGCGCTATATCGGTATTGGCATGCAAGACATCACCGAACTGGTCAGCCTGAATCGCGCGCGGCGGGATTTGGTCGCCAACATCTCGCACGAACTGCGCACGCCAATCACGCGGATACGCCTGATCATCGAGGGCTTGTTCCTCGAAGCCGACAAACCCAAGCGCAAGGCAAGCATACAATCCCTCAAGGAAATCGCCATGGAGACCGATGCGCTGCTCTGGCTGGCGCAGGAGTTGCTCGACTTGTCTATGATCGAATCGGGCGAGGCGATTCTGAGGCTGGTGAAGACGCCGTTGAAGCAGGTGGTTGATGACGCGATCGAACGGCTGGAGTCGCAGGCGGCGATGAAAGAACTCTCGATAGTAAGCCACGTGCCCCCAATGGTTGACGTCCTCTGCGATGCCGATCAATTGAAACGGGTGCTGGGCAACTTGCTGCACAATGCGATTAAGTGGTCGCCCCCAGGCGAGGCGATCACAATAATCGCGTCCAAGCAGCTTGACGAAGTGACCGTATCGATCTGCGACAATGGTCCCGGCGTGCCGGACGAGTTGCGCAGCCGCGTCTTCGAGCGCTTCTACCAAGCCGACGCCTCGCGCTCCGGCGACGAAGGCGCCGGCTTGGGCTTGGCGATCTGCAAGCATATCGTGGACGCGCACGGCGGGCGCATCTGGGCCGAAGGCAACGGACAGGGCAAGGGCGGCCGCTTTCTCTTCACTGTCTTGAAGGCGGATGCCAGTTTTCAAGAAGACACGCCCTCTGCCGGGGGCGGTCAATCGCCCGTCGCAATCGCCGAACCGGCCTCGCCCTTATAAATTGCGTTCGCTCCGAGGAGCGGCGCATAGACACAGTCGCCTCTTGCTGATATACTCATGCCCCAGATAATCTCGACCAACCTTCGGGGCAGGGTGGAAGTCCCTACCGGCGGTGATGCATGTTCATTCATGCCGAGCCCGTGACCCTGGTCGTCGCCACGCCAGTGGCGACGCGTCGCAGCGAATTGCTGCGCAGGTGGATTCCGGTGAGAATCCGGAGCCGACGGTGACAGTCCGGATGGGAGAAGGCTGTGCCGGCTGTCTTTGGCAGCGCGCCTGGTTCGATATACGTACGCAGGGCAATTCGCCATTAGGCGCTGTCATCGTGTCTTCGTGTATCGCTCTTCCACCCAATGATCCTCGCGGAAGGGCGAAATGCGCAAGAATCGCTTGGAGAAATCTCGCCACTTTGAAAATGGAGCGGGCTTCGGCGCTGGCACGGTGCTGCGCCGCATTTGCCCGTTCCTCACCATTGCGTGCTTGTTGCTGCTATGGCAATGGGTCAGCGCCAGGGAGATCATCTCGCATATACTCGTTCCGCCTCCCGCCGATGTCTACCAGGCTTTCATTGGCTCCCTGGCGGACGGCACGCTGCTAAAGCATACATTTGTCACGCTGGAAGAGATGCTCTATGGGCTGCTGCTCGGGGTGGGTATTGGGCTCGCCATCGGATACGCCATCGCCAAGGCGCCGATCTTGGAGAACATTCTGTCGCCGGTCATCGTCGCCTTTCAGTCAACGCCGATCGTCGCCTACGCGCCGCTGCTCGTCATTTGGTTTGGCTCGGGCATCGCCAGCAAAGTTGTCACCACCGCAGTGATCGTGTTCTTCCCCACGTTAGTGAATACGATCGTAGGCATTCGCAGTGTATCACCAAATCTCCGCGACCTGATGCGCTCGTTGAAGGCTGGGCGATGGCAGATATTTCGTCATCTGGAGGCGCCGTCCGCGCTGCCGGTGATCCTAGCCGGCCTGAAGACGAGCACAACACTGGCGGTGATTGGCGCCGTCGTCGGCGAATTCGTCAGTCAGGGCAGCGGATTGGGCTACTTGGTGACCTTGGCGCGAAACTTGTATGATACGCCGCTTGTGGTGGTGGCGGTATTCACCATGACGGTCATTTCGCTGTCGCTTTATGGAATCGTTGCTTATGTGGAGTGGCGCTTTTTGGTATGGCAGCGCCGAGCAAGCGCCTAGCATAGGTTTCACAGGAGAGATGTACCCCATGTTGAAATTCGTCCGATTAATGTTAGTCCTTACCATGTGGTTGGGGCTGGCGGCCTCGGCGCAGGCTGAGCCTGTTGACGAACGCATATTGCTGACCTTCATTCCGAATGTCCAATTCGCGCCCTTTTATGTCGGCATTGAAGACGGCTACTTCGCTGAGGCGGGATTCAATGTCTCGCTGGAACATCTGCAGGAACCGGAAGTTCTGGATTTGGTCGCCGTGGGTCAAGCGAAATTCGGCATCGTGAGCGGCGAACAAGTGATCCTCGCGCGCTCTCGCGGGCGGGATGTCGTGTACGTATTCGAGTGGTTTCAGCAGTATCCTGTTGGATTGGTTTACAGCAGCGCCTTGGACTTGAGCGACTTGGCCAACTTGCAGGGCATGGCGATCGGGATCCCGGGTCGCTTTGGCGCGAGCTACAGCGGGCTGACGACGCTTCTGGGGAGCGCCGGATTATCCGAAGCTGATATCGACCTGCGAGAAATCGGCTTCAATGCGCCGGAAGTGTTTTGCCTGGGCGCTATTGATGCCGCTATCGTGTATGTCAATAATGAACCGCTGCAGATAAGGAATCTGGTGGCGGACGGCGATTGCGGCGCCGTTAGCGATGTCGAAGTAATCACCGTCGCATCGCAAGTCGACCTGGTTTCGAATGGACTAATCGTCAGTAGAGCTTACGTGGATGAAGATCCTGACACGGTAGCGCGCATGGTATCCGGGCTCACCGGCGCCTTGCGGTCCGTCATCGACAATCCAGCGGGCGCCTACATCGCCAGCCTTAAACACGTCGACAGTTTGCCCGCTGAGGAAGCGCTGCTCAATGCCTTGGAATCCGCCGCTGAAGAGCAGATCGCATTTCTCGAGTCCGATCCCGACCGAGCCGACATCGCGCGGTCTCGTCGACAGTTGGCTTCCGATCTAGGCGAGCGCTTCGACCGCGCCACGCTGACTCAGCTCAACGTATTGCTCAACACGATAGAACTGTGGGATGCGGAAGTCATCGGATTCAGCGATTTGTCGTCTTGGGAAGCGATGCGCGACACGCTCGACTCGATGGGATTCCTCGACGATGGCGCGGGCCGCCTGCAAGACGCGTTCACCAACCGGTTTGTTGCCGGGTCTGACGGGTGAGCCTTAGCCTGCGCGAACTTTCCGTTTCATTTCGCGATCCGGCTGGCGGCGCGTTGCCGGCGCTGGGTCCAATTTCATTTGACGTGGCGGAGCAACAGTTCGTCTGCGTCGTCGGTCCCACCGGCTGCGGCAAGAGCACTTTGATTCGCGCCTTGGCCGGATTGCTGCCGGCGACTTCGGGAGCGGCGCTCTACGATGGCCAGGCAATTGACCGTCCTATGCATCAATTCGCGATCATGTTTCAAGATGCCAATCTCATGCCTTGGCGGACTGCCCTGGACAATATCGCCTTGCCCTTGGAGATCGCAGGCTTACCGCGCCCGACTCGATATGAGATTGTACGGGCTCTGCTGCCCCAGCTTCACCTTGACAACTTTGAATTGACCTATCCGGCGGCGCTCTCCGGCGGGATGAAGCAGCGTGTGGCGCTGGGGCGCGTCATTGTGCAGCAGCCGAAGGTTGTGCTGCTGGACGAACCCTTTGGCGCTCTCGACGCCTTGACGCGCGAAAACCTCGGTCGGCTCTTGCTGCGCCTGCGCCAGCGCTACGTGCAGACCATCGTTATGGTCACCCACGATATCAACGAAGCGGTACTCCTGGCGGATCGCGTAATTGTCTTGTCGCGCGGACCAGGCCGCTTGGTTGCCGATGTCTTGGTCGACCTGCCGCGTCCGCGAAGGCACGATATGATTTATCATCAACAGTTTCTTGACCTGACGAAGCGCGTACGCGCCAGCATCGACGATCTCAGCGCCTAACCGCGGCGAAAGATGAAATACTATTTCGTGCCGACTTGATTTATAGTACAGACTTATCCTGCCCTAGTGTGCCTGCCAGAATTAGAGGACAAGCCAATGACTTTTCACGCGGGAGCGATACGTCCGCTATTCCCGTCGTTGCATTTGCCGGCGGACGATGGATCGCTGCCGATATTCCTGGACAATCCCGCCGGAACGCAGGTCCCACGCAGTGTGATGCAGGCGGTCACCGAATATTACATGACGATGAATGCGAATTCCGGCGGCGCCTTCGCCACCAGCCGCCGCAACGATGATATGGTCCGGCGGACGCGCGAAAGCATGGCAGATTTTCTCAACGCGGCGGACGCGTCGGAAATCGTGATCGGCCCCAACATGACGACGCTCAATTTCAATCTGAGTCGGTCCATCGCGCAGACGCTCGCGCCTGGCGACGAGATCATCGTCACACGGATGGATCACGACGCCAATGTCGCGCCTTGGACGCACATCGCACGAGATTGCGGCTTGAAATTGAAGTGGGTCGATATAAGGGCGGCGGACTGCACACTCGATATGGATTCCCTCGAGGCGGCGCTGAGCGAACGCACGAAAGTCGTCGCGACGGTCCACGCTTCCAACGCGGTGGGCACGGTCAATCCGGTGAAGCAAATCGCCGGCATGGCGCGCGCCGTCGGCGCCTGGCATGTCGTTGACGCCGTGCAGAGCGTGCCACACCTGCCGATAGATGTGGCGGACATCGGCTGCGATTTTCTGCTTTGCTCTTCTTACAAATTCTACGGACCGCACTTGGGCATCATGTGGGGGCGCCGCGACCTGTTGGACTCGCTGCCCGCCTACAAGGTACGTCCGGCGAAAGACGTCGCGCCTTACCGCTGGGAAAACGGCACGCCAAGCTACGAAACCTGGTATGGATTGCTCGCATGCCTGGAACACTGGGAGCGAATTGGGGAAGAATTTGGCGATGCCGAATTGCCGCAGTATGATGGACGCCGGCTAAGAATGAAGCGCGGAGTGGCAGCTGTGCAAGCCTACGAACGCGAATTGGCCGTTTCGCTCATCAATGGTCTATGCGCAATACCCGGGGTCGCCATCGCCGGCATCAGCGACAGCGCGCGATTCGATCAGCGCGTCCCCACGGTCGCCATGGTCAAAGAGGGGCACAGTCCCCAAGACATCGCCAGCTACCTGGCCGCCAATCACATCTACGTTTGGAGCGGCGACTATTACGCGGTAGAAATCATGGAGCGGATCCATAGACCGGACGGCATGGTTCGCATTGGCATCGGTCAATACAACACCATTGACGAAATCAACAGAGTTCTGAACCTGCTCGACATGCTCTAGCCGCGGGGAGGGCGCTCTATTGGCTGACCGAATCCTTCTAATCGGAACCGCTCGCCGGGCGGCGAGCCTGCGGCGCCAGGCGGAAGTGGCGCAGGCTCAGAGTGGCAAAGG
Source organism: Chloroflexota bacterium (assembly GCA_011523705.1). Lineage (GTDB taxonomy): Bacteria > Chloroflexota > Anaerolineae > Aggregatilineales > Phototrophicaceae > UBA6055. Next base: position 36,161 of record WTGC01000042.1, on the reverse strand, counting down.
CGCCCGTGCCTTCGACGGACAGCGCTTCAATCTGATTGTGATTGACGCCGCTTCAATGTACATCTCTGGCGAACGGATCAGCCGCGATCTGAAGGCGCGCTTTCCCGAATCGGCGCAGATTCTCATTTCCGGCGCTCTCCAGGCAGAAGGCGCAATTGAAGCCGACCTCATCCTGGACGCCGACGTGACGGCGCGGCAACTGACGGGCGCGGTTGCGAGATTGTTGAGCGCCGATCCACAAGATGCAATCTGCTGCGGACCCTTTCGCTTGCATCGTACTACGCGAATCCTGCACTCCCGCGGGCGGCCGATACCGCTAAATCCCAAGCTGGCGGGATTGATGGTGCTTCTGATGTCCCGCCCCAATCAGACGTTGTCCTGTGCTCATATCATGCGCGAAGTGTGGAAAACGGCCTACTTGGGCGACACGCGGACGCTCTACGTTCACATTCGGCGCGCGCGTGAAGTCCTGGAGACAGACCCTGAGAACCCGGTCTACCTGAAGACGGTGCGCGGGCAGGGCTATCGGCTGGAGATTGCGGAGAACGAAGAGCTGGCGATCGGCGCGGGATGCTGCGCAGTAAGATGAGGCCCTAACGAGGCGCTACTTTTCCAGTTGCGCGAGTTGCTTCATGAGACGGCTTTTGCGCCGCGCGGCATTGCGCTTGTGTACGACGCCGCGGCTCGCCAGTTTATCGAGATCGCGCACAGCAATGTGAGTCGCTTGGCGCGCCTCGTCGAGATTGCCGCTCTCGATTGCCACGCGGGCTTTCTTGACCAAGGTGCGCGCGCGGTTGCGGTACGTGCGGTTGTGCAGGCGCCGTTTTTCATTTTGTCGTATGCGTTTGATTGCTGATTTATGAGTTGCCATATTGCTGGTAGCGGGGAAGCTCTGCCTCCTCCTGCTCCTTTCATAACGCTCGTTGAACGTATCGCGTTCGACTCGAATCCGATTCAGCGCGTGATAATATCATGTTGATTCGAGACTGTCTATAGCGCATTGCGGCATCGCGCGCTTCAGTCAGCGATTTTGGGATCGAAGGCGTCGCGCAGTCCGTCGCCAATCAAGTAAAAGCAGAATACTGTGATTGCGATTAGCATGCCAGGCAAGACCAGCAGATGCGGGGCGCGCCGCATATAATCGAAGCCGCCGCTGAGCATATTGCCCCAAGTTGGCGTCGGCGCCTTGATGCCGAAGCCGATGAAGCTCAAAGCCGATTCCGTCAATATCAAGCTGCCCATCGCTAGCGCCAGGCTAACGATCAGCAGAGAAAATATGTTGGGCACAATATGCTGAAACATGAGGCGCAATTTGGAAGCGCCAAGCGCCTGGGCGGCGATGACAAATTCACGTTGCTTGAGCGAATACGCCTCAGCGCGAACCAGTCTGGTCGTGCCCGTCCAGCCCAATGTGCCCAGAATTACAACGAACGTCAGTGGCAAGGGCGAAAGCAGCGCGCTGATAATCGCCAACAAGTACAAAAAGGGTATGGAGTTAAGCGTGATAATGAACCAGTTAATGAAGTCATCCAGTTTCCCGCCATAGTAGCCAGCAAACACGCCGATTGGCAGCCCGATGGCCAGTGAGAGCAGGGCGGCCGAAAAGGCGATGCCTAACGATACCTGCCCGCCGTAAAGCAAGCGGCTGAGGTGGTCGCGCCCCAATTCATCCGTTCCCAGCAGATGCCCTTCGCTAAACAGCGGCGCGTAATTGTTCGTGACATCTATCTCGTTGGGATCGACATTCAGGGCTGCGCTAACTAGCGGCGCCAGCAGCGAAATCACGGCAAAACCCAGCACAGTGAAGATTGCCGCCATCGTGGGGCGGTCCCGGCGCAGGCGGCGCAAGCCCCGCTGCCACATCGTCAACGACGGATAAAGCTCGTGCTTGCTCTTTTGAGCCGCGCCATGCATGCGGCCGGAAATCGGTTTCTTTTGCATAAGCCAGCCCCGCCAATCAAAAGCGGACGCGCGGATCAAATGCGGCGTAAAGAATATCAGACAGAATATAGGCGAAAATGGTCAAGACTGAGGTGATGACGACGCTCGTCATCAGCACCGGATAATCGCGGCTGACCAAGGCGTCAAAAGTAACCAGCCCGACGCCGGGCCAAGTGAAGATGCGCTCAATGATGATGGAGCCCCCAAGCAACGAGAAAAACGCTGGACCCAGAAATACGGCGAAGGGCAGTATGGCGTTGCGCAACGAATGCTTAAACCAGATGCTGCGGTCGGTCAAGCCCTTGGCGCGCGCGGTGCGGATATATTCGCTGCTAATGATCTCCAGCATTGACGCTCGCATCAATCGCGACCAAACCGCAATGACCCCCACCGAACTGACAATCGTGGGCAGTATCAAGTAGTGTAGACGCGCGAATAATGGCGGGCAGCCTCCGCGCACCGGCGGACAGCGCCCGCCCATCGGCAGCAAGGGACTGCCATTGCCAATATCAAAATCAATCAAAAAACGCGGCAGCGTGATACCAAAGAAGACGAGCAGCATCAGACCCAGCCAGAAGGCTGGCAGCGAATCCCCTATAACGGCGAATATCCGGGTGAACTTGTCGAAAAACCGCCCGCGATTCACCGCCGCGAGTACGCCGACGCCGATGCCGGTCGTTAAACCAGTGAGCAGCACGGCAAGGTTTAACTCGATGGTCGCGCCCAAGCGCTCGGCGATGAGCTGTAATGGATTCGAGCCGCGAAACTTGAATGACGTCCCGAAGTCGCCGCGCAGAATGCCATAATTGTCGCCCCAGGAATCAACCTCGCCATCGTAATTGGTATCGACCATCATCCAGTCATCACCAATTAGCCAGCGCAGATACTGGATGTAAAAGGGGTCATTCACGCCGAGCTGGGCCGCCAGCCGATCGCGTTCGTCCTGGCGCATGGTGGGGTCAAAGGCCAGAATCATGATCGGGTCGCCCGGCGCCAACAGGATGATGGCATAGACAACCATCGTAATGCCAAAAAAGGTGGGGATGCCTTGCAACAGTCGCCGGATGATGTATTGATGCATGCCGCGATTCCGCTGTATCGCCGAATGAACGTGCTGCCAGAGAGTCGAAACTCCCTGGCAGCATGATGAAGTATGTTGCTATGGCATTGCGACAGCTGGCGAGACCCAAGCGTCTTGCGAGTAGGTGCGGGAGAAGGGCGTGGGGTTCCAATTCAAGGTGCCCGGCAGCACGGCAGTCATCGACTCGGATACGTACATGTAGAAGTAGGGCATGTCGTTGAAGAGGATTTCCTGCACTTGCTCGTAGAGCGCCGTCCGCGTTTCGGTATCGCAACCGGGGACGACCCGCGCCTGGTCATTCAGCTCAATCAGCTCGGCATTGTAATAGGAGCCGAAATTGAAGCCCGAGCCCGGCACATCGACTTCGGGATAGTAGAAGGGGGAGATGTCCGGATCGACCGGCAAGCCCAGGCTCCAGCCCAACATATTCATGTCAAAGGTCTGGCCGACGAGCTCGGGCAAGAAGGCGCTGCCCCAATCGATGGCTTCGAAATTGGCATTGAAGCCGACCTTGTTCATCTCTGACTGGAAGAATAGGCCCATCTGCTCGCCAACTTCGGATCCGGCGGGCACATGCAAATCAAGCGCCAATTCGCTGCCGTTGTATTCCGCATCAACCGCGCGCGCGAACAGGCAGTCTTCACAGATGCGCGGTGTATCGGGGTTTTCGTCATGGTCGATCCAGCCGGCTTGCGTCAGCTTCTCCATCGCCAAAGCGGGATCGTATACATATTGCAAATCGGGATTGTAGACCCAGGATGTCGGGATGGTGTGCGTGGCGACCTTGAATCCGTTGCCGTCGCGGATGCCCTCGATGAGCGCGTCCATATCCACCGCGTGGGAAATCGCCTGGCGAACAAGCACATCGCCCAGAACCGGATGCGGCTCTTGCGGCAAGTGATTGCCGTCTTCATCAACGCCGGGCTGCGGATTTTCCGGATTGGCGTGATTCATGCCGAAAAAGGTGAAGCCGTTCCCGGTGAATTCGAATCGCGGGTACTCCAGCAAATCCGGATCGGTGCGGAATTCTTCCTGCCGCGTCGCCGGCACCGCCAAAATGCTGAATTCGCCGCCGATAAAGCGCTCGGTCTCCACATTTTCGTCGGCCACTTGCAGGGTGACAGACTCTGACGGGCTGATGAATCCCAAAATCGAATCGGGATAAGATTGATCGGCGAGCAAACTGATGCGTTCGCCGGCGGAGAATTCCACGTCTTTGAAGGGACCGAATGACACTGTGGGGATGCGCCGCGGCTCCTCCGTCATTGCCGCAAAATCCTCGCCGTAAAGCTCGGAGAAAACGTGAGCCGGCACCGGCGTCACATCGTTTACATCGCTGAAGGAGATGCAGTCAGCTTCGTTGAAGGTCACCACGACCGTGTAGTCGTCGGGCGCTTCCACGCTGACGATTTTGCCGCCGGCGGGCGTGCCATCGGCCATCGTCTCGAAGATGCCGGCGCGCGGGCTGTCGATCTGTCCGCTTCGCACGGCGTTGACTGACCACAAATAGTCAGCCGAGGTGATGGGCGTGCCATCATTCCAGGCGATGTCTTCTCGAAGCTGGATCGTGAGAACCTTGCCCGACTCGTCATATTCCCAGCCGGAAGCCATGGCGCCCGCCAGATTTGGCTCTTCCAAACCAGTAAATGGGCTGACGCCGATGATGGCTGGATACAACAGCCCATACACAGCGCTGGAGGCTGTGTCTCCGCCGATAAGTGGATTGAAAGTCGCCGGATCACCAGCGGTGCTCCCGTCTATAATTTTGCCGCCCAAGCCGGGACCGGGTGATGCGTCCGCGTCTTGCGCGCCAATCGGAATGACAATGCAGAACGACACCAACAGAATCAACACGATGAGTTTCTTCATTTGACGCACCGTCCTCTCAGCTATAAATTATGGCGCTTATGTCCATGAGATACGATCCATTTCAGTCTATCATATAACCACACTTTAACCTAACGAGCATTAGGAAAGCATCTCTGAATGAATTCCGCCCGCCGACGCGGAATTTAGCGGCTCTGTCGCAATATTGCCGCGCCGACATGTCAACTGCTGGTCGCGCGGATTTCACGGGCGCTTCCCCTACAATATCGGATTCCAGTTTGCGATAATGTGACCGACTTATCATTTGTGACGAATTTCCCAATATCAGGACAGGATGGTCATTATGAACTTAGGGCGATGGGAAAGCGCAAACTGTCGTCAGATGCTGCGCTGGGCTTTGATAGTCTTCGTTGTCTCTGCATTGGTGGGCTGCGGCACATTGGCGCCTCCGGTTATGCAGCAGGCTGCCTCGACGCCAGTTGTGCCAGCGGAAGCTGTTGTCGATGCGACGGCGACGCTGCCGCCGACGGCAACATCCGCGCCGCCAACCGATACGCCCATGCCCGCGCCAACGGCGACGCCAACGACTGAGCCGACTGTCACGCCGGAACCGACGAGCGCGCCCGCGCTGTCGCCCATTGATCGATTGGTGGCGGTACGCGACGCCGAAAATGGAGCCGCGCTTTTCGCGACATTCCAGGACGCGGCGAACTACTCCTGTTCAAACTGCCATCTGCCGGACAGCGAGAAGACCAACCTCGGTCCGGGACTCCTGAACATCAAGGATCGCGCCGCGACCCGCGTCGAGGGCATGTCCGCCGCCGAGTATATCTACCAGTCCATTGTCGATTCCAAGGCATATACGGTGGAAGGCTTTGATCCCGATCTCATGCCGCAGAACTGGGCGGAGATTTACAGCGATTTGGAGATATTCGATATCGTCGCCTACTTGATGACGCTGGAAGGGCGTTCTGATATTAACGATCCCGACCCGACTCCTAAAGACGAGGAATCTGACTGAGCGATTCGCCGGTCAGATTCTTGCTGCGCTGCGCTAATGTAAGCCGTCTAGAGCGCTTGCAGTTGGCGAAGTTCGTCCTGCAATGCCCGATCTGCCGCTTGCAAGGACGTTCGCGCCGTCTCAAGCCAGCGTTGATCATCTGCAAGACGACGCCTCTGTTGCTTCAATACTTCGGCTGTTGCGCTAGGCGCGGCGCCACCGGGCAGGTCGCGTCCGTCGACAAAGGCCTGCGGATCCAGCGCGCGCTTGAAGGCCTCGTCGCTCAGCGCCAGCTCCCGCCCGAGCCGCTCGGAAGCGACCCGGTTTAGCATTTCCAGCGAAAGATCATCGGGCGCCAGCTTCTCCTCATTCGCGTAGTTCACCAGAGCGGCAACGACGCTGTGCGCTTGCCGGAAGGGCAGGCCGCATTCGCGCACGAGCGTATCGGCCAATTCAGTCACGGTGGTGAAACCGGCAGCGGCGCGTTCGCGCAAGTGGTCGACATTTACTTCGAGCGTGTCGATCACCGCCGCGTATAGTTGCAGGATTTCTTTCGCCGTTTCCAGCGAGCCAAAGAGCAGCGGAAAGATTTCGTCTTCAATGTCCTGGGTATCGCCAAAAGGTATATTGTGGCATTGCAAGACGATACCATGCGCCTGCGCCAGCATGCGGCTGATCCGCGCGCGCAGATGCTCCAGGACGACCGGATTGCGCTTTTGCGGCATGATCGAGCTGATCTGGAGGAAGCTGTCATGGATGCGGATGGCGCCGCTCTCCTGCGTCGCCCAGAACAGCAGGTCCCGCGTGATGCGCGACAGGTTGACGCCCAAACTCGATAGCGCGCCGGCCACATCCGTGAGATTGTCCGAGGCGCCAATGCCGTCGTAGGTGCTGAGCTGAATGTTATCAAAGCCGAGCAGTCGCGCGCTGAGATGCCGGTCGATGGGGAAGGCGGTACCGGTCAAGGCGGCCGCCCCAAGCGGGCTCTGGTTGTTCGTCTCGTAGGCGAAGCGGAGCCGCGCTGAATCACGCCCCAAGCCGGCCAGCGCGCCAGCAATGTAATGCGCCATTGTCGTTGGCTGCGCCGGCTGCGTATGCGAATAGCCCGGCATCAGCGTCTGCAGGTGCTCAGCAGCGAAATCCAACAGGCTTTGGCGTAGAAGAATCAGGTCATCCATCGCCTCCAGCAAGAGCGGACGCAGCGCGAGCCGCGTCAAGGCATAGCCGAGGTCATTGCGGCTGCGCGCCAGCTGCAAGTTGCCGCCATAAGCCGCTCCGGCTGAGTCGATGAGCTTGTTCTCCATGGCGAAAAACAAGTCCTCCACGCCACCGCCGCGCGTCAGCGCATCGACGCCGAGCGTTTCAACCTGCCGCAGCGCATCAATCAGCGAAACAGCGTTTTCCTTGGTGATGATGCCGCAATACCGCAGCATCACGACATGCGCGCGATTGGCCGCCAGCATCGGATGGTAGAAGTAAGTCTTGGCATCCTCAAAAAAGGGCTGCAAGACATACTTGTCGTAGAGCGGATGGGGGAAGGAGGACGCGTCTTGAGCCACGGACTAGCCTTTCAGACCGGTCAAGGCGATCCCTTCAATGATGTAGCGCTGAAAAATGATGACCACGATCAGAAGCGGCACGACCGAGAGCGAGGCGCCGGTCATAATGAGATTCCAGGGCGTATCAGCCTCCGACGAGAATTGTTGTATGCCGACTGGCAGCGTGAACATTTCGCTCCGGGTTGTCGCGATTAGGGGCCAAATGAAAGCGTTCCAGTTGCCAAGAAAGTTGAAGATGCATAGCGCGCCGATGGCGGGCAAGCTCAAGGGCACGGCGACGCGCCAATACAAGCCGAATTCGCTGACGCCGTCAATGCGCCCAGCATCCAGCAACTCGTCGGGCACGCCCTGCATGAATTGCCGCATGAGAAAAATGCCCGAAGCAGTGATGACCCCGGGAAAGGCGATGCCCCAATAGGTATCCACCCAGGTGGCGCCGATCGGCGGATTGGAAGACATGATGAACCAGGGGATGAGCAGCATCTCGGTCGGCACCATTAACGAAGTCAGAAAGATGATGAATATTGGTCGCTTTCCCGGAAAATCGTATTTGGCGAAGACGAAGCCGGCCAGCGAATCGAAGAAGGCCACGCTCACGGTGCTGATCACAGCGACGATGAAGGAGTTTTTGTACCAAAGGGGGAGGTCGGTCTTAGTGATGACTTCGCTGTAATTGTCCAGAGTCGGCTCAACCGGGAAGACATTCCGGCGCAATATCTCTTTCTCTGGCTTGAGCGATGTGGACAGCATCCACATGAAGGGCACGATCATCGTGAAGGCGATCATCGTCAGCAGCAGGTAGGAGAAAAACTTGTACTTCCAGTCGTCGCCTGCTTTGCCGACAGCAGCGCCGCGCCCCTGGTCTTTGAAGATGTTGGATGGTGCGATGGATTGCGCCATGCCCGCCTCAGTTAATTCGCCGCGATGTAACGGAGAGTTGGATGATCGTCACGCCAAGTATCAGGCCGAAAAGCGCAACGGTCAGCGATGAGGCATAGCCCATGTTGAAGCTTTGAAATGCCTCGCGATAAGTTTGCAGCACGACGGTAACAGTGGAATCCAAGGGTCCGCCGCGCCCCTGCTCCGTCATCGCGATCACCGGCGCGAACATGCGCAGGAATGAGATCGTCTGCAAAACGAGCAGGTAGACTAGGCTCGGATTCAACAGGGGGAAGGTGATGTAGCGAAATGTATGCCAGCGGCTGGCGCCATCGACCTCAGCCGCTTCGTAATAGGTGCGCGGGATCTGCTTCAAGCCGGCCAGGAATATGATGATGGCGAAGCCCATGCCTTGCCAGATGACCAGCGCCAGCACTGAAGGCAGCGCCTGCTGCGTGCTGCGCAGAAAGGGCTGCTGGGGCAGGGAGATGAGCTGCAAGATGACATTGAAGAGCCCGAAGCGCGGCTGATAGAGCATGCGAAAGACCCAGGCGATGGCGATCGTCGAGGTTACAAAGGGCAAAAAGAACATGATGCGGTAAAGCGTGCTCATGAAGCGAATCTCATTGAGCATTAAGGAGATCGCCAGCGCCAGGCATAGCTGAATCGGCACGCCGAGCAAGACGTAATTGATCGTATTCTGGAAGGCGGACTTGGTCTGCGACTTTCGCTTGCCCAATTCGCTGAACAATTTCTCGTAGTTCTCAAAGCCGACGAAGGGCTGCTCGGCCGCCAGCGGGTTGTAATCGTGCAGGCTCATCTGGAAGGCGAATAGCGCCGGATAAACGCGGATGTAAGCGAAAAAGACGATCGGTATCGCCAAGAAGATATATGCCCAGACGACTTTTTTCTTTGCGAGCGTCATTCGCATGGTCCTAACGAGGCCGGTTCAGTGTGGTCTAATCTGAATCGACGCTTCCCTACGGGCACCGCGAATACAGCAAACTACGCCAGACGTATGAACGCCTGACGTAGTCGCGTAAAAGCCAGAAGAACTGGCTTTACATTTCCCGATCAGCCCAGAAGTTGTCGATCAGCTCTTGCTCGGCCGCCGCCGCTTCATCGAGCGCGTCGCAGGGATCCATGCCGCCCATGCGAATATTGTCGAAGGCGTCGATCAAGACCTGACGCTGTGCGCTTTCATCCACGAAGAAGGTCGCGTGCGAATATGCCAGACCGGCTGAGAAGGCGCCCAAGATCGGATCCGCCAGGATCATTTCATCGCTCGCGGCCGACAACTGCGCCGGCAACTCACCCACATTGTTGACCCAGAGCGTGCCCGCTTCCGGCGTGGTGATGAACTGCAGGAATTTGACGGCGGCTTCCAGACGCGCCGGATCATCGTTGGCGCGCCGCGTGATGCCATGCGTCCAGTAGGAGCCAAAGGTATGACGCTCGCCGTTGGGACCGACCGGCAGCTCGGTCACGCCGTAGTTCAAGTCCGGATTGTTGCGCGAGATGGTACCGACGCGGAATGACCCGTCCACATGAATCGCGGATTCACCGTTGACGAAGGCGTTGGTGGCGCCATCCAGAATGTCGTTGCTGCCCGTCACGTGCTCGGTCTCAAAGGCGGCCAGCCAGGAGAAAGCCGCGCAGCCCTCTTCGCTGTTGTAGGTCACTGTGCGTCCATCATCGCTGTAGGGCGCGCCGCCGTATTGCCGGATCAGCACTTCGCGGAACCAGTGATGGTCCTGCGCGGCCAGCGCCGGCGCATGTCCCATTCTCGTGATGCTGAGAATGTCGCTCATGTCGCCGTCGTACTGTGTCGTGGCGATTGCCATTTCAACTAAATCATCGAGCGTCGCCGGCGGCGTTTCGGGATCGAGACCGGCATCAGCGAAGATGTCCTTATTCCAGAATAGCGCCAGCGAACGCACCGCCGTCGGAATCGCCCAATAGCTGCCCTCGAACTTCGAGTTGGCCACCATCGGCGAGAAGGTCTCCAGGATGAATTCTTCGCTGAAGGGATCTTCCGGCAAGGGCACCAGATATCCAGCGTCCACAAAAGCAGGGATCCAGCCATAAAACAGCGTCACCACATCAGGGCCGACGCCGGCCGGCGCTGAGGCCGCCAACTCAGTGCGGAAATCGGCATAGGGGATATCGCTGTTGTGGACGACCTTGATGCCCGGGTTCTCCGCTTCGAATTGCTCAATCAGCATATTCATCGCGTCAACGCGGGCGCCGAAGTTGTACTGCCAGTATTCGATTTCGACCATATCGTCTTGCGCGCCGGCGACTGCGCCGAGCGAGAACAAGACAATCAGAACTGCAAGAATCGCCAACAATCGTGACCGTAGCATTTTCTACTCCTTTTGCATCTTCAATATTGTACGGACAGTTTCAGATTAACCCATTTTGCGCCGCGCCGCAAACAGAGCCTCGGCATTCGACGCGGCGCGCGCGCGCAATCTACAAGTCAATCTTGAGCAGCCGTGCCGCATTGCCAGCGAAGATGAGCTGGATATCGTCCTCGCGGTAATTCAACTCTCGCACATCGCGGATTTGCTGGACCAGATAGGGCTCGGCGAAGCCGCGCGGGAAGTAACTGGAATCGGTGCCAAAAATGATGCGCTTGGGACCGATTGTCTCCATGTATTTGCGGAATAGCTTCTTGGTATCCCAGTCGCCATCCACCCATTTCACCCATTGATTGGAGCCGCTGGTATCAATCGAAACATTGCCGCAAGCCCAGCAAAGTTGAAGCGTTTCGCGAATCCAGGCGCAGCCGAAATGCGGCACAACAAAGGTGACTTCGGGGAAGTCCTTGGCAATATTGTGCAGCTTCAACGGGTTGATATTCTGATGCCAGGCGACGCCGCCACCGCTGCCTTGAATGCCGAAATGGATCAGGACCGGGATGTCCAGCTCGGCGCAAGCTTCCCACACCGGGTAGCCGGCTTCGTCTTCGACGGGTCTGTCCAGCGACGGCGCCAGCAATTTGTAGGCTCGCAAGCCATCCTCATTGACGGCGCGGCGGAGCTCATCATCCGCGCCTTCGCTGAAGAGGTAATGATGGGCGAAGCCGATGAATGTGTCCGGGTGCCGCTGGACAATGCTTGCCAGATTCTTGTTGCCGCCGCCAGTGACGAAGCCCACCGCGCGCAAGCCGTAATGCTCGATCTCGGCCGCCCAGCGATCGGCTTGTTCCTCATCGGTGAAGGTATTTCGCTCCGGTGGATCGAAGCCCCAGGTCGCCCGCCACTGGAGGTTGTAATTCATCGCGTGTTCTCGAGCGATTTTCGCGCGCTGCTCGCCCAGGCGTTCGACATATCGCTGCCGTTCGTTGGGACCGCGCTCGATGATCCAGCCCGCCTGCGTCGGAAAGTGCACGTGAAAGTCAATGATCTCCAAGCCGTTGTACATTAGGGTTGACCTTTCTTTTCAGCGCGTGAAATAACTGACGGCATGGATAGCCGCCGACTTGCGCCCAGATGATAGCCCAAGCCGAGTCGAAATCCCAAACTGAAGGGACAAGGCGCCACGACGCTGGCCTCCGCGCTTCCTTGATCTCCTGCCTGAAGTATTGGTTCATGACGATTTGCTCGTTATACTTGTAGCCATTGCGGGTACTGTGCTTGAAATAGAACGCGAAGGAGTTGTCTTATGGCTAGACCAGTCACTTTATTCACCGGTCAATGGGCGGACTTGCCCTTTGAGACCATCGCCGAGAAAGCCAAGAACTTCGGCTACGATGGCTTGGAGTTGGCATGCTGGGGCGATCATTTTGAGGTTGACCGAGCGTTATCGGAAGACGGTTATATCCAGTCACGGCGGGACGTGCTGGAAGAGCACGACTTGCAATATTTCTCCATCAGCAATCATCTGGTCGGGCAATGCGTAGCCGAAGCCTCCATCGACGCCCGTCATCGCGATATCTTGCCCGATCGCCTCTGGGGCGATGGCGATGCCGATGGCGTTCGTGAGCGCTGCGCCGAAGAGATGAAAGACACGGCGCGCGCCGCCAAGGCTTTCGGCGTGGATGTGGTCAACGGCTTCACCGGCAGCCCCGTCTGGCATATGATCTACCGCTTCCCGCCGACATCCGACGAGATGATCGACGCCGGCTATCAGGAATTCGCCGACCGCTGGACACCAATCCTGGATGTCTTCGCCGCCGAGGGCGTCAAGTTCGCGCTCGAAGCGCATCCGAGCGAGATCGCCTACGATATCTATACGGCGGAGAAGACGCTGGAAGCGCTGAATCAGCACCCGTCTTTTGGATTCAATTTTGATCCCAGCCACTTCATACATCAGCTGTTTGACCCGGTCAAGTTCATTGATCGCTTCGCCGACCGCATCTTCCACGTCCACGTGAAGGATTCCAAGGTCACGCTCGACAACGTCACCAGCATACTGTGCTCGCATTTGAATTTCGGCGATGCGCGCCGCGGCTGGGACTTCGTCTCTCCCGGGCATGGCGATCTCGATATTGACGCGATGATTCGCGCGCTCAATCGGGCGGATTATCAGGGTCCGCTTTCGGTGGAATGGGAAGACAGCGGCATGGACCGCGAATTCGGCGCGACCGAGTCGGCCGCCTGGGTGAAGCAGAACGACTTTGAGTCTTCCGGCCGGGCATTCGACGCCGCCTTTGCCGACGAATAAACACTGTATTTGACGCGAATCAGGAGATGAACGATGGCTGACGAAAAGCAAGTGAGCAGCACCTTTACCAGCATGGCGACCGAGGGCGCCGACGCCGAGGCGCCCGAACTCGGCATAGGCATGTTGGGTTACGCCTTCATGGGCAAAGCGCATACCAACGCCTTCAAGAAAATTCCCTATATGATGTATCCGCCGGTGGCGATACCGCGTCTGGTCGGCATTGCTGGCCGCAACGAAGCGGCGGTGAACGCGGCCGCCCAGCGCTATGGCTATGAGCATGCCTACACCGACTGGCGCGATATGATCGCCAATGACGATATTCAAGTCTTCGATAATGGCGGGCCCAACGACGCCCATGCCGAGCCCTGTAACGCGGCCGCTGCAGCCGGTATGCATGTTTTCTGCGAGAAGCCGCTGGCGCGCACGGCCGAAGAAGCGAAATCGATGCTGGACGCCGTCGAAGCCGCTGGCGTCAAGCACATGGTCGCCTTCAACTACCGCTTCGTGCCCGCCGTTCAGCAAGCCAAGAAGATCGTCGATAGCGGCGCGCTGGGTCAGATTTATCATTGGCGCGCGGTCTATTTGCAGGAGTGGGGTATGGACCGCGAGATGGAATCGACCTGGCGCTTCCAACAGGACATCTGCGGCAGCGGCGCGCTGGGCGACCTCGGCGCGCATATCATTGATCTGGCGCGCTTCCTGGTCGGCGAGCCAAGAGCGGTTTCGGGCTTGGCGCAGACCTGGATCACCGAGAGGCCAGACGGATCCGGGGGCATGATCAAATCCGATGTTGATGACGCCTTTGTCGCGCTGCTGGATTTCGAGAACGGGGCGCTTGGAACAGTGGAGGCGACGCGATTCGGGCGTGGACGCAAGAACTTCAACTCCTTCGAGATCAATGCCGAGAATGGCTCGATCCATTTCAACCTGGAAAGGCTGAACGAACTCAACGTCTTCTGGAAGCACGACAGCCCCGACACGACGCAAGGCTTTCACAACGTCCTCGTGACCGAAGCGCACCACCCTTATTGGGAAAACTGGTGGCCCCACGGTCATATCATTGGCTGGGAGCACAGCTTCGTTCACGAGTTCCATCATTTCTTTGACGCGATCGTGAATGACAACGATGTCGCGCCCTACGGCGCGGACTTCGTCGATGGCTATCGCAACGCCGTGATCTGCGATGCCATTATGGAATCGGCCGGCGCCGGCAGGCACGTCGATATCCGCTACTAGGCGCATGACACTTCGGCGAATTCTGTAGGGGCGAGACTTGGGTCGCCCTTACAAGGCTTGTCCGGTGGTGGGCATGGAGCGGGATAAATGACATTGCGCGCAAGGATTAGCTCCCCTTCCCTAGCTCGCTGGGGAAGGGGCCGGGGGATGGGGTTTGCCGCTCGCCCCTACAAGTCCTGCCTGGCCGAGCGCTTGCTGGGAACCACCTCAATGCTTTCCCCGTCCGTTCGCAAGTGAATAGCGCCGTGGTCATCCGTCCGAAATAGATGCATATCACTGAGTTTTGCAAGCGTGTCGGGGTCAGGGTCGCCCCGTCTGTTGGCTAAGTCGCTGTGCAGCAGCGCAATTTGCGGCCGAACAGCGGAGAGAAAGTCGTCGTCTATGGCGCGAGCCGTGCCATGCTGTGGGATCTGCAAGACAGTCGCGTGCTGCGCGAGTCCGCTCGCCAACATCGCTCGCTGACCGGCAGCGCTCAAGTCGGAGGTCAAAAGAAAAGAAGCGTCCTCATATGAGACGCGAAGCACCAGCACATGATCATTGAGCCGGTCGCTGATCTTCGGCTTCGTCTGTGGATGCACAACCTCGATCAAAACGCTGTCGGACAATCGCAAACTGTAGCCCGCCACGACCTGCACAATCGGTGTATTGGATGACCGCAATCTGTCGTAGATTCTCTCAAACGCCTCATCGCGATTTGCTTGTCCGTGATATAAGACCGCGCCGACCGAGTATCGATCCAGCACGCTGTTGAGCGCGGCGATATCCCAGGCATCCGGATGAGTGATGACGAGGATCTCAATCTCTCGGTCATAAAAGGGCAGGCGGTCGCCGATGGCAGTCAACAGGCGGGAAGGAAAGCGCCCGCCGTCGACGAGCACATGCGCCCCGCCGGGTGTCTGCATCAGCACGGCGTTGCTATGCCCAAGGTCAAGCAGCCAGACATGCAGGTGACCATCAGCTCGGCTTAAGCTCATCGCGCCCATCAGAATCAAAACCACGGCAGCAGTTGCGCAGAGGGACAGGATCACGCTGTTTCGCAGCATGATGTGCTGAAACTTTCGCCAAATGCGCGGGCGAGCGGCATGCAGCATGGCGCCTCCGAATAGCAGCCAGTAGAAGGCTTGGATCAGGCGTCCGTCCAAATCGACGATCAGCTCGGCGAAGGGCAGCGCGGCGAAGAAGCGCACGACGGCAATGGTCCAGGAGACAAAGACCAGATCCCCCCAAAAGAGTAACATGCCAAGCGCGGGGATGAAGGCATGTGCGACAGCCGCGGCCATCCCCAAGATCAGGACCGCCGGTTGCGCCGGAACGATTAGCAAGTTTACCGGAAGCGCCACGACCGACAGGCGGCCAAAATACAAAATAATTAGCGGCATGGTCGTTATCTGCGCCGCGACCGATACGATAAGCGGTTCATTTAGAAAACGATGGACTACATTGGCGGCGGCGACCGGTAGAAATCTGTCAAGCAGCCGGCGGAAACGCGTGGAGAGTGGGTCGGCGAACAAGCCCAGACCTAGCACAGCCAAAAAACTGAGTTGGAAACCGATATCGAGGATGACGTTGGGATCGTGCAGGGATAGCAGCAGGGCGGCAAACGCCAAGGACGTCGGCACGAAGGTCTTTCGCTTGAGTTGACTGCCGATAATCAGCAGTCCGCTCATCAGCGCGGCGCGCAGGATGCCCGGGCTGGCGCCCACAAACAGGGCGTATACCGCGATCACGGAAAGCGCGTTCAGAGTGACGACCGCCTTGTTTCGCTGAAAGGCGCCGGACAAGACGCGGACGACGATGCCGCTGATGACAACCATGTTGAAGCCGCTGATTGCGATCACGTGCGCCGCGCCCACTCGCGCAAACGCGTCTTTCAATTCGGGCGCTATGCCGTCTTCATCCCCGAGCAAAATGCCTGTCAAGAGCCCGGATTGTGGCTCGGGAAGAGCCGATGATATGCTGATCTTGACGGTTTCACTCAGTTTGATCAGCCCCGACTGCAAGGCATCGCCATAGCCGGAACCGACGACTTCGACGCCCGCATTTTGCACGATCGTGAATACACCTTGACGAGCGAGATAATCAGCGTAGGAGAAATTGTCCCAGGTGGCAGCAATGGCCAGCCGTCCGGTCGCGCGAATCCGGTCGCCGTATTTGGCTTCCACGCCGCGGTCGGCTTCAACCAGCACGAGACCGCTGGTTTCAGCATGTTCGCCGTTGACGAAAATCGATTCGCTGGCGAGACGAAGCTGGATACTGTCCTCGCGCAGTCTTGGGCGTTCGACGACCAAGCCCGTGATCGTGCCGCTGAATCCGTTGTACTGCGCGATGTCGCTGCTCTGTGGCAGCAGTGACAGTCGAAAGCCGCCCGCCGCAATGGCGAAAACGCTGGCGAAAACCCACGATGGCAGGCGTCTTCTGAATAGCAGAGAGACAATTCCGGCTGCGAAAACCAGCGCAAACCAAATGAAAGGTTGGATCTCCGGGAGTAGGCGGGAAACGCAGATGCCCAATACCCAGGCCGATGCGAAGACGATGAGGCGCATAGGACGCCAAGGGGATTTAGCGTATCAGAAACCGAACCATATCAGCCGGAGGCGGCCGGTCAAACAAAACAGACATCGCTGCATTGATGTCCGTTAATGGCTCGATTGTAGAAATAGAGGCTTAGACTCGGCCGCCTACCGGCGCCTGGGCAGGCCTTTCGAAGTTGATTGGCTCCGGACCGACGTCATTGGATTCGACCTCGACGATTGGCTGCTCGCGCTCGACTTCGATCGCGACCGGCTCCTCATACTGCATGATCTGGATGCCGTTGCGAATTTCGTCAAGCGTGTGCGCGAAATGCTGTTCCAACTGGTTGAGCTGCACCAGCACATATTCGTCAGCTTCGCGCGTGATCTTTGCCGCTTCGATCTTGGCTTGCTCGATCACGTATTCGGCGCGCACCTTTGCTTGCTTGACCATTTCTTGTTCATCGATCAGGTCTTCGCTATGCTGCCGCGCTTGTTGAACGATACGGGCCGCTTCCTCGTTGGCTTCCGCCAGGACGCGGTCTCGATTTTGGATGGTGCGGGCTGCCTTCTCGATTTCTTCCGGCACCGATATCCGCATCTGATCGATGATCTCAAGGGCGCGTTCCTCGTCCACCATAGTGAACTTCGTGCCAAATAGATGCCGCCCTTCGTCAATCAGATCCTCCAAGCGATCTACCAAGTGTTGAATATCCATTGAATCCCTCCCTGTGAAAGATCCTGCAACAGCTTACGAACTCAAGTGCCGAACTTCTTGCGCAACGCATCAGAAATAATGGGCGGTACCATTGAACTCACGTCTCCGCCTAACTCGGCGATTTCGCGAATCGTGCTCGAACTGATATGCATATATTGCTCGTCGGACAAGATCGCGATTGTTTCCAACTCCGGCGCCAGTTTCTTGTTCGCCATACCCATTCGAAACTCAAACTCAAAATCTCCAAACACTCTTAACCCTCGAATCAAGGCGACTGCGCCCACCGACTGTGCGTATTTTACTGTGAGAATATTATATTTCGCAACTGATATCGCAGGGTAATTCTGAAATATTTCCTTCGCCAATGCGACGCGTTCCTCAATGTCAAACAGAACGCGCTTCGTGTTAGGGTTAGCGTATATAGCGACAACGATTTCGTCAAAGAAACGCGACGCTCGAATGGCAACGTCTATATGGCCGTAGTGGATGGGGTCAAGCGATGCCGGATAAAGCGCGATTCCCCTGCCTGACATTTTGTCGCTCCCATGTTACGAGAGCATTTTAATAGCGGCGGCATGATAGCGCCAATCGAATCGCTAGCAGATTCGATTAGGGGGATGGAGTCCTGTTCAGGAGTCCGGGCTCAGGGCAGAAATCGATTCGCAGCCCTGCGGATCAGGAACGATTCAGCGCTCATTTGGGCGCCACTTGTATAGGGCGTCGTCGAGGCGAAGTTGTGCTAGGATGCGCGGCGGGACCACTCAGCTGATGTCGGCCGGATTGGCGTAGACTCCACGTACATGATCGGCCAAGACGCGATGCTCGGGCCGCTCCAATGCGGGATCTTCCTCAAAGAGCGTACGCGCTTCACGCTGGGCCAGCTCGGCTAGATCAGCGTAATTCTGCCGCATCAAATGCAGATCGCTGTGGCCGCTTTGGCGCCGGCCCAGCAGCTCGCCGATACCGCGCAGGCGGAGATCAACCTCCGCCAGATGAAAACCGTCGTTCGATGCTTCCACGGCAGCCAGGCGCTGTTCCGCAGCGCTCAATTCATCGGCGTCGATTCGGCCGCCATGCAGGTCATGAATGCGATCAAAGTCAATATTCGCCGCCCGATCAGGTATCAGAAAGCAATATGACTGAGATTCTCCCCGGCCGACGCGACCGCGAAACTGGTGCAATTGAGCCAGGCCGAAACGATTGGCGCCTTCAATAACGATAATGTTTGCATTTGGTATATCGACGCCCACCTCAGCCACCGAGGTCGTGATCATGACGTCGTAATGGCACTCGGCGAAGGCATTCATGAGTTCGTCTTTTTCCGCCGCGCTCAAGCGGCCGTGCAGCAAGCAGACGCGATGGCGATGAAAAACCTGGGACAAGCGCTCGTAAGCGCTTATTGCATCGGCGGTCTCCAGCAACTCCGATTCTTCCACCAGCGGATGAATGAAGAAAGCCTGCCCGCCACCCTCCAGCTTTGAGGTGATGAATCCGTAGAGTCGTTCGCGCGCAACCGGGTCAATCAGTTTAGTCATGATTTCCTGGCGGCCAGGCGGTTTCTCATTGATCACAGTGATGTCCAAATCGGCGAAAAGCGTCAAAGCCATGGTGCGCGGATATGGCGTCGCGCTCATGAACAGGAGATGCGGGTTCTCGCCCTTGCCGCGGAGCGCCGCTCGCTGATCAACGCCGAAGCGCTGCTGCTCGTCGATGACGGCCAGCGCCAGATTATGAAATTCCAGGCCGGTTTGAATGACCGCGTGCGTGCCGACGACGATGTCAATCGAGCCGTCGGCGACGCCGCGATAGATGGACTCTCGCTCCGACGCGCCCAAGGCGCCCGTCAGCAGCGCGATAACCGGTTGGCTGTCCTGGCTGATTCTGCCAATTGCGTCGCTCACAGCGCGATAATGCTGTTCCGCCAGAATGCCGGTTGGCGCCATGATTGCCGCTTGTCGGCCGCTGTGCAATGCCATTGCCATGGCGACGATTGCCACAGCGGTCTTGCCGCAGCCGACATCGCCTTGCAGCAAACGGTTCATCGGCAGAGCGCTGGCCACATCGCGCTGGATTGCCGCAATGGCGCCCCGCTGCGCGCCCGTCAATTCATAAGGAAAGACCTGGCCGATCAAGCTCTCCACGAATTCGTCGCTGATTTCAAGGCGCGGGCTTGGCATGGATTGCCATTCGCGCCGGCTCGCGAGCAGCGCCAGTTGCAGGGTCAGCAATTCATCAAAAACGAGCCGCTTATGCGCGTGCTCTCGATGATCCCAGCCAGCGGGAAAGTGCGCTTGACATAGCGCCCAGCCCAGGTCAGCCAATTCCGTCCGGTCAAGTATAGAAGGCGGCAAGGGATCAGGAATCTTTTCCGCCCATTCGTCTACCAGCGCCTTGATCATGCGCCGGAAATGCCTCGGTCGCAGCCCCTTCGTCAAACGGTAGACTGGTACTATGCCGATGGTATGCAGGTTCTCGCTGGCAAGCTCTTCCCATTCGGGATTGGCCATTTGCTTCATATCGCGGAAATAGGTCACTTTGCCGCTCAGGACGATGTGCATGCCGCGCTGCAGTTTCGCCGCCAAGAAGTCTTGGCGGAAAAAGCGCACGGTCATAGCGCCTGTGCCATCGGAGACAACGATTGACAGGTCCTTGCCCGCCCGGCTATTCACGACTCTCGCGCTGGTGACGGTGGCGATAACCGTCGCTTCCGCGCTCTCTTGTAGGTTCTTGATCGGGAGCAACTCAGTGTAATCGCGATATTGGCGAGGCAGGTTGAACAAGAGATCACGCACAGTGAAGATATCCATTTGCGCGAGCAATTCCGCGAATTTCTTGCCGATGCCTTTGACGTCGGTCGTTGGCGCATCCAAATCGCGCTGCGCGTTCGCGATGTCCTCAAGCGACTGCTGAGGCCGGCGGCGGCGCGGTGGACGCTCCAGACGAGGCATGGTGGGCAAATCAAGCCCGGTCGTGTTTGGACCGCCGGTGAAATCTTCGTCATAAGTCGCGCTGTCGTAGGCGTAGGAGCGCTTGCTATCGCGCGAGCGAGGCGGGTTCGCCCTTCGGTGGTCGGAATGTTCGCGCCGCTGCTGACGCCATTCCTGAGCGGGCGCTTTCTCTTCGCGCCGCGGCAACTTCTCTTGCCACTCTGGAATTCGGTCACGGTATTGTTTAGGCGCTGGCGCGCGGTTGGTCGCTCGATCCAGAAGATAGTTGATCTTGACGATCCGCTCGTCTTCGTCGGTCAAGGTTTCATAAGCGCTGAGGATGTCGACGATTTCATCGATCAGGATGTGCTGCTCCGCACGGCGCGCCTGCTCCCGCGCCTGTGTCTGCCAGGATGAGACAAACGCGGCCATTCCGCCAACGACCGCGGCATCCTTGCCCCCTTGATCGCGTTCAAGTTTCAGGATTTTCACCATCGTTTCCAGCGCGGATGGCATCGATTATCGTCTCCAGTTCGCGTTTAATGTCGCCACGCCGATCGAGCCCGGTCCAACGTGCGTGCCCAGCGTCGGCGTCGTTTCGATAACCAGTGTATCAGAAGGCGCCAAATCACGTATGCCTTCAAGAAAACTCTCGGCGCCGGATTTGTTTGCGATGTGCAAAACGGCCAGGCGCTCTAGCGGCGTCTCATCGCGGGTGAGCGAGGCCAGCCGTCGCTCCGCGCGTGACCAGGTTCGCAGCCTCGCTATCGACGAAACATCGCCATCGTTAACGCTTATGATGGGTTTTATCTTGAGAAGCCCCCCAATGCTGGCGACCAGCGCGTTGACGCGCCCGCTGCGGCGCAGGTAGTCCATCGTATCAATTATCGCGTAGACTCGCGTGTGCAGCCGAACGCGCTCGATAGCGTCAAGTATGCTTTCCAGAGGGGCGCCAGCGGCGGCAAGTTCAGCGGCGGCCCAAGCTTGAAAGCCAATGCCGAAAGTAAGCTGCAAGCTGTCCACAAGCGTGACTCTGTCTTCGCCGACGGCTTCCGCGCCCAGCCGCATCGCATTGAGCGTGCCGCTCAAGTTTTCCGGCACATGGATCGAAACGATATGTGCCGCGCCGTCTTCGAGAATCGCGCGATAAAAGGCTTCCGCGTCCCCGGGCGAGGGCGCTGCTGTCGTTGGCATCGTTTTCATGGAAGGTAGTTCGCGGAAGAAGCGCTCGCGATTCAGCGATATACCGTCATCCGGCACGCTAAGGCCGTCAATGTTCACATAAGTCGGGATGACTCGAACATTTAGCGCATTGGCTAAGTCGGCCGGCAAATCGCAGACGCTGTCGGCGGCGATTCGTATGCGATTAGAAGTCATAATCGAATACGTCCACCGCTCGTTCCAGGACGGCGACGCCGGTCGCCTGCGTGCCAAGATAACTCGCCATCGTGGCGCTGTACATGGTGAAGGGAAAGTGTTGGCCCGGGAATTCGAGCGCGAGCCGGTCTTGCATCAGGCGCGTCTCCTCTGTGATATGTGTCTGATCTTGCAGCACGACCGCGTCTTCCAGCTCGGTAAATTCGACCAGGAACTCCACCAAACGTTCGATGACTTCGCCCCGGGTGCGCACTTTCTCGATTACGATGATTTTGCCTTCTTCCAAGCCGACAAAGGGCTTGATCCCCAGATGCGTGGCTAATACGGCGTGAGACGGTTTCATGAAGCCGTTGGCGCGCAAGAAATCAACATTGTCTACACAGTAGACGGAGTAAATGCGATTGACCGCTTGTCGCACTGTTTGAATGACCGCTTCAGCCGTGTCCTCTTCGTTGGCGGCGCGCGCCGCGACGCGGATGAGCATGCCTTGCCCGGCGCATAGACTTTGCGAATCGACCACCGCAATTTCGCAGTCGCCGCTGACTTGCTGCGCCGCCAGCCGGCCATTGCGCCAACTGTCCGATAGCTCGCGCGAAGGATGCACCGAAATAATCGCGTCGCAAAAGTGAGAGAGGCGAGCGTATAACTCGGCGAAGTCATACTCTGACGGCGGCTCGACAAGGGGCGGGCTGCCCTGACGGGATATGAGCTGAAACGCCTCTTCCGGCTCAATGTCGATGCCCTCCAGGTAACGCTTTCCCGCGATCTCGATCACGTTGGGCAGTATGGTTACCGGGAAGTGGCGAACAAGACGCGGGTTGGAAAAGCGCGCGCCACTATCGGTCACGATATGGATTCTAGGCATTATTCAACGCTTATCAAGAATGGATACAGCGATTGCCCACCGTAGATGGCTTCAAATTCTAATCCCTTGATAGACTTTGTCAAACGCCGAATCAATTGATTGGTCTCGCGCTCGGAAATGTCGGCGCCATAATAGACCGTTGCCAGCTCCAGGCTGGCGATATCCAACATTGCAAAGGCGTCAAGAACGACCCTTTCGACATTGGTCGAAGCCGAGCGGATCGCGCCATCAACAATCGCGATGAAGTCATCCTGGCTGATTTTCAAATCGCGAATCCGGGAGCTGCGCGAGGCGCGCGTAATCTCAATGGAGTGAATCTCGGCGCATGCCATCTTCATCTGAGCAACCATCGACTCGAGATCGGCGCCGGCATCGGCCGCGTCGCCAATTGCCAGCATGGCGTTGATGCCTTGCAAGACCGTCTCTGTAGGCACAACCCGCACCTGCGCGGGCTCGACGAGATCGGCTGCTTGTCGCGCCGCCAGAATGACGTTGCGATTGTTGGGCAGGAGGATCACGCGCTCGGCAGGCGCCCGTTGAATCGCGGCTATGAAGTCTTCCGCTGATGGATTGCGCCCAGCGCCTCCCTTGATGACGGACCAGCAATGCAAATCATGGAATACAGCGCGCAATCCATCGCCCTCAGCGACGGCGATGACTGCCGCGTCCGCCGAAGCAGCGTCAGGCCGACATCGCGTGGACGGCGCGCCCGCCAGCAGCCGCTGATGCTGCAATGCCATGTTTTCCACCACCACGTCATCCAGCGCCGCGCCGGATCGAATGGCGTAATCGATCGGAAGCGCCGGGTTGTCGACATGAATATGCACCTTTATCGTCTCTTCGTCGCCGACGACAATGACGGACCAACCCAGCTGCTCCAGGTCGAAGCGCGTTTGCTTTAGGTCGAGTTTCTGGCCAATCATGAGAAACTGCACATCGTAGCCAAAAGTTTCGGCCGCGGCGTCAGCCATGTTCCCGACTTTCAGACCCGAGCTGGCTTGCAGTGGCGATCGGTCTCCGCGCAGGCCGCGCAAGAAGCAGACCAGCCCCATGCCGCCGGCGTCAACAACGCCCGCGTCCTTCAGTATCGGCAGAAGCTGCGGCGTATTGTTGAGCGACTCATCGGCGGCCTTGATCAATGTTTCCAGCAACTCTTGGAGCGATAGGGATCCGGATTCGCGCCGTGGCAAAGCCTCCGTGGCTTCGCGTGCGACGGTCAAAATGGTGCCTTCCGTCGGTTGCGAGACTGACGCGTAGCCGCGTGTCACCGCTGCCTGACATGCGTGGGCGAATCGCTCGGCGGTCAATCTTGGCGCCTTTTCCAAACCATCGGCGAATCCCTTCAGCAGCTGCGAGAGAATCGTGCCGCTGTTGCCGCGCGCGCCCATCAGCGCCCCGCGCGCGAAGCCTTCGGCAACCAGACTGAAATCGTCACTCTCCCTGTCTTCAATTTCCTGATAGGCGCGTTGAAGCGTGTGGAACATATTGATGCCGGTATCGCCATCGGGTACGGGAAAGACGTTGAGCCGGTTGATGAGCTCGACATTGCTTGCAAGGTGGTTGAGGCCCGCGCGGAACCGCCGCTTTAGCGCGCGACCGCCGATGCTATGATTCTTCATCGGCAGTGGCCATCGACGCCGCGCGCCGCAATTCCGCAATCCCGGCGGCGATTCCTTTTTCGTGTTGAAAGATACAGGTGCCAGCGATCGCGATAGTCGCGCCGGCAGCCATTGCGATCGGCAAGGTCTCCGCATTGATTCCGCCGTCGACCTCAATCTCGATGTCACGGCCGGCTACCATTTCCCGCAGCGTTCGCAGCTTTATGGTCATGCCGCTGATGAAGCGCTGCCCGCCGAAACCGGGGTTCACCGTCATCACGTTAATAATATCCGCATCGTCAAGGACTTCGCGCAGCGCCGTGGCCGGCGTATGCGGATTGAGCGCTACGCCCGCGCGACAGCCGACCTCATGAATCTGACCAAGCACACGATGCAGGTGGGTGCAGGCTTCAATGTGAACCGAGATTGAATCGGCGCCGCTATCGGCAAAGCGCCGCAGGTATCGCTCCGGTTCGACGATCATGAGGTGGACATCCAGCGGGATGGCAGCCACCTTCGCTACCGCCTCAACGACCGCCGGACCTATGGTGATATTGGGCACAAAGCGCCCGTCCATCACGTCAATGTGGATGAGATCAGCGCCCGCCTCTTGCGCGCGTGTCACCTGCTCGCCCAAGCGCCCAAAGTCCGCCGCAAGAATTGAAGGAGCGATCTTGATCATTTCACTCGTCAAGCGCTGATTGATCCTCGTTCGGATGAACCCATACGATATTACTGTTTCGTCCTCGCGAAGGCAACCGGATTGCGTCGGACCAGCATGAGCAGCCTGCGCGTCTTCAGCCAACCGCCTTGTCGCGCTGAACGGCCGTAATCAGTTGACCGCAGCCGGCGTCGATGTCGATGCCGCGGCGGACGCGGACGGTGCTGCTCACGCCGTATCCGCGCAGAGCTTGGCTGAAGTTCTCGATCCGTGCCGCTGCTGCAGGTAGGCCGGCATAATCCCCCGTCGGATTCAAAGGGATGATGTTGACGTGGCAGAGCAAGCCCGTGAGCAATCTTCCCAAGCGATGCGCTTCTTCTTCGGTATCATTTTCGCCAGCGATGGCCGCCCATTCAATGGTGATGCGCCGGTTCGACCGCGCCACATAATAACGGCAAGCGTCCAAGAGCGCGTCGATTCCCCAGCGCTTGTTGACGGGCATCAAAGCCGAGCGCTGCGCGTCCACGGTCTTATGCAGGCTGACCGCCAGCTTGACCTGCAAACCTTCATCTGCAAATCGGCGGATCTGAGGCGCCAGCCCCACCGTGCTAATCGTGATATGCCGCGCCCCGATATCCAAGCGCGTCATCAGCAGCCGCACCGCCGCCAGCGTCGCATCGTAATTGTGAAATGGCTCGCCCATGCCCATGAAGACGACATTGCTCAAGCGCTCCCCGCGCCCCGCCAACTCGCGCGCGAATATCATCGCCTGCTCAAAGATTTCGCTCGCCGCCAGGTTGCGCCCGAAACCCATCTGCCCGGTCGCGCAAAATACACAGCCCATCGCGCAGCCGGCCTGTGACGAGATACAAGCTGTCTTGCGCTCGTCGTCGTAGGGCATCAATACAGACTCGATCAGCTGGCCATCGACGAGGCGGTGCAGTCGCTTTTCTGTGCCGTCACGGCTCTGCTGCCGCGCGACCAATTCCAGGCTGCCCAGCGTCGCCTTCTCTCGCAGCCTCGCGATCGTCGCCTTGGGCAGGTTGGACATCGCATCAAAGCGGTCTACTCTCCGCTCATACATCCAATCCCAGATTTGCCGCGCGCGATAAGGCGGCTCGCCAAGTTCCGTCAGCAGAGCGGACAGTTCCTTAAAGGTCAAGGCGTAGAGGTTGATCATGGGGCTGCTATGGCTGCGCGTCATGATCCTGCCAAATACGGCAAGAAGTTAAAAACGGCATGGGCGAGGATGGCGGCGCTGGTGTGATAGCGCGACCTGAGCCAGGCAAAACCAAGCGAAACGACAAATAAGATCAACGTGGCCGGCGTCAAGCCATATTGGGTATGTGTGACGGTGAAAAAGAGCGACGACAGCAAGACGCCGAAGATCGGCTGCAGCGCGCCGCGATAAAAGACCTCTTCAGAGACGGCGGGGATGATCGCCAATAAGAGCGCTGTGATGACCGAGCCGGAAAAAGCTGCGAAGTATCTTTGCGCTTCTGCTGTCTGTCGCAAGAAGACTTCAGCAGGCACCGATCGTTCCCAGATTGCCACAAGCGCCGTCGTCATGAGCCAGAGACCGCCACCGACAACGATGCTGATACCCGCTTCCTTCAGCGACGGTCTGCGCAGGTCGAGCCGCTCCAGCAAATCAGCTACAGTCCGGCGCATGAGCCAGCCAACGCCCAGGCAAGCCGCCGCCAGATGCAGCGCGCCGGCGCCAAGCAATTCTGGCAGCGCCTCCGCCAGCGCTACGGGTGCGTCTTCGCTGGTGCTTTCGTTAATCAGAATGGTGAAGCCGAAATTGAGAAACCCCAATATCATCAGGAAGGCGGCTGTCCGGTGCACGGGCTTCTGCGCATCGAAACCGACCCCTGTGGACCAGCTCAAGCGCTTCACGACCTGGGCGAATAAAAGCCACAGACCACTGAACTTGACGATGCCAAAAGTCAGTACCGCCAGGAAGGGGGAAAGCCGCTGATGCGCCTCCGCGAGGTTGGCGGTGATGATCAGGGGGAGGATACAGACAGTCAGAAGTACAATTTCAACCATGGGCGCGGCTTCATTATCAGCTGATTGAGCCTCTATCGGGGGCGAGACATTGACAGCCTGCTGCGGCTATGCTAGCATGACGCAAGCCACATCGCAACGCGTCGAATTGTTGGAGAGGTGGCCGAGTGGTTTAAGGCGATGGTCTTGAAAACCATTGTACGGTTCTCCGTACCGCAGGTTCGAATCCTGTCCTCTCCGCCTTAACCACGTTAACAGCTAGAATACCCGTAACGGAGAGGTGCCAGAGTGGTTGATTGGGGCCGCCTGCTAAGCGGTTGTACCTGTTAAGGGTACCGCAGGTTCGAATCCTGTCCTCTCCGCTATCCGCCATCGGAGCGCGTAAGTGCGCGAGAAAATCGCGATTGAAGCGGTCGTCGAACGAACACGCAGCGATGTTTGGGCGCTCTGGAATGCGCCCGAACATATCACGCGCTGGAATTTCGCCTCAGACGATTGGTGTTGCCCCCGCGCCGAAAACGACCTAAGAGTCGGCGGCCGGCTTCATTCCCGCATGGAAGCCAGAGACGGCAGCTTCGGTTTCGACTTCGAGGCGATATACGACGAAGTCGACCACGAGGCGAAGCTCGCGTATACATTGACCGACGGGCGCCGGGTTGAGACCACATTTGAAGACAGCGGCGACGGCACGCGCGTGTCCACGCTGTTTGAAGCCGAAGAGGAAAACTCGCCCGAGCTGCAAAGAATGGGCTGGCAGGCGATCCTCGATAACTTCAAGCAATATGCCGAGACTTGCCCGCTCTAGGCGACAACGCCTCTCACTCTTGATCGATTTGACAGTTTGAGCCGGTTCTGCAATTGCATTCGCCGCAACTTGTAGTTTGATTCCCTCGCACTCGAATATTCGCCGTGACACATTAACGCTTCAGCATTGCTTCGTCACCCTTCGATATGCCTGCGGCGGACCTGCATTGTGAGCGTTTTTTGCGGCAGGATGTATAATCGGGTGACTTGACGATTCATCTGGCACGTCATAGCGAGGTAAAGGAAATGAACGCTCAAATCCGAACGGGCCGCTTCAAAGTTGCGTGGTGCATCGCCGGGATTGCTGTATTGCCGCTCTCGGCGGTTGGTTTGATCTTGATTTCCAGGTTGACGTACTCATTAGGCATTCCGCATGCCTCCCCGCTTGCGCCCGATTCTTGGGCGCCGTTCCTCGCGATTGCTTGGCTGGTGAATGGGTTCTGCATCGGTTTCTTGCAGAAAGCGATTGTGAAGCGCTACCTGCGTTCTAATCTCGGGCGTTGGATGGTTTATACATTGTTAGGCTCACTGTTGGCCGGCGCCCTCGCTTATCCGTGCATGTACGGGGAATGCACCCCGCCGCAATTCTACGACTATGGCTTCGGGTCCGATTTGGCTTTCACAGTCGAAATGTCCATGACGGTACTCGTGTATTTGACGGTGTTTTCGGCTGTGCAATGCCTCGCGCTCAATCGCATCGTCAGCGGATCATGGCGCTGGGTCGCCGCTCACGCTTTACCGCTGATTCTCGCTTCGCTTGTGTCGGTGGCTGATCAGATGTCGCCCGGCTCGTCGGTTTTCGATTCAGGGCTGGCATTCGTCCTTTATGTGCTGGTTGTCACGGTGGCTACCGGCCTGGTCATGCAGCGTCTGATAGTCACGAATCACCGCGCAACTAAGGAGCCAATTGACGAATGGGCATACCAGCCCACGCCCGTAGAACGGGAATCTGCTTTAGGACGCTCCGTCTGGGATGACGCCATATAACTTAGGCGAGCGCCGCGCGCCATGATCGTCATCGGCTTGATGTCCGGCACATCCGCCGATGGCGTGGATGTCGCCATTTGCGATATCCGCGGGCATCCCGGCGATATGCGCGTCGAGCTCCTCTGCGGCGCGGCATTCGCCTACGAGCGGGAGATGCGCGAGCGGATCCTCGCCAGCTGCGACCCCAAGAGCAGCCGAGTCCATCAGATCGCCGATTTGCACGTCGACCTTGCCTCGGTCTTCGCTGACTGCACTATCGCGGCGCTTGACCAGGCGGGCATGAGCGCGGGACAGGTCGACCTAATCGGCTCGCATGGGCAGACGCTCTGGCACAACGTCTTGCCGAGCGGACAGGTGAATGTATCGTTTCAGGTCGTCGAGGCGGCTGTCCTCGCCGAGCGAACCGGCATCACCGCCATCAGCAACTTTCGCGCGCGCGATATCGCCGCCGGCGGGCAGGGCGCGCCACTGACGAGCTTCGTCGATTGGCTGCTGCTGCGCCATCCGACGCATTGGCGAGCGGTGCAGAACATTGGCGGCATGGGCAATGTTACTTTTCTTCCACCCTTGAGCGACGAAGCATCGGCTCCGATCGCCTTTGACACGGGTCCCGGCAACGCGCTGCTCGATATCGCCGTGACGCAGATCTCGCGCGGCGCAATGACTTACGACCGCGACAGCCATTACGCGAGGCAGGGCCGGGTGAATGAGGAGTGGCTGGAAGCGCTGCTGGGGCATCCCTATTATGAGCGCGATTATCCCAAAACCACCGGCCGAGAGACTTTCGGCACGGCGGCGGCACTGTCCTTGATCAGTGAGGCGCGCAGCCGCGGGCTGGAAAATGCCGAGATCATCGCTACGCTGACGGCGCTGACCGCCAGCAATATCGCCGATGCCTACCGCCGTTTCGCTCCCGCTCCAATACGCGAAGTCATTCTCGGTGGTGGCGGGCGGCACAACCCGGTCATGGTCGGCATGCTGAGCGAGTTGTTGGCGCCGGCGAACGTATTGACGCATGAAGACATTGGCATGGACAGCGACTTCAAAGAAGCGCTGGTCTTCGCCGTGCTGGCTTATGAGACCTGGCATAACCGACCCGCGACGCTGCCGGTTTTGACTGGCGCCAGGCGCGCTTCCGTACTCGGGTCAATCACGCCGGGAGCGAACTATGTCGATCTCTTGCGCTCGACCTGGCTTTAGCGGTCCGCCTTTTCGCGCGACTTAATGTTCGCCTTTTCAATTCGGACGTCCCTAAACCTTTTTGAACAAAGGGCGGATTGCCGCGGCGGCAATCGGCGTGACGCTCGTGCCGAGTCCTCGATATTCTCCCATCTCGATTCGCGATTTCTGTGGATAATTGCTGGTGTATCGGCTAGACTATCGAAGACTCCGTTCAGAGAAGGTATTTGTCTGTGCTTTTGGAATCCTATGCCGTTGAGTTGGACAACTGCGATCCAGACGAAGATTTCGTCGAGTCGGAGACGATGATTACCATAACGCCGCCCTTGCCGGCCACCGATCGCACGATAGCGCGGCGCGCCAGTTTGCAGATTCTGTACGAATTGGATACCACCGATCATGAAATGAAGGACGTGCTCGACGCGCATTTCGCGGAGCGCCCCGAGGCATATGTCGTGCGTCAAGTCATCCGCCGGATTGTCCGCGGTGTCCTTGAAAACCGACCGGCGATTGATGCCATTTTGCAGCAATATGCGCCGGAATGGCCCGTAGACCGGGTCGCCGTTGTCGACCGGAATATCTTGCGTATGGCGATCTATGAGCATCTGCTGCAATCGCGCGAGACGCCGATTCCCGTCATCATCAGCGAAGCGGTTCATCTGGCGCAGCTCTTCGGCGCTGATCAATCACACAGCTTTGTGCACGGTGTTATGGGCGCGATCACATCGGAGGAAAAACAGAATTTCGAACTTGTAATCGACGAGGTGGACAGCGCATGAATGTCTTTGGAGTCGGCGCTTGGGAACTGGTGGCGATTTTGCTGATCATGCTGGTCTTCGCCGGTCCCAAACGGATGATTCACTGGTCCTATGTCTTGGGCCAGCATGTGGCGAAGTTTCGCAAGATCTGGTCCGAAACAGTCGACCTGGTGCAAAAGGAATTTGATGAGGCCGGCGTGGACATCAAGCTGCCCAAAGAGCCGCCGACGCGGGGGAATCTCAATAAGTCGCTGACGGAAGCGGTCAAGCCGATGACCAAACCGGTTCAAGATTCCCTTGACGAAGTCAAAAAGGATATGGATACATTCAAGGAAGTTAGTGACTCGCTGAATGACAAGAAGCCCGCGCCAGCGTCTTCCGCGAGCCAATCTAAGAAGACATCGCCTGCGCCGAAGGTAAAGCTGCCCGAGAAGCCAGCCAAGCCAAAGCCGCAAGAAGCAACCGCGCCGCTGGAGCAGCCCGAGCCGACGACAATGGGCGCCTGGGGCGGGGGCGCGCCAACGACCGCGCCCGCTTCAAACAATGCCAATGGCAGCCGAGTTGATCTTGGAAGCTGGTCCAAGGCCGGCGACAAGGACTAGAGCGACCGATGGCTGAACTTGCCGAGCAGGAGGAATTTGAAGATGGTCATGAACTCCGCATGGGGTTCTTTGAGCATCTGGACGAGCTGCGGCAACGGCTGACCAAGGCGGTCTTCTCGTTAGTCGTTGGTACAGCGGTTGGCGTCTTCGTTGCCACGCAAGTTCTTGTTTTGCTGCTGGAACCCTACTGCGCAATCGTATCCGACTGTGAACTGGTAATACTTGACCCAACCGGCAATATTTTGATCTATTTCAAGGTTGCCTTGATGGTCGGCGGCATCCTGTCAATCCCCCTGGTCACATACCAATTGTTGATGTTCATATTGCCTGGCTTAACGAGCAAGGAAAAGCGCTACGTCTTGCTTTCGATCCCGGCGACGACTGCGCTCTTCATTGTTGGCGTGTTGTTTTCCTGGAAAATCCTGATGCCGCCGGCGCTCGGTTTCCTTCATGGATTCCAAGCCGAAATATTCGAGCCGGAGTGGACGGCGGACGGTTATATCAGCTTTGTCACCTCGCTGCTGTTTTGGATGGGCGTCGCCTTTCAGACGCCGCTGATCTTCTTCCTCATCTCGCTGATGGGCTTGGTCAGCGCTCGCACGCTGGTACGGCAATGGCGCGTCGCCGTGGTGGGCGCGTCG
The DNA here is from genome assembly GCA_011523705.1 of Chloroflexota bacterium. Lineage (GTDB taxonomy): Bacteria > Chloroflexota > Anaerolineae > Aggregatilineales > Phototrophicaceae > UBA6055. The sequence goes on along the minus strand of WTGC01000042.1, from coordinate 4,330 downwards.
ATCGCCGCGGCGCTGATTACGCCGACGATTGACCCGGTGAATATGTTTCTGGTCATGGCGCCCTTGTTGGCGCTTTACTCATTGAGCATCGTGCTCGTCTACTTCGGGCGCAAAATGTCCGGGATTGACCGCAAAGACTAAGGTTCCGCTGACGCGTCCGTGTCGGCTGTGATAAAATGCAGTCGTTTTGTCAGCTCATGACCATGCGAATTCATCATGCTTGAAGATTGCGGAGAGATGAATGATTGTTGAAAAAGCCAGACTGATTGAGCCATATGGTGGCGAACTGGTCGACTTGCTAGTGCCCAGAAGATATCTCATCGAGCAGACGGCATACGCCCGAACCTTGCCCTTTGTCCAGGTGAGCCCCCGCGTTGAATGCGATCTCGAGCTGCTGGCGGTTGGCGCCTTCTCTCCGCTGGATGGATTCATGAATCAGGCTGATTACCAAAGCGTGCTGGATACGATGCGGCTCGCTGACGGCACGCTATTCCCGATTCCGATCACCTTGCCCGTGGAAGCAAGCGCCAATATTGAACTCGGCGCGGACTTGGCGCTGCGCGACCGCAAGAATAACATTCTCGCCATTTTGACTGTCGAAGACATGTACGAATGGGACCTGGAAGAGGTGGCGACCAAAGTTTTTGGCAAGTATGATTCGCGCCACCCGATCGTGGCTGAAATGCATCGCTGGGGCAAGGTCAATATCGCCGGGAAGTTGCGGGTGCTGCGGCTTCCGCCGCATCTGGATTTCACCGAGCTCCGCCGAACGCCGGCCGAGACGCGCGCCGTGCTCGAAAGTTACGGCCATAACAATGTCGTCGCCTTCCAGACGCGCAATCCTTTGCATCGTGTGCATGAAGCCCTGACCAAACGCGCCGCCTCCAATATCGATGGCGTGCTGCTGCTACACCCGGTGGTCGGCATGACGCAGCCCGGCGATGTCGATCACTATACCCGCGTGCGCGTTTACAAGACTTTGATCGACAATTACTACGAAGAGGACCGCAGCCTCTTGTCATTGCTTCCGCTGGCGATGCGCATGGCGGGACCGCGTGAAGCGGTATGGCATGCCATCATCCGGCGCAATTATGGCGCCAATCACCTGATTGTCGGTCGCGATCACGCGGGTCCGGGGCCGGACTCACGAGGCGAACCGTTCTACGGACCTTATGACGCCCAGGACATGGTGATGAAATACGCTGGAGAAATCGGCGTCAAGCCGGCGCCATTCACCGAAATGGTGTATCTGGAAGATGAAGATCGCTACGAGGAGAATTCCAAACTGCCGAACGGCGCCAAGGTGCGCAAAATATCGGGCACGCAGGTTCGCGAAGAATATCTCGGCAAAGGTGTCCAGTTGCCGCCCTGGTTTTCGCGTCCGGCCGTGGCGCGAATCCTGGCGGACAGCTATCCGCCGCGCCACCGTCGAGGCATCTGCCTGTGGTTCACGGGCTTGAGCGGCTCGGGCAAATCCACCACTGCCGAGCATATCGTCAATTTGCTTTTGGAGAAGGGTCGCAATGTCACTGTCCTTGATGGCGATGTCGTGCGGACGCACTTGTCCAAGGGGCTTGGCTTTAGCAAGGAAGACCGCGATACCAACATTCGGCGCATCGGCTATGTAGCAAGCGAGATCGTGCGCCACGGCGGCATGGTCATTTGCGCCGCCATCAGCCCCTATCGAGCGACGCGCGAAGATGTGCGCAACATGGTCGGCGATGGATTTATGGAAATCCACATGGCGACGCCGCTGGACTACGTCGAAGCGCGTGATATCAAAGGCTTGTATGCCAAGGCGCGCCGGGGCGAAATCAAAGGCTTCACCGGCATAGACGACCCCTATGAGCCGCCGCTGAATCCTGACTTTACCCTGACAGCCGAAAACACGCGCGTCGAAGACAATGCCCGCTCAGTCATTGACCAACTGATTGAACTCGGTTACGTCCGTCCCGACTAAACAACAGCCTCTCGCGCGGATTGCGCCCGACGTTCAAAAGAGCGCTCAGACGGCGGCCGGCAGGTTCGTGTCCAGTTGCAGAACGCGGCGGAATACGAACTTTTCCACTTCGACAAAGAGCAGAACTAATATGCCCGCGACGATACTGACGATTACGTGAGTTATGTCCAGCGCCGCCGTGTCGAAAAGCGTCTGAAAGAATGGTATGAAGACGACGATCAGTTGCAGAAGGAAGGTGGATAGCACGGCCCAAAACAGCAGCTTGTTGCCTTTGAAGCCGGCTTGCCAGAATGTCGTGCGATCGCCCGCATGGATCGCCATCACTTGAAACATCTGAGTGAAGGCAAGCACGGTGAATGCGATCGTGCGCGGGATGCGTTCCACCTGGTCCTTCAAGTGTCGTCCAGGATCTTTGCCTTCGCCATGATCTTCCAGGAATCCGACGCCCGCTTCGTCTTCTGCCACGCCGAGGAAGGCGACTTTTTCGTTCGCGCTCCATTCATCCCATGCTAGCGGCGCCGCTTCTTCACCGGCCAGCGCCACAATCTGCCCCCGATCCAAAAGCTCCAGCCCAAGCGATGGAAGCGAGGCGTCAAGGCCGATCGTGCTATAGCCCCAGACATAGCTGATCAAGGTCAGGATGGCGATTAAGATCCCCACAAGAACGATATGGATGCCGGCGCCGCCCGCGAAGATGCTTTCATTGGTCGGCCGTGGTCGCCGTTGCATCACGCCTTTTTCCGCCGGCTCAAAGCCAAGCGCGATGGCGGGCAAGCCGTCCGTCACCAGGTTGATCCACAAGATTTGAATGGCGAGCAGCGGTATCGGCAGATTGATTAACAAGGCGACGAACATCACCAGAATCTCGCCGACATTCGAGCTCAGCATATATTTGATGAACTTTTTGATATTGTCGTAAATGGCGCGGCCTTCTTCAATCGCGGCCACAATCGAACGGAAATTGTCATCGGTCAGGATCATCTCCGAGGCGCCCTTGCTGACGTCCGCGCCGGTGATGCCCATGGCCACGCCGATATCGGCTTGCTTGAGCGCGGGCGCATCGTTGACGCCATCGCCTGTCATCGCCACGATGTTATTTTGATTCTGCAAGATTTGCACCAGCCGCAGCTTATGCGCCGGCGATACACGAGCGAAGCAAGATGTCTGGCGGGCGACTTCCTCCAGAGCCTCATCGCCCAGCGCGTCCAACTCGCTTCCGGTGATCGCTTTCTCCTCGCCGTTGATGATGCCGAGATCGCGCGCGATCGCTTCCGCGGTCAGGACATGATCGCCCGTGATCATGATGGTGCGTATGCCGGCTTCGCGCGCGCGCTGGACGGCGACCTTCGCTTCGGGACGGGCCGGATCGAGAATGCCAATAAGCCCTATCAGTTCCAGGCTTCGTTCGATCTCGGGACTGATCTCATCTGGCAACTGCGACAATGGTCGCCAGGCAATGCCGAGAACGCGCAAGCCGTCATTGGCCATGGTATCGACGCGCCGCTGCCAATCGAGGCGCCGGCTCTCGCTCATTTCGACGACATCGTCCGGCGTTTGTTCGCTCGCCGACCATTCGATCAGGCGATCGGGCGCGCCTTTCGTAATCGCAACATACTCGGCATTCGGGAAAAGCCGCGTCGCCGCCTCGCCAACAACACGATGCACGGTCGTCATGGCTTTGCGCTCGCTGCTAAAGGGGAGTTCGCCCACGCGCGGCATCTCTTGTTCGAGGACTTCGCGCGTAAAGCCGATCTTTTGGGCGGCGACCAGCAAGGCCGCTTCTGTGCTGTCGCCGACCACTTTGACTTGATCGGCGCTGTCCATCGTTTCGAGGTAAACGTTGGTGGAAAGAGCCATCGCTTTCAATATGCGTTGGGCGGCTAGGTCATTCTCCGCATCTACCGGCTTGCCCAGATTGGCTGAATCATGTGTGCCGAGCGAGACAAGACCGCCTTCGGGCACATAACCCGTGCCTTCGACCTTGATGTCATCGTGCCGCGGCAAGACGAGGTAGGTCGCGGTCATCTCGTTCTTGGTCAAGGTACCGGTTTTGTCGGAGCAAATGACATTCACCGAGCCCAGCGTCTCGACCGCGGGAAGGCGGCGAATTAGCGCGTTGCGTTTGACCATGCGGTTGGCGCCGAGGGACAGGCCAATGGTGACGAGCGCCGGCAGACCTTCTGGCACGGCGGCGACCGCCAGGCTGATGGCGATGAGGAACATCTGCTCCGCCGGAATGCCCTGCACCCAGAAGCCGACGATAAAGACGATGGCGACTACGATTAAGGCGGATGTCGCCAGGATGCGCCCAAGGTGATTGAGGCGGCGCTGCAGCGGCGTCGTGCCTTCTTCCACTTGCATCAGCATAGT
>WTGC01000067.1 GCA_011523705.1 Chloroflexota bacterium | reverse complement strand
GACTGAGGGGGGAACTATGCCGGGGGATGGGGTTGTAGGGGGCCGGAAATTCTGAGGAGTGTCCGCCATGAATGACCAGCACTTGCGTCAGCAGCTAGTCAATGCCTTGACCAAACGTCAAGCGCATCAGTCATTTGAAACCGCGATCGACGGCTTCCCGGCGGCGCATTACAATACGAAACCGCCCAACACGCCCTATACCTTCTGGCATCTGCTCGAACACATGCGCATCGCCCAAGCCGACATCCTCGATTACATCGTAAATCCGCAATACCAATACCTCGATTTCCCCGATGATTACTGGCCTCCAGCCCATGCCCAAGCGGACCATCCGCAATGGCTGAGCACAATTGAGCGTTTCCTCGCCGATCGGGCATCGCTCATCGCCATCATTCAGGATCAAGCGCGCGATCTTACCGAGCAAATTCCCCACGGCCAGCCCGGGCACACGATCCTGCGCGAGATCCTGGTCATCGTCGCTCACAACGCCTATCACATTGGTGAGTTCGGCATCCTGCGCGGAGTGCTGGGTCTGTGGTGAATCCAAGGCGCCAGCGCGCTTGAGCAATGCGACCATCCATCACAGCAGCGGATTGTGCGCTATAATTGCTTTGCTTGGAGTTGATGCGAGGAAGATCATGGCAATTGAAACCCCCGTGCGCCTCACCGTCGAGGAGTATCTCGCCTGGGAAGAAACGAATTTCGAAAAGCATGAATACATTGATGGCGAGGTACGTTGCATGGCTGGAGCCAACCGGACACACAATCATATCGTGTGGAATCTATCCACGCTTATCGCGCAGGAAATCGACGAATCTAGGTGTGCAGTATTCATTGCGGAGATGAAAGTGAGATCATCCGGACCAACGAGAGCACATTACATGTATCCCGATTTGTGCGCCGTATGTGGAGAAGAACGATTTGAGAGCGCGAGTCAAGTCGTGTTGTTGAATCCTGTCATGGCAATTGAAGTCACATCGCCGTCGACAATGGACATTGACCGCGGTGAGAAGCTAGACCTCTACTTTGAAGTGCCGTCCATCCAGGCATACCTGATCATCGACCAGCATCGTGTCTGCGCCGAGCTATCCATTCGCGCCGACGCCGGCTGGCAGACGACATCATACGAAGATTTAGATGATGTCGTTCCACTTGAAGTACTAAATTGCAATTTGCCCTTGACGCAGGTTTACCGCGGCATCACATTCAACCTGGGGACGAAATAGTCTCGCCAACTAGCGCTACAATCAACGCGCATCAAGTTACCGTGAGGAAGATCATGGCAGTTGAAACACCCGTGCGTCTCACCGTCGAGGAGTATCTCGCTTGGGAAGAGACGAACTTCGAAAAACATGAATACATCGATGGCGAGGTACGCTGCATGGCTGGCGCTAAAGCACCACATAATCGCATCATGATGAACATAGCGGTGTCCATCGGACGACAGCTTGATGATTCCGACTGCTTTCTTCTCAGCAGCGAAATGAGAGTACAAGCGGCGGAAACACGTTTCGTTTATCCCGACTTATCCGCCGTATGTGGCGAGGAAGAGTTTGCCCGCGAGAACGAAATGGAGTTACTGAATCCCGTTCTCGTGATTGAAGTCACATCACCGTCGACAATGGACATTGACCGCGTCGAGAAGACGGACCTCTACTTTGACGTGCCATCAATCCAGGCATACTTGATCATCGACCAGCATCGCGTCTGCGCCCAGCTCTCTATTCGCGCCGATGCCGGCTGGCAGACGACATCATTCGAAGATTTAGATGATGTCGTTCCACTTGAAGTGCTAAATTGCAAATTGCCCTTGACGCAGGTTTACCGCGGCATCCAATTTGAAGCGCCGCCCGACTAGTCCGCGAGCGCCTCTATCAGCATCTCCAAAGCCGCCTCGACGCTCGCCACTTTATTCCCAATTCGATCCTGCTCCCACAGGCGCCGCTCCACCCGCAGCAGTCCCTTCGAGCCCGCCATGCCAATGTAGGTCAAGCCAACCGGCTTCTCCAGGCTGCCGCCGCCAGGACCGGCGATGCCCGTCACGCTCAAAGCATAGTCCGCCCTGAAGAGCGCCAGCGCCCCGCGCGCCATCTCCGCCGCTGTCGCTTCGCTGACTGCCCCATGCGCCATCAGCGTGCCCTCGCTCACGCCAAGCAGCCGCATCTTGGCTTCATTGGAATAACTCACCACGCCGCCCGCGACATAAGCCGAACTGCCGGCGCTGTCGGTCAGTGTGCTCAGGATCATCCCGCCCGTGCAGGATTCGGCCGCGCAGACCGTCGCGCACCGGTCAATCAGCGCCGCGCCGACCCGCCGCGACAGCGCCAGCAAATCGCCCGCCATTACACCTGAACCAGAATCAGCGTATTGCCTTCCGAGTCTTTCATCATCACGAATCGGCCCCAAAACTGCGTCTCCGGCTCGCCCAGAAACTCGACGCCTCTTTCCTTATACAAGCGATAAGTTTCGTCGATGTCCTCGCTTTGCAGCGTCAGCGATTGCGATTGCTGAAAAGTCGAGCGGTAGTGCTCCCAATTTTCATCGAACTTGTACAGGACGATCTCCGTCTCCGCCCCCGCCGGCTTCACCGACAGCCAGCGCGAATCGGCGCCGGGCCAAAGCTCGTTATCGGCCGTGCATTCCATTCCCAGCTTCTCAGTGTAGAATGCCTTCGCCCGATCCTGATCTTCCACAAAAATCGAAACCGTCCCCACCCTGCTGATCATCAATTGCCTCCTCGTATCCAAATGTTGTAAGGCTTGTCCGCTACTAAACTGAATATGCACGCGCTTGCGTCTACCCCCCTCGGTCCCCCGTAGTGCAGTGTCTACGCGCACCGTATCAATGGGGGGAAGGTTTCGCCGAGATCTGCATTCATTGGCGAATCCTCTGGCAGAATCCCCGAGTCCGTTGAATTTAGCTCCCCTCCCCGATGATTCGGGGAGGGGCCGGGGGAGGGGTAGAACCATTGGGCGGCAAGCAAAGCGAAGTACCTGACAAGCCTTGTAGGGGCGAGCCGGCGGCTCGCCCGCCTGCTATATTCTGGCTGGCTTTGGGGATATCTTGGCTAAGCCCGCTGCCCCAAAACAATCTGATTGCCCTCGGAATCCATCAGCATGGCGAAGCTGCCCCATTCCTGCACCTGCGGCTCGCCCAGGAATTGCACGCCCTTCGCCGTCAACTCGCGATAGGTCTCAATGATGTCATCGCAATGCAGCGTGAAGCACTGCGGCTTGCCCATCGCCTCGCGATAATGCTCCCACTGCCCGCCCATCGGGAAGAGCGTCAGCTCGGTCGGGCAGCCCTTCGGCGCCACCGTCAGCCAGCGAATATCGGCCCCCGGAAACATCTCCGAGTCGTTGATCAACTCGAATCCCAGCTTCTCGGTATAAAATGCCTTCGCCCGATCCTGGTCCTCGACGAAGACGGTCACTGTTGCAATTGTGGTGATCATACATTCTCTCTGTGTCTAAGTACTTCAAATTTCGAAATGAGATTCTGCCTGATTAAAAGCCAGAGTTTCCAAAGCAAGCGAACTTTCTCAAACAGAGCTCCCCTTCCCTGATGCTTCGGGGAAGGGGCCGGGGGAAGGGGTAGACTTACCCTACTTATTCTCCACGCTCTCGCTCAAGAAGGCGCTGTAGCCATTCTCCGGATCATTCCGCACCACCAGCATGCGCTTCCCGCCCACATGCGAGATGCCCGGCACCTCATAGGCTTTCGCCGGATTGCCCTGACTATCAAGCCGATTGCACCAATAAATATGATCGTCGCGCTGCCAGAGATAAATTACCGGCACATCATCCACCACGATCTCCATGCGCTTGCGGTTGAATGGCGCGAAACGCGGCGGATGAAACCAAGGCACCCAGGCGCCATCCGTCTTCGGCGTCTTCATCGAAACCGCGCTCTGCGGCAAGATCTCCTTGCTGTCCCGCGGCGACTCCTGATTGATGAACTTGATCGTCTCATCCGTCGTATTGAACACCGATGTCAATTCTGTAACTGGCATGGCCGTCCTCACTGCTACTGAGCCGTCATTTAGCGCTTGTCCGGTCAAGCCAATGCCCTTGCCAACCAATTCCACGCCCTTGGCAAGACCCTTGACCATCTGACCGAGTAACTTCAATCCATCCATCGCATCAGAACCGGCGATTCCCATTTCGCTCGTTTTCGTATTATACACAAAGATAATCCGCTCACCGATGCGCCTACAAATCTATACGCATCCGCCCACTTGTCCGTTGCCAGTCGCTGAGATTGAGAATATCAAACATGCAGGACTTAGAATGCTTGCCTGAACGGACAATCACGCGCTTGATCTCCCCTCCCTGATGCTTCGGGGAGGGGCCGGGGGAGGGGTTGGAACGGCCGCCTTCATTCACCCGCGATGTGATTCGCCCCCCGCATGTACTCCACCGACTCTCTTATCAAGTCCCGCAGCACATCCAAATCCACATCGGCCAGCTTGTTGATATAGACGCAGGAACTGCCCGTCCGATGCTTGCCCAGCCTCGCCATCAACGCATCGTAACGCTCGTGCCCGCCCATGATGTACAGCGACAGCGACGCTTTGCGCGGCGCGAAGCCGGTCAGCATCATGTCTCCTTCGCGCCCGCTCTCATACCGGTAATGATAGCTGCCGAAGCCGACGATGCTCGTCCCCCACATCTCTGCTCGCTCGCCCGTCACCTCCTCCATCATCGTCAGCAGGGCAAGCGAATCTTCCCGCCGGCGCTTGTTCGATACCGATTCGAGATAAGCCAGCACATCGCCATCATTGCGCTGCGTCTTGTTCTCCGCCATACGTCGTCCTTCCAGCTACCTACAAATTATCACGAAGGCTGTATGGGCGAGCAACCCGCTCACCCGAAATAGCACTTGGCAGGTGGGCGAACAAAGTCTCCCCCTGATGCTTCGGGGGGAGATTTAGAGGGGAGTTGAGCCCTCAGCATCTTCGATATCCAAATCACCCAAATCTATCTGAGGCGTCTCATCCGCCGCCGGTTCGCTGATCACCGTCTTCGCTCCGGCAAAGTCCAAATCGGCGCCCGCCGACCCCGTCGCTGCTTGCATCAGCAGCGTCAGCCTGTCCGCCATGCTCGACGGATCCGGATGAATCCCATCCTGCAGCAGCGCAGTCTCAAAGACCTGCTCGGCAACCGCGTCGATCAATTCGTCAGCACCGCCCGCCGCGATCATCCCGCTCAGATTGTGCATCAGCGGGTGCCGCGGATTCAGCTCCAGCGCCTTCACCGGCAGCTCATAATCCTGGTCCAGCAAGCGATTGATGCGGAACATATAGCGGTTCGCGCTCCCGTCTTCGCTGACCAGCCGCGCCGGGCTGCCCACCAGCGTCTTGCCCTCGCGCACATCGCTGACGCGCCCGCCTAAGATCGCCTTGACCCGTTCCAGCAGCGCCCCAAACGAATCCGCCTCCAGCGCATCCTTCACCGTCGATTCCGCCTCCGCTGCCTCGCCTACCGCAGCCAGATCCAGCTCAGCCGAATCGACGCTGACCAGCTTGTGCCCCTTGAAATCGACCAAGCCCATCGGCAGCATCGCGTCCACCGGATGCGTGAAATAGAGCACCTCGATCCCCCGCTGCCGAAAGGCGTCCAAATGCGGGCTGCGCGCGCCGCTGGCATAGTCATCGGCCACCACATAATAGATGTCGTCCTGGTTCGCCGACATCCGCTCGACATACTCGTCCAGCGTATGAAACTGGCTCGGGTCGTCATCGTGGGTCGTCTGGTAGAACATCAGCGGCTCAAGGTCGCTGCGGTCTTCTGACTCGATCACCAAGCCCTGCTTCAAATAGGCGCCGAACTCCTGAAATATCCGCAGATACTTGTCGCGGTCATTCTTCGCCATCCGCTTCAACTCAGACAAGACGCGCCGCGTGAGCGTCTTCTTCAAGCTCGCCATCACCCGCGTCGCCTGAATGCTCTCCCGCGTGACGCTCAGCGGCAGGTCCTCGCTATCGACCACGCCCTGCACAAAGCTCAGATACTCCGGCAGCAATTCGCGATTGTATTCTTCGATCAGCACCTTGCGCGCATAGAGCTTCAAGCCCGCCTCGGTACGCGGACTGAACATATTCTGCTGCCCGCTCCCCGGCAAGAAAAGCAGCGCATAAAACTGCATCGGCACATCGGCGCGCACGTGAATATGATGGCGCGCGCCGGTGAAGTCCATCGTCAGCATCTTGTAGAAGCTGTCGTATTCCTCGTCATCGACTTCCGACGGCGCCCGCCGCCAGATCGCCTGCTGCTTGTTGGTCGGCTCTTCATCCTCGCCCACAAAAATCGGGAAGGCAACGTAATCCGAATGCCGCCGGATAATGTCCTTGATGCGGAAGCCGCGCGTGAATTCTTCTTCATCGTCCTTGAGATGAATCACCACCTCGGTGCCGCGCAGGTCTTTCTCCACCGTCTCCAGCGCATAATTCGTCCCTCCGGTCGCCGACCACTTGATCGCCTCATCGTCCTTCCGGAAAGAACGCGATATGACATCCACCTGCTTCGCCACCATAAATGCCGAGTAGAAGCCGACGCCGAATTTCCCGATGATGGCGGCCGCGTCATCCGGCTTGTCCGCCATCGCCTCGATAAAAGCTTTCGCGCCCGACTTGGCGATCGTGCCCAAGCCGGCGATGATCTCGTCGCGATTCATGCCGATGCCGGTGTCGCTGACCGTCAGCGTCTTCGCCTCTTCATCCAACTCGATGTGAATCTCCAAATCGGCCTGCGGATCCACAACATCGTCATTGGTCAACATCTCAAACTGCAGCCGATTCAAGGCGTCCGACGCATTCGAGATCAGCTCGCGCAAGAAGATCTCCTTCTCGGTGTAAAGCGAGTGAATGAGAATGTTCAGCAGCTGCTGCGTTTCCGCCTGAAAAGTATGTTGTTCGCTCATCGTCCTCCCCGCCAATATCCAGCCCGCTACCGTCCATACGCAGTCGCGGCGCGCCCTCGTCAATCTATCGCCCCTGTTTTATCACAGCTTGGAAAGATGTAAATGAAAACTTGCTCCGCCCGCGTCAATGTAGGGGCGAGACATGTCTCGCCCACAACCACGCCGACTAATGTAGACTCACGCGCGACTATGCCGCCGCTCACGCAAAATACCTTGCGCCTGCCTGCGCGTAGCTCCCCCTCTCCCCTTGTGGGAGAGGGGGCCGGGGGGTGAGGGGTGTAGTGGTCCCGAAAAACTGGACACCTAGTAAAGAGAGTATACTAGATGCACAG
>WTGC01000168.1 GCA_011523705.1 Chloroflexota bacterium | reverse complement strand
GGCGGTCAATGTCGGCGGTCAGTGTCGGCGGTCAGTGTCTACGCGACCTACGCGACCTGCGCGACCTACGCGACCTACGCGGCGCGGCGCGGCCTCCTCCTCATCTCAATGAGGAGCATCCCCAAAATGAGGGAAGGGGAGCTAGTCAATGTCCTTGCGTATTTTATAAGCCTCTCTCCCCTTGTGGGCTGACGACAGGACAGGTTTAACATAGCCTGTGATCGGGGAGAATGCGCGGAGACGAGAATTGGTCATGATGTAAGACGTACTTGTTTAAGTAGGCGATTCCTTCCTTGACCAAGCTTAAGGGGCGTCTCAACTTGCCGTCTTTCGTTTTTGTCAGTCGGCGCGCCTTTCCTGTGATAACGGCTTGGCTGCCTAGCGCTAAAGCCATGCCTTGCGCGAGCGCCAAGATCGACAGGAATCGTTCCATTCGGTCTACTGAGCGCAAACGACACATCTCCAACTGCCAGCCACCGCTCTTCAAGTCGCGGAAGCTCTGTTCCTGCCAGTTGCGCTTTGCATACTCCCGCCCCGTCAAGGCCGGATTGTTGGTGACCAAAATCCAAGGTTCGGCGCAATCTCGCTCCCAGATCGCGCGCACATGCGCCCCAAGCTTGCCCCGTTTGATAAAGACCGATCCGCTCGCGGACCATCGTCCCCCTTGTTCACTTCCTTGTGCGGATGCAATATCCCGCCATCGGTCTTGATCTTGACTGTTTTCGGGACGCGGAACAGATAATGCCAGCCCAAGGCCTCAACTGCCTTGCACAGCGCTGTAGAGTTGCCGATGCCGCGGTCCGCCAGCCCCATAACCGGCCTGTCATCCGGCAAAACGGTCTTGAGTTGCGCGAGCATAGCCGCAATCATCCCCACCTGACCTTCAATTGGATGGTCCTCCCGGCTCCTCGCCTTGTAGCAAGTCCAGGCAAGCTGAATACAGCGCCGCTTGTACGCTACGCCCACCGCCATCGCTCGAAAGCGCCCTCCGATACGGGTCTCGTCTACCAACAACACCAGTGGCATCTTCGGCAGAAACGTGACAACCCAGCGTGTCCAATTCAACGAGAACTGAGCGGGCGTTCACTTCTGATCCGAGATGCAGCGCCGCAACTGTCGCACGATACCATCGGCAAATACCTCTACCGCCAAAACCTTCGCAAACCTTGACTGATGGCAATGCTCGCAGAGCATCACCCTAGACTGAACAATGCCAAACGCTTGTGCTGCCAAACCGTGAAGTTCGAAAAATGCTTCGAAACGATCTCCTGCCAGTGGTACAATAACTGCAGATTCATCAGTTTCACCTTCTCTCCTGTAGGGGGATAGATGTGTTACTGATGAATCTTTACATCAATTGCGATTCACCGCCTTTCAAGTCGTTACAAACCTTTCCTGTCCTCAGTAGCTTGCTGGGGAAGGGGGTCGGGGTGGAAAAAACGCGCTCGCATATTTCAGCGGCGGATAAGCCCTACTGTTGGCGATGGCCAGTGGGCGAGCCGATGCGTCGCGGCTACAGACGACAGTCACAATGGGTCAGCAAAATGTTCCATTTCGCGTATTTGGCGCCGCGACCTGTTATGATTGTGTCATTCACATAAGCGAAGGAGCGAAATGATGTTTTTTGAATTGCGGGTGTATGACATGCAGCCGGGCAAAGGTCCAGAGTTTGTCAAATATATGGATGACGAGATCATTCCCTATCAGCGGTCCAAGGGCATGACCATTCTGGCCTCCTTTCTGAACGACGCGGAAGACACCTATGTCTGGATCCGCCGCTTCAAAGACGAGGCGGAACGCGAAGCGCTCTATGACGCCGTGTACAACAATGACTTCTGGCGCGATGAAATCGCTCCGAAGCTGCCCGCGCTGATGGATGTTGACGGATTGCAAGTCACCGTTCTCAAGGCGACGCCGCGTTCCTATATGCAGTAGTCGCCTGAGCGAGGAAACGGAACATGACTGAACACTTCCTAGACGACAGCGTCATCCAACCCTTCTGGGACAATTCGATCGAGCCGCGCCTGGAAATCGAGAGCGGCGATACGGTCGTTTTCGACTGCCAGGAGCCCAACGGGCAAGTCCAGCCGGACTGGACAGTCGCCGAATATGACAAGGTCGATCGTAGCAGAGTCCATGCCTTGAATGGTTCGGTCTGGATCAAGGGCGCCGAACCGGGCGACGCGCTCGAGATTGACATCCTCGATCTGCAGCACAAGGGCTGGGGCTGGTCAGCCCATCGACCGGGCTTGGGCCTGCTGTCGGAAGACTTTGATTACAGTTATTTTCATCAGTGGCGCATTGATGGCGAGACCATTACTTCGACCGAGGTCGACCATATCAGCCTGGCCTATGAGCCGCATACCGGCGTGGTCGGGGTGGCGCCACGGGAAAAAGGGCGCTTCAGCACCTTTCCTCCGCGCGCGAATGGCGGCAACATGGATGTGCGCGATATGACTATCGGCTCGACTGTCTGGATGCCGGTGCTGGTCGAGGGCGCTTTATTCGCGACGGGCGATTGCCACGCGGCGCAAGGGCAGGGCGAGGTTTGCATTACCGGCATTGAAGCGCCGATGACCGTCACGATGCGCTTCAAGCTGCTCAAGGGCGCCGACCTGCCTGAAGTGCAGCTGCGCCGCCCGAGCCCGATGAGCAAACTCGATAGCCAGGGCTATCACATCACGACGGCGCAGGGACCCGATCTGATGGAGAACGCCAAGAACAGCGTCCGCTATATGATCGATTGGCTGGAAGCGAATCAGCGCATGAGCCGCAGCCAGGCTTATATCCTCTGCAGCGTCGCCGGCGACCTGAAGATCAGTTCTATAGTCGCCCCGCCCAACTGGGTGGTGTCCTTCCACATGCCGCTGGCGGTTTTTGGGGGATAGTTGTGTGGACTGGGGTTTATGTGAAACTTCTACACGGGGTTGGATGTGTAGGGGCGACCTATCAGGTCGCCCGCGCTAGGTTTAGGTTGGGTCTAAATTGTGTCAATGCGTAAGCCTTCGCTACCCGCGCGCCGTTCACTTCGTCTGCAAGGGTACGATTATCGACAGAATGGCGCATACTTCGTAACGATTTGCGCTTGTCAGAATTCGTGCCAGTTTGGTCAGATACGTGAAGGAAGAATGATTGCAAATGACCTGGGTATCATCGTTACCGAATGCTGGCAACATATATCGCAGATTCGTCGAGGTGTTGAAGTAGACGCTTATGTCTTGATGCAAAATCACATACATGGAATCATACTAAAATTCGACGAGGAATCAGCCGACGGCGGCACGCAATCTTATCCGGGGATTGATCGTGCGGCTAGCAACTCGCATTCGGATTCGCTAGGTGTCATTGTTGGCCAATTCAAACGTGCCGTCACGATCAGAAGCAAATCGCTTTCTCAACGTCCTGAACAACCCATTTGGCAGCGAAACTTCTACGAGCACATTATCCGAAATGAGCGATCCCTAGACGACATCCGCAAGTACATTTACGAGAATCCTGCAAGATGGCTTGAGGATTCGCTGTACCTCCAATAGCAGTGCGGTGATTTCTTTTGACCGGCGGGCGACCTGGTAGGTCGCCCCTACAGACCGCGTGGCGTTTTGGCGATGAAGCCGTGTTTTCCCAATGCATCTTTAGCAACGATGCCGGCGATTCTTCAGCCACATCAGCCAGTAGACCGGCCGGCTCAGCGCCCAGAGCAGCAGCATCCGCGCCAAGCCGTGATGCTTGCGGCAATAGATCAGCATATCGCGGAAGAAGATGCTGGTGGCGAACCAACTGCGCGTCGATGACTTTTCGTGGTGAATGATTTTCGCCGCCGCCAGAAAACGCATCGGTCGGCGAAGTCGCCGCGCCAGTGTCTCTTCGGGGAAGTAGAGCAGCAGATCATCATCTAGGCGAATATCAGCGCGCCGCATCATGGTGCAGGCGCCGGGGATGGCTTCCACATCGCGATCGCTGCCCCGATCCCAATCGCCGTAAGTCACTTCGCTGTGCAGCTCGCGTTTGAGCGTCGGCAGCAAGTAACCCAGGGCGCTGTATGCCATGAGCAGATGACGAAAGTCGGGTATGCGCGCACAGGTTGGCTGGAGCTTGCCATCGGGGTAGACCAACTGAGCGGTAACGCCGACATAATCGGGATGGTCCAGCAAGAAGCGGCGCATCAGCGCCAAAGCATCCGGCGCGACCTCGGTATCGGGATTGAGCAGCAGCACGATATCGGCGCTGGATTCGTCGATGCCGATATTGTTGCCGCCGCAGTACCAGGCGTTCAGCGACTGCGCCAGCAGCCGAACCTCGGGAAATTCAGCGCGCGTCATCTTGGCGCTGCCATCGGAGGAGGCGTTGTCGACAACGATGATCTCGAGATCCAGCCCGACGCTCTCCCGCAGCGACAGCAGGCAATTCCGCAGCAGGTCGCGCGTATTGTAGCTGACAATGACGACGGATAGATCGGGCATGCTTGGTCTTTCAGGCGGTGACTGCCGTCAACTTAGCATAAAGCATAGCAGATGCAAGTTCGCTTCCATGTCGAACTGTAGGGGCGACTTATCAAGTCGCCCGCGCCCAACTCCTTATGAGAACAACGGGCGACCAGGTTGGTCGCCCCTACACCTTATTCAACCAACGGGCGACTAACCGAGTCGCCCCTACAATTCGCGATGATGTGTGCGTAAACGCTCGGCGCCATCTGGCTTTATCGCGGCAACTCCGTTAGCATTTGCCCAAACATGGCAGAGGATAAAGGGAGATCAACGATGAAATTCGGAGTCGTATTGCCGCAGACGCAGATCGGCGCGGACCCGGCCGTGCTGCGCGATTTCGTACAAGCAGCCGAGGGCATGGGCTACCATCATATTTTGGCATATGACCACGTACTGGGCGCCAATCCCGACCGGCCCGGCTGGGATAGCGGCCGACCCTACAATTACATGGACATGTTCCATGAGCCTTTCACGCTCTTCTCCTGGATGGCGGGCTTCACCGAGACGATCGGCTTCATGACCGGCGTCTTGATCCTGCCGCAGCGGCAGACGGCGCTGGTGGCGAAACAGGCGACCCAGCTCGATTTGCTCTCCGGCGGACGCTTCCGCATGGGCATCGGCATCGGCTGGAACGAGGTCGAATACCAGGCGCTCGGCCTTGATTTCAGCACGCGCGGCGCCCGCTGCGAAGAACAGATCGCCCTATTGCGCGAATTGTGGACGAAGGAACTGGTGACCTATCACGGTCGATTCGACCAGATTGACGATGCCGGCATCAACCCCTTGCCGAAACAGCCGATCCCGATTTGGATCGGCGGCTATGCCGATGTCGTCTTGCAAAGAGCCGGAAGATTGAGCGATGGTTATCTAGCGCAGGAGGGCCCGGCGGAAGATGCCAAGCCGATGGTCGAGGCATTTCTCGCCTATGCCGAAGAAGCAGGCCGCGCCGGGCAGGTGGGCTTGCATACGCGTCTGCGGACGGAACATACGCCCGAGAGCGAATGGGAAGCGCTAGTCGCTGGCTGGCGGGCAATCGGCGCGACCGAGCTGGCAGTCTACCCCCACGGCGAGGCGCTGGACGATTATCTCGCCCGCCTTCAGCGCTTCAAGGACATGTTCGGCGTGTAGGGTCGAGTTGCTGGGTCGCCTGTCGCTCAGGATCCGTAGGGGCGACACTGTGTGTCGACCGTATATTCACGATTGCAACATCGGGCGATTCACAGAATCGCCCCTACAGACGACTTTCATAGAGAATATTGTAGGGGCGACCCGGTGGGTCGCCCACTGCAATGAGACAGCACATTAGGCGGCGCGCGAACCGCGCAACAATCATGCCCTCAATCATATTTCGCCTCGCCTTGCGCTACATCAGCCGGCGCCTCTTCCAGAGCGGGATGTTTGTGCTGGGCGTGGCTCTGGGCGTCGCCGTCGTCGTCGCCATCGATATCGCCAACGGGTCGGCCAGCCGCGCCTTCACGCTCAGCAGCGAAAGCCTGGTTGGGCGCGCCACCCACCAGATCGTCGGCGGACCCAACGGCTTCAGCTCCGCTCTGTATACGCGCCTGCGGCTGGAATTGGGTTACAAGCTCAGCGCACCGGTTGTGACCGAGTTTGCGCGCATCGCCGGCGGCGACCAGGCTTTGCGGCTGCTCGGCGTCGATCCCTTGTCCGAGGCGCCCTTCCGCTCCTATTTGGCTGACGAAGCGGACCAGATCGATTACGCCGCGCTCAACCGCCTCATCGCCGAACCGGGCGCGGTCGTCATCAGTGAGGCGCTGGCGGGGCGGCTCGGTCTGGAACTGGAGGACGAGCTGCAAATCAGCGTCGGCGGTCGCTTCAGCCCGGCGCGCTTGGTCGGCATTTTGCAGCCGGCCGATGGCGCCAGCCGCCAAGCGCTGGATGATCTGATCATCAGCGATATCGCCAGCGCGCAAGAGATCACAGGCATGAGCGGGCGTCTCAGTCGCATTGATCTCATCCTCGAGCAAGACGAAACGGTAACGCTGCGCGCCGCCTTGCCCGCCGGCATCCAGTTGGTTGCTGTGAAAGGAGAAAACGCGCTTGATCAGATGATCGCCGCCTTCGAATTCAATCTGCAGGCGATGAGCACGCTGGCGCTGGTCGTGGGCGTGTTCCTCATTTACAACACGGTGACCTTCAGCGTGTTGCAGCGGCGCGGAACGCTCGGCATCATGCGCGCGCTAGGCACGACCCGCCGGCAGATTTTCCGCTTTATTTTGCTGGAAGCCTTCATCCTGGGCGTAATAGGCGCTTTGCTCGGCTTGGCGCTGGGCATCATCTTTGGGCGCGGAGCGGTCGCGCTGGTTTCGCAGACGATCAGCGATCTTTATTTCAGTGTGGATGTGCAGCGCATCTCCGTGCCGCCGCTGACGCTCCTGAAGGGCGCCGCGATCGGGCTGGGCGCGAGCTTGCTTGCCGCCGCCATCCCCTCCTGGGATGCGACGCGCAGTCCGCCGGCGGGCGTGATGCGCCGCTCAGATGAAGAAGCGCAGACGCGGCGTCTGCTGCCTGCGATCACACTTGGCGCCGTCTTGATGAGTCTGCTGGGCTTGCTCCTGCTGATAGCGCCGGGCGGGCTGGCGCTCAGCTTCGCCGCTTCACTGTGCATTCTCATCGGCGGCGCGATGTTCACGCCGGCCGCGCTGATCCTGCTGATGCGCTTGCTGCTGCCGGTTTCGACGGCGTTCTTCGGCGTCTTGGGCAGGCTGGCGGCGCGCTCGATCACGCGGTCCCTGAGCCGCGCTTCGGTGGCGGTGGCCGCGCTGACCATCGCCGTCAGCGTCATCGTTGGCGTCAGCGTCATGATCGGCAGCTTTCGTGGCACGGTCGCCGATTGGCTGCGGA
>WTGC01000053.1 GCA_011523705.1 Chloroflexota bacterium | reverse complement strand
AGCGGCAGAATCGTATTGTCCTGCCGCGCCTTGTGCCAGATCTGCTGGCTCCACAAATCCGGCGCCCACTCATCGCCGAAGCCGGTTTGCGTGCTGTACGCCAATTCGTCAGCTTTGATCGCTTTCAGCTTCGCCCCATTGACCTTGGCCGCCAGCGCGTTGCTGTAACGCTCGCTGACGCCGCGAAAGCTCTTGACTGAGCGCAGCAGCATATAGCCGTGCAGCATGTCCAGCGCGTCCAAGCCGTCGAATTCGCTGCCGACCTCGATGCGCGCCATTTTCAGCGCCTCGCGCTCATCCGCCAAAGGCAGGCGCTTGAGCGGTGTCTCTGTCATTTCCGTCATGGATTGTCCTTTCTCATTTGCAAAATCTGCATCCGTGGCCGCCGCATCGCCCAACCCCAGCCGCGACATGTCCAGACCCAGCGCCTTGTAGGCGCTCTTCAAGGTCCGCACATCCGTCCGCCGCGGCTCGGCCGGGGTCGGTGTCAGGCTGCCTTCAACAATGGGCCAGCGCTTGATCCGGCCCCCTTCTCCCACCTCGACCAGGTGCGGCAAGCTGCCCGAAGACCAACTCAGCGCGCCCTGATCCACCAGACGCTGCACCGCTCTCACATAGCGTTTGTGCAGGTCCAGCTGCGCCTCCGCCCAGAGCCCGATCTCATCCGGCGCCAGCGTATCAATGACGCCGATCACCGCCGCCTTCAGCGCGCCATCCAGCCCGTGGTGATAGAGCACCGGTCGCCGCTCATACCAATCGAGCCCGACATCGGTCTCGGGCGTGAAGTACTCGCCTTGCATATCGGGCTGATTCGCCTCGCCCCAGGTAATCAAATAGCCGCCGACGCGACCGGCTGGCTCATCGATCATCTTCACTGTTTTGATGGATTGACTCACACTTCCTTCATTCATACGCAATATCCCTCACCCGCAAAAACGGGATTCCTTCCAGTCCCAACGCTGCCTCAGTCCGTCCGCGCGCGGCTATCGAGTGGCGCAGCGGCGGGCAGCCATGCGGCACGTCGATCGCCCCCGCCACCGCCCGAAAGCGAAACCGCGAAGGCAAATCCCGCGCCATGTTAAGCGTCTGAGGGCAATCGCCATCAGCCATCTCAATCGCGAAGATAGCACGCGTGTTCTAGAATAGGCGAACGGATAGTCGCGGGTTAGGATTTTCTAACGTTGGGTCATGGTCAGGAGCAGGTTTTTTTCACCACAGCGGAATCGAGGCAACACGGAGGAATTTCTTACCACCGAGTTCACCGAGTTAAAGTGAGATCGTCGAGGGTTGATTCTTATAGTGGCGCAGAAGTGATTCCAAGGAATAAATTGCAATGTCCGCAAAAGGAAAGAGATTGCCAGAATTATCGAATGTGTGTACGGGCCAGCCGGTGGCTCGCCCCCGTGATCTGCATGGGCAGCGCGGGCGACTCACAGGGTCGCGTAGGTCGCGTAGACACAGACCGCCGACACAGACCGTCAGTCGCCCCTACAAGGCTTGTCCGGTAGTGCAAGAAGCCCGTTTTCCGTATGTCTTACCCCATCCCCGGCCCTTCCCCAGTGAACTAGGGAAGGGTGACTCGACGGCAGACATGGGAGATTCGGGTACCAAAGCAGTGAGAAACCTTTGCTACCGAGTGCTCCGCTAGAGTGCTCCGCCTTCCTTAGCTTGCTGGGTCACGTAGACATCGACCTTCGGGAAGGGGGTTGGGGGGATGGGGTGTAACCGGCGAGAAAGCATGGCCCAATACCGGACAAGCCTTACAGCACGTTGGTATGGCGGGGATGGGATAGCACAGCGCGCAAAGCCCCAAGCATCCATCCTACGCGAAAACCCGCACGACGTTAGCCTCCCCCCGTTACTATGGGGGGACCGAGGGGGGTAGACCTGGCGGGGCATGGGATAGCAAAGCGCGGGACACACCTGCGCCCCGCCCCTTAGCGCAGTCGCCAATCCGTACTATCATGGTAGGCGTAGGCACACGCCGGAAAGCGCATGGACGAACAACTCAAAGGCGCGGTCGAGCGCATCACCTATTTCAACGAAGACAGCGGCTACAGCGTCGTCAAGATCTTGCCGGAGAAGCGCTATCCGCGGGCGCAGGCGCGCGATGGCACGGTGGCGGTCGTCGGCTTCATGCCCCCGCTAAACGAAGGCGAATCGGCCGAATTCACCGGCGAGTGGGTCACCGATCCCAAGTACGGGCGCCAATTCCGCGCCCAGCAGGCTATCCCCGTCCCTCCAAATACGGTGCAGGGCATCATCAATTATCTCTCAAGCGGTATCGTCAAAGGCATCGGACCGCGCACGGCGGAAAAAATCGTGAAGCATCTCGGCAACGATACGGTCGCGATCCTCGATGCTGATCCGGAACGTATCTACGAGGTGCCACAGCTGAAACGATCGCTCGCGCGCAGCCTCATCAAAGTTTGGCCCGAAAAGCGGGGCGAGCGCAATGTCTTAATCTACTTGCAAGGGAATGGCATCAGCGCCAAGATCGCCCAGCGCATCCTCAACGAATATGGCCCTCATACCCAGCAGATTATCCAGAACAATCCCTATCAACTGGCGCAAGACGTCCATCTCATCGGCTTCCGCAAAGCCGACCAAATCGCGCGCCGTATGGGTTTGCTGCCGGACGACCCGCATCGGCTGCGCGCCGGCTTGCATTACGCGCTCAACGAACTGGCTCGCGAGGGCCATACCTACGCCCCGCGCGACGAATTGCTGGAAAAGGCGGCTGAGCTGCTCGGTGTTGACGATGATTCTGCGCTGTCGATCGCTTTGCACGGTCAGGTGATGGCAGGCAAGCTGGTCGAAGATAAACTGCGCGATCATGCGCTGTACGAGGTGATCCAAGCCGTCTACCTGCAGCGCTACTTCCGCGCCGAGACTGCCGCTGGGCAGTTGCTCCAGGGCATCGCGCGGGGCAAAAGCCCGCTAAACCGCGGCCACCGCGAAACCGATTGGGCGCAATATCTTGCCAAGTTGAGCAAGCGCAACGATGTGTCGCTTTCCGAGCAGCAGCTCAGTGCCGTGCGCGCGGCGCTGACGAGCAAGGTCAGCGTTCTAACCGGCGGACCGGGCACCGGCAAAACTACGACGCTGCAAATGCTGATCCATGCGCTGAAGGAGCGCGATTCGCGCTTTCGCCTGGCCTCGCCGACGGGACGAGCGGCCAAACGCCTGGCTGAAGCCAGCGGCGAAAATGCCAGCACCATCCACCGCCTACTCGGTTTTTCGGCCGATGAGGGCGGCTTTGAACACGACGAATCCAATCCGCTGCCGACCGACATGGTCGTCATCGACGAAGCCTCCATGCTCGACTTGCAACTCTTCCACAGCTTGCTGCGCGCCTTGGAGCCAACAACCCACCTGATGCTGGTTGGCGATGTCGATCAGCTGCCGTCGGTGGGCGCCGGCAATGTGCTGCGCGATGTCATCGATAGCGGCATCGCTCATGTAACACGCCTTGATCAGATCTTCCGCCAGGACGACGCCAGCCACATCGTCAGCAACGCCCACCGCATCAATCAAGGCCGCCATCCCATCACCGACAACCAATCCAACGACTTCTTCTTTTTCAACGTCAGCGACCCCGAAGCCGTCGCCGATATGATGGTCGATATCGTCAAGCGGCGTGTGCCAGAGCGCTGGGACTTCGATCCCGTGCGCGATATCCAGGTCATCGCGCCCATGTATCGCGGCGCCGCTGGCGTGAACAATCTCAACAGCCGCTTGCAGAGCGAACTAAATGGCGACTTTCGCGTGGCCGAGGTCAAGCTGGGCAACCGTCTCTTCCGCGTCGGCGACAAAGTGATGCAGACGCGCAACAATTACGACAAAGACGTCTTCAACGGCGATATCGGCTTCATCGATAGCATCAACGACGATGACAACTCGCTGGAAGTGATCATCGACGGCAGCTACATCGTTTACGATTACAGCGAAATGGACGATCTGATGCACGCTTATTGCATCAGCACCCACCGCTCGCAAGGCTCGGAGTACCCGGCCGTGGTCATGCCGATACTGACGCAGCATTACCTGATGCTGCAGCGCAATCTGATCTACACCGCCATCACGCGGGCGAAGCGGCTTGTCATCCTCGTCGGCACGCGCCAGGCGCTGCACATCGCCGTCAACAACAACAAAGTCGCCGAGCGTCACAGCGGTTTGCTGCAGCGGCTGCGCGGCTGACCCTCATACTAAGTCAACCCGAACTCCCTCCGTCTCGGCCGGACCCCAGCGCCGCGCGTCGCCCGTCGTCCTAAATCGCACGCGATACGGCGCCGGCCGATTCCCCGTCAGATGGGCCGCCAGCGGACCCTCCTCGCCGACAGGCGCCAGATACTCCAATGTATGCGCGCCGACTGTCAAGCGCATGCCAGCGGCCTGTACCTCTTCGTCGTTGACCGTTTCGCTCGCCAAGCCCGTCACCGCGGACATGACCCCGGCAAAGCGCGTCACGTCGCCCGTTGCAAAGCTGAGGCTCTCAATGCCGGTCACGCCGTTCTCATGCGCTGTCTCCCGCGGAAGCCGCTCCGCCCGCGGCGTCACATCTTCAATGATGAAAGGGATCAGCCCTTGCCAATCGCCCTCGACCTTGTTGTTGATCCATTTGACCTCGTATCCGTCGGGGCGCGCCCTTCCGCCTTCGATCAGCTCGCTGCACTCGACGCCCCGCGCGCGAAAAGCGGCATGATCGGCACGGATATCATCGGTCGCCATACAGAAGTCAATCAAGCCGCCGCCCCGCTCATGCAGCAAATCCCACCAAACATGGTCCGGGCTCTCTTCGTAGAAACCGAGCAATTCAATATAGCTGCCATCGGCGAATCCAATCAGCGCGTTGTAGGAGCCGTATGGGTGCCGCCCGCCCTCGACCACATTGAAGCCGAGAGCACGCCATGTCTCCGTCGCCCGCTCCAGCGAATACGTCGCAATGACAATATGATCGATGCCAGTGATCATGCCCTGCTCCTCTCCACCATAAACCGATCAGACATAGCCGCCCTCGACCTCCGTCACCAGAATCGGCGCGGCGCCGTTGATGATGACGGTGTGCTCATATTGCGCCGACACGCTGCCATCCACCGTGCGCAGCGTCCAGCCGTCTTCCGCCGCTTGGATCTTGCCGCGACCGGCATTGAGGAAGGGCTCCAGCGTCAAGACCATGCCGTCTTCCAGCACATCGCGATTGCGCCGGTTGTGAAAATTGGGGATGGACGGCTTTTCGTGGATATGCCGCCCAACGCCGTGCCCGCCCAGCTCGCGCAAGGTGCGATAGCCGCGGCGCTTGGCGTATTTCTCCACCGCCCGCCCGATCGCTCTTGCCCGCTGGCCGGGCCGCGCCAGCTCAATTGCCAGTTGCAGGGCGTTGCGCGTCACCTGGCAAAGCTTCACAAAATCGGCGCGCGCCGGCGGCACGATGATGGTCGCGCCGGTATCGCCCCAATAGCCCTCCAGCACGGCCGACACATCGACATTCAGCAAGTCGCCCGGGCGAATCAAGCGATCCTTGCGCGGGACGCCGTGCGCCGCTTCGTCATTGAGGCTGATGCAGGTGTAACCGGGGAATTCATACGCTTGAATTGGCGCTGAGACTGCGCCCATCTTTAGCATGAAGTCGCGCCCGATGTCGTCGAGGTCGCGCGTGCTCATGCCGGCTTCGGCGCTGTCGAGCATCAGCTTCAGCGTCAAGCCGCAGATTTCGCCGATGCGCTTCATCCCGCGGAGGTCCGCTTCGCTTTCGATTATCATGCTTCTCTGACGGAAAAAATCTAACCCGGCGAGGATAGTAAAGCTTGCCCTGATTTACAACCGATCCAACTGATTTTCGCTCAGAAATCTCCCCCTCCCTGATGCATCGGGGAGGGGGTCGGGGGGAGGGGTAGGCTACTTACGTCGCCCGCTCGCCCAGCCGCCGCTCGGTGCCAGCAAGCAGTCGCTGCACATTGCCCCAATGACGCAAAGGAATCATCACGGTCAAGGCCAGGGCGTACAAGAGCAGGATCGGCTTCTGAAACTCGGTCCCGACCAGCAGAATCAGCCACAGATTCGCCACCCCGAAGCCGATCAATACACCGAGCGAGACATAACGCGTGCGCGCGATCACCGCCGCCGCGATGGCCGCCGCGACCAGAATCTGTGCGGGCTGGATCATCAGCATGGCGCCGAAGGCAGTCGCCGCGCCTTTGCCGCCGCGCACGATCAGCCGGAGCTTGCCTTCTTTAACCGACGCCGTCAGCACCGTGGCGAAGAGCGACCAATTATGCCCTACTACCACGCAAGTCGCCGATACCGATGTCGCCACGCCGATTTGCTCCGGCAGGATCACATCGCGCGCCAGCCAGACGGCGAAGACGCCCTTCAAGACATCCACCAAGCCGGTGAATATCGCCCAGCCTTTACCCACCGCGCGCGCTACATTCGTCCCGCCCATGTTGCCGCTGCCGACTTCAAAGATATTGACGTCCCGCGCTTTGCCGACGAAATACGCCGTCGGGAAGGAGCCGATCAAATAGCTGCTCACGATGATCAGCAGCACCTGCGCGGCATTGTCAGTGTTGAACATGTGGTTCATTGCAATTCAAGTGTACCTGCCGACCGCGACTGAATCAAGCACGCTGACTAGGATTCGCCATCTTCGCAGCGAACGAAAATCAAATTGTAGTCCTGGTCTAGACGCTCCCATGTGACGCGATAGGATACGCCATAGGCATTCAGTACGATGTTGTACGTGCCTAGAGGAAGGCTTTCGCCGCTTATCCACTCGCCACGACATTTGGTCCCGTTCTCAAAATCGTCCCGCTGCGCGCCGTCGGTCGCCGTGGGATGATTCTCGCGCGGGAAATACAGACCGTCCGATGTGAAACTGCTTGAGCATTGAAAGGTCTGAATATCAATATGATAGTGAATACGCAAGATATGCTTAAACAGGTGAGTGGTGACTTTTGCAATCAGGCGGGTTGTCAAACCGATCACCGTCTTCGCCAACAGCCGTTCCACATTGCGTCTGGTGTTCTGAAGGTCATGAAAGACGCCTTCAATGCGCTCTCGCAATGCATTGAGCACAGCCCGTTTAACCATGTTAGGGGCTGAACTGGGTCAAGCTCCTGCGTGACCCTAAGTCGGCCAGGAAAGCGAACAAGGTTTTACGTTGGTAAAGAATTTCACTGCCTCCAGCACCCCTTCCTTGGCGGCATTGCCCGAATCTTTGATGCTGCCAAAGGGCGACATCTCAATGCGGGAACCCGGCTGCTCCCAGATGTTCACCTTACCAACAGTGAGCCTTCGATTCGCGCGGAGATTTTGAATCTGCTGGAGCAGCTTCGGCAAGACTTTCAAC